>JADLEG010000079.1 GCA_020846275.1 Alphaproteobacteria bacterium
CCCGAAGTTCGCCCTCTCTTGATCGCAAGACCGGAGGCGAACTTCGGGTTCCAAAGGGGCACTAGACTTGAAATAGTTGCTAGTGTCCTTTTCGATTCCGAAGTTCGTACGGCGTGCGTCGCAAACAGTGACGAACTTCGGAATCGGGACACTAGCACCGCTCTTCCAGGGCGATATTGACGGTGGCCGTGCGGCCAATAGGAAGGGCCGTGTCGTAGTTGCCGGCCCCTTTCTTAATTTGGCGCGAGGGATCGTCGATTCGCGTGACAATATCGACGTGACCTTTTGTATTGCTCTTTACCTCCAGTCGTAGATCGTCGATCAATAAGCGAAGTGCTCCGGCACGGACGGTATCTGGATAAAGCGTGTCCCCCGGCGCAATGGCTTGGCCCGACACGGCGTATATGTTTTCATTGCCGAGCAGACGAAATCTGTAGTCGCACTTGGCGCGGAAATCCGACGTGTTGCCAAGTGAATTAGCCGTCCTTGCATCCCAAGAAAGCGATTTGATGTCGAGCGCTTCGTACACGGCAGTGCGGAGGGGCTCGATCGCATTTATCAATGCCGTCAGCCCGACAATACATGCAGTCACTTCAACCAACCTTGCACCGAGCGAACTGAGAGAGATCGACATTTGGCATCCTCATGTGCAGGGTAAAATCCAAAAATCTATAATTAATTTATCAAGAAATGTAAACACACGCAAGAGAGGTTGATATGAGTCATGAGTTGAACCGCGCAAGAGCCGCGTGCAGCTAGCGCCACCCGTCGCCGCTCGCCAGCTTTCCCATGAACGCCACCACCGCCTTGTTCGCCGCCTCCGGCGTCTCGTAATGCACGAAGTGCCCGGCGTCGGGCTGGGTGGCGACCTGGATGTTCGAGAAATACTCGCCCATGCGGTCGCACCATTCCGCGCGCAGGATCGGGTCGCGCTCGCCCCACAGCACATAGGTCGGGCAGGGGATCGGGTCCATCCTGGGCGCGCCCTCGCGGATCAGCTTCTGGCGCATCGGCAGGGTGCCGCGGTACCAGGCGAAACCGCCCGCGATATTGCCGGGCCTGAGGAAATTGTCGACCCAGGCTTCGAGGTCCTGGTCGAATACGTGCGGGTCGGCCGCCCAGTGGCGCAGGAAATGGCCGATATACATCCGGCACGCCGCGCGGTCCTTGGCCACGATCTGCTCGGCCAAAGGCCACTGATGGAAATATTGGTACCAGGTCTCCTTCAGGTGCCCGGCCTCGCCCCAGCGGGATCCGATTCCCGGATAGGGGCAGTCGAAGAAGAACAGCGCGGCCGCGCGGCCGGGATGGGCGCGGGCGAAAGCCTGGGCGGCGAAGGCACCGACGTCGTGCGACACGATGCCCACGCGGTCGATCTTCAGCGCATCGAGGAACTGCGCCAGGTCCGCCGCCAGGATGTCGCCAGTCGTCAGCTCGACCGGCTTGCCGTCGCGCCTGACGGTCTGGCCGAAGCCGCGCAGATCGGGGGCGATCACGTCGAAGCGCTGGGCCAGGGCCGGGATGTTCTTCTTCCACACGCGGCAGAACTCCGGCCAGCCATGCAGCAGCACCAGCGGCGGGCCTTGGCCCGCGCGCAGGAAGTTGACGGAGAGCTCGGCGGTCTCGATCCGGCGGTCGGGTAGGTCGGCGACGTTCAAGGCAACCTCCATTGATCGTCATGCCCGGGCTTGATCCACGGCTGTCCGGTTTAGGACGCGCGGATGGCACGGAAGCGAACACCGAGCTGGCGCTGGATGAAGGCATGGGATGCCGGGACACGAAGTTCGAGTCCCCCCTCCCCTTGCGGGAGGGAGGACAAGAGAGAGGCACGCACGCGACAGGCGTCAACCGGACAGCCGTGGGTCAAGCCCGGCCATGACGCTTATCTCATATGAGCAGCCACCTGCCCTAGGCGTTTTCGCCGTCGTTCTTGTCGCTGCGCGGACCATGCGGGTGGTGCGCGTGCGGCCTGATTGCCTGCGTCAGCTCGGCCTGGTCGACCGAGCCGTCCTCGTTCTTGTCGGCGCGCGCGAAGAAGGCATCGGCGCGCTCGGCCTTGCCGCCGCGGTCGGTGACGAACTTCTCGACCTCGTCCTTGGTCAGCTTGCCGTCGCCGTCGCCGTCGATCTTGCCGAACAGGCGCTCGGCGTTGGGACGGGCAAGCCAGCCGTAGTGATGGCCGTGATGGCCGCGCCGGATCGCGTCGGCGAGCTGGTCCTCGCTCAACTTGCCGTCGCCGTCCTTGTCGAGCAGGGCATAGAGCTTGTCGGCTTCCTCCTGCGTGCCGCCCTTCGCCTTGATGAAGGTCTCGAATTCCTCCTTGGTGACGTTGCCGTCCTTGTCGGCGTCGATCGCGGCGAACAGGCGGTGGACCGGCGAATCGCTTGGCGCGGCGGTTGTGTCGGTCGCGGTGGTATCGGTCGCGGTCGTATCTGCAGGCGCGGCGGCCTCGGCCGCCGTGTCGGCCGCAGCCGTGTCGTCGGCCGGCTGGTTCGCGGCGTTCTTCTCCTCCTGCTGCTGCAGCCGCAACAGGACGGTCAGGATATCGCTGCTCAGCCGCGCTTCGCCGCGCTGCCAGCCCTTGCCGCAGGTCGCCGCGCCGGTAGCGCCGGCCGCGTCGGATGCGGGCGCCGTCGTGTCGTCTTCGCTCGCGTCCAGCCGCGACAGCAGCGCCGACAGCACCTTGCTCAGATCATGCCCGGAATGGGCCCCGATACCGCCAATCGACATGGAATGCCTCCTCGATGAACCCCGATGGATGCCGGGCCCGGTTCCGCCGAGCCGCGGGCGCCTGGCGGGTGATTGCAGCGCAGGTGCAGCAAGCTTCGGGCCAAGCGGGCGCCCGCGCATTCGCTGGGATTCGCGCTCGCCATTTTGTGACCGGGACAGGCGGGCGCGGCAATTCCTGCCGCTTCCGGGCAGGGTTTGCCGCACCGTAACACTGGCATAACCTGCGCCACAGTCTTGCCCCGATATCGCCACCAGATGGGCACATGGTCTCGGCACGATCGCCGGTCAGGGAAAAGGGCGGGGGTGATCCATGAGCGGGAATTCGAGGCGTGCAGCCGCGGCGTGGCTGGTGGCGGGCGTGGTGGCGACCGCGCTTGCCCATCGCGCCGCTGCCGATGACGCGGCGGTGGCAGATCCGGCCGAGTCAGCCAACCGCGCCGTCTTCGGCACCAACAACTACCTGGACCGCCACGTGATGCGGCCGATGGTCGACGGCTATCGCGAGACCACGCCGGCCGTGCTGCAGAAGGGCGTCAGCAATTTTCTCAGCAACCTGAAGGAACCCTCGGTCGCGCTGAACGATCTGCTGCAGGGCAATGTTGCGCGGTCGTGGTCGACGGTGTGGCGGTTCGCCGTCAATTCCACGGCTGGCGGGTTGGGCGTCTACGACATGGCCTCGACCATGGGGCTCGACCGCCACGAAGCCGATTTCGGTCAGACCCTCGGCGTGTGGGGCGTCGGCAACGGACCCTACCTGACCCTGCCGCTGCTGGGCCCGTCGACCGCGCGCGATGCCGCCGGAACCGTGGTCGGGTTTGTGCTCAATCCGCTGCAATTGGGGCCGGCGCAGCCGGCCGTCGCGGCGGGACAGGCGCTCGACCAGCGCGTGCAGGCGCAGGAGTCGCTGCAGGCGATGGAGCGCTCCTCCATCGACTACTATGCAAGCCTGCGCAGCGCCTATGTGCAGCATCGCCAGGCCGTGGTGGACGACGGCAAGACGCCGGGCAGCCTGCTCTTCCCGGCGGCGCCCGCGGCGCCGGCGATCCAGGTCGACGGGGCGCCGCCCGTCGAAACCGGGTCGCCGGCCGCGCTGCCGGCGGTCGACGGCGACTAGCCTTGTATGGAGCGGAACCGAGGAGGGTGGCGATGCTGCATATCGAGCAGAAGAGTCATCGGCCGGGCGCCTTCGGGCAGCGCGGCGTGAACCGGGCGCGCGAGCGCGAAAACTCCCGCGAGCTGTCCGGCATCGCCGCCGCGCTGTCCGATCCGCTGGTGCGCACCATGATGCGCGCCGACCGCGTAGACCCGGCCGCGCTGGAGGAGGCGTTGCGCGGCATGGCGCGCCGGCTCGCGCGAAGGAACCGCCTGGGCGAGGCGCCGCCCCGCGCGTAGCGCGACGGCTTCGCCTAGCTCTCCCACGGCGGCTTGGGCTGGAACTTCGCCAGCAGGAAATCGACGAACACGCGCACCTTCGGCAGCACGTGCTTGGGGTGCAGGTAGACGGCGCTGATCGGCATGCGCTGGTCGTGATGCGAGTCCTCGAGCAGCGATACCAGCTTTCCCTCGCGTACCGCCGGCCCGACCGCGAACTCGGACACCCGTGCGATGCCCATGCCGGCCAGCGCCAGTTGCACCACGGTCTCGCCGTTGCTGGCGATCACGTTGCCGTCGACCGCGATGTCATAGCGCCCGTCCGGCCCGTCGAAGGTCCAGTTGTTCAGGTGCGGCTGCTGGCGGCCGAACATGATGCAGTTGTGCTGCTTCAAATCTTGCGGCTTCCGGGGCGTTCCGCGGCGCGCCAGGTATCCGGGCGTGGCGACGACGACGCGGCGGAACTCGCACAGCTTGCGCGCGACCAGGGCCGAATCGGCCAGGTGCCCGGCGCGGATCGCCACGTCGACCTCCTCCTCGACCAGGTTGGCGTAGCTGTCGCTTAAGGTCAGGTCGATGCGCATGTCGGGATACCGGTCGAGGAATTCGGGCAGGATCGGCTCGATCTGGTGATGGCCGAAATTGACCGCCGCGTTCACGCGCAGCGTGCCACGCGCGTCCTTGCCCAGTTCGGTGACCGCGCGCTCGGCGTCGGCGATATCGGCGACGATCCGCACCCCGTGCTGGTAGAAGGCCTCGCCTTCCTGGGTGAGGCTGAGGCGACGGGTGGTGCGCCGGAACAGCCGGGCTCCCAGCCGGTCCTCCAGCCGCGCCACCAGCTTGCTGACCGCCGACGGGGTCATGCCCAGCGTGCGGGCGGCCGTCGAAAACCCGCCCGTCTCGACGACCCGGACGAAAACCTCGATGTCACCGGCGAAGCTCATGGTCGATTTTGACCGGACCCCGATGGGTGTTGATTATGGATACTAATTCATAAATGTTTTATCAACACAGCATATTATACCAAATTAATTCATGAATTAATCTCCCTCGCTTAGGAGCAGCCGCATTGCTGCAAGAGCAAGCTCGCATGAGGGAGAAGCAGCCATGAGCGAACGGACCGCCTTGTCCTTGAGCCCGACCGGTGCCAACCCTGCCGGCACGGCGCGGGTCACCGCTGAACTGATCGCCTTCCATCGCGCCCGCGGGCGGGCGCTGCGCAGCGAAGCCTTGGCCTGCTGGGCGCGCGGCCTGTGGCGTTGGGCCACCGGCCGGGCGGCGGCGGCGAGCATTGGCGACTGCACGGACCGCGCCTGGACGGCACCGCGGCTGGTGCGCGGCTGAGGGCGCCTGCCGTAGGCTAGGGATTCGTCTCCAGCATCACCTGGCCCTGGGCGGTGACGATCACCGATACGGCCGCGCCGTCCTTGGTGGCGCGACCGTGCCAGACATTGTCGCAGCCCTTCTTGAGGTCGCTGACCTGCCGGTAGCCCGCCGCTTCCAGCCGCTTGCGGGCGTCGGTGGCGGTGGTCTTGTCGGGCTTGTCCTCGGGATCGCAGCCGGCCCAGGCCGGCGAAGCCGCCGTCACGAACGCCAGGGTCAATCCGACCGCGGCGCATTTCACGCTGAACCGCATCTCGCCCTCCCGCCGGAAGCTTCCATCGCTCGCCTGTGTCTGCCGTTGCCGCCGGCAAGTCAATCGGCGGAGCGTAGCCTACCCACCGCGCGGCCAACATTGGTCCCCACTGCCGTGCCTCTGTAGAGTGAGGCCGATGGCCGGTTGCGGGGGCGCGTGAACGATTCGGGGCAAAAGCGGGGTGGGCTGCCGCCGCTCAACTGGCTGCGCGCCTTCGAGGCGGCGGCGCGCTGCGGCAGCTTCGCCGCGGCGGGGCAGGAGCTGGGCGTCACCGCGGCCGCCGTCAGCCAGCAGGTCCGGCTGCTCGAAGCGCAGCTCGGCGTGCCGCTGTTCCGCCGTACGTCGCGGGGCCTGGCGGCGAGCGACCTGGGCGCGGCCTATCTGCCCACGGTCGCCGACGCGCTCGACCGTCTGCGCGCCGGCACGGGCGAAGTGTTCGGCGGCGCGCGCCGCCTCGGCCCCCGCGCCGGGCCGCTGGTGCTGCGCGCGCCGGGCTCGTTCGCCCTGCTGTGGCTGATGCCGCGGCTCGACCGTTTCCGCCGCCTGCATCCCGATATCGCGCTCAGCGTCACCACCCGCGCCGAGCCGGCCGAGTTCGCCGTGGACGGGATCGATGTCGAACTGCGCTATGGCGCCGGCGACTGGCCGGGCCTGAAGTCCGCGCGGCTGGGGGCGGAATTGGCCTTCCCGGTCGCCGCGCGGCGCATGACCCGGCGCGATCTTGCCGATGCGACCTTGCTGCACGTGATCGGCTATCGCGAGGGCTGGCCGGCCTGGTGCCGCGCCGCGGGGCTCGGCGGCATCGACACCGAGCAAGGGCTGCGCTTCGATGTCTCGCACCTCGCGCTCGACGCCGCGCGACGCGGGATCGGCGTGGCGCTCGGCCGCTGGCCGATGGTGGCCGAGGACCTGCGCCGCGGCACGCTCGTCGCGCCGCTGAGGCCGGCGCTGCCGGTCGCCGAGGCCTACCACGTCGTCTGGTCGCAGCGCAGCGCCCGCCAGGACCGCATCGCCGCGTTCCGCGATTTCGTGCTGGCGGAGGCGAAGGCGCAGAAGCCACCCGCCTGGTCGCGCCGGGGCTGACGCAAGTTTTTCTTTCGCCGATCCGGCGAAGCCGTTGCTTGGCGTTGCGCCCGCTTTGCCCCTAGACTCGCCGCCGCGGATTTTTGCGGGGGAGGCGGGTTCGTGGCGGCAGGTTCTCTTCAGGCGTTGCGCGCGGCCTATCGGTCCGGTTGGGCGCTGGATGCCGGCTTCTACGCCGACCCGGCCGTGTTCGACCAGGACATGGCGGTGATCTTCGCGCGGAACTGGCAGTTCGCCGGGCATGATTGCGAGATCCCGCAGGCCGGCGACTGGTTCACCCACGCGATCGGACGCGATTCGGTGATTGTCGCCCGGGGCCGGGACGGGCGCGTGCGCGCCTTCCATAATGTCTGCCGCCATCGCGGCGCGCGGATTTGCGCGCAGGAGCGGGGCCGCGCCCCGGCCTTCGTGTGCCCCTACCATGCCTGGGCCTACGACCTGACCGGCAAGCTGATGCGCGACACCACGGCCGAGCATGGGGTCGCGTCGTCCGAGCTTGGCCTCAGGCCGGTCGCGATGCGCCAGGTGGGCGGCCTGATCTTCGTCTCGCTGGCCGAACAGCCGCCGGATTTCGCCGCGGCCGAGGCCGTGCTGGCGCCGGCGTTGCGGCCGCAGGGCGTGGCTCGGGCGAAGATCGCGACCACGGCGGAATACCTGGTGCAGGCGAACTGGAAGGTGATCTGGGAGAACAACCGCGAGTGCTTCCACTGCCCGACCACGCATCCCGAGTACATCCGCGCGAACTACGACATCCAGCTCAATGACCCGCGCCACGAGGCCGAAATCGCCGCGCGCACCGATGCATGCGCCGCCGACTGGAAGCGCAAGGGCCTCGAAGTCCCGTCGCTGCAATCCGACATGACCGGCGCGTGGTACCGCGCCAACCGCACGCCGCTCCGGCCCGGATGGGCCAGCGAAAGCCTGGACGGCGCCCAGGTGGCGCCGCTGATGGGCGAGTATCCCGACGCCGAAGTCGGCACCCTGCGCACGACGGTATTCCCGAGTTTCTGGATGCACGGGTCCTGCGACCACGCGGTGTCGACGCGGGTCACGCCGGTCGGCCCGGACCAGACGAAGGTCAAGGTCTATTGGCTGGTGGCGGGGCATGCGCAGGAAGGCCGCGACTACCGGCTCGATCGTATCATGCCGTTCTGGCAGCGCACCTCGGAGCAGGACTGGACGATCTGCGAGGCGGTGCAGAAGGGCGTGCAGTCGCGCGGCTACGTGCCCGGCCCGCTGGCGAAGGTGAAGGAGCGCAACGTGGCCCAGTTCCTCGACTGGTACGTGGGCCAGCTCGCGGCATGATTCCCTCGCAGGCGGAGATCGTCATCGTCGGCGGCGGCGCGGTGGGCTGCGCCATCGCCTATCACCTGGCCAAGCTGGGCAAGAAGGACGTGCTGCTGCTCGAGAAGGCCCAGCTCACCCATGGCGCCACCTGGCACGCGGCCGGGCTGATCGGGCAGCTCCGCAGCTCGCGCAACCTGACGCGCATGATGCAGTACAGCGCCCAGCTCTATGGCGCGCTGGAGAAGGAGACCGGCCAGGCCACGGGCTGGCACGGCGTGGGCTCGCTGCGCGTGGCCGCGTCCGAGGAGCGCTGGCTGGAACTGAAGCGCGCCGCGACGCTGGCCAGGAGCTTCGGCTTCGAGATGCAGCTCGTCGGCCCCGCGGAGGCGGCGAAGCTGTTCCCGGTCATGAACCTCGCGGACGTCGTGGGGGCGGCCTTCGTGCCGTCGGACGGCTATGTCGATCCTTCCAGCGTGACCCAGGCGATGGCGCGCGGGGCGCGCGGCGGCGGCATCGCGATCCGCGAGGGCGTGCGCGTCACGGGGCTGAAGCGCGAGGGAAGGCGCATCGTCGCGGTGGAGACGGAGCAAGGCACGGTGCGCTGCGACGCCGCGGTCAATGCCGGCGGCATGTGGGGGCGCGAGATCGGCGCGATGGCCGAGGTGCCGGTCGCGGTCTGCGCGGTCGAGCACCAGTACCTGGTGACCGAGAAGATCGCGGGCCTGCCGGCCGACCTGCCGACCTTCCGCGATCCCGACGGGCGCTACTACGTGAAGCCCGAGGTCGGCGGCCTCGCGTTCGGCGGCTGGGAGGACAACACCAGGCCCTTCGGGCGCCACGGCATCCCCGCAAGTTTCGGCGCCGAATTGCTGACGCCCGACTTCGACCGCTTCGAACCCCTGGGCGCGGCGGCGGCGCATCGCATCCCGGCGCTGGAGAAGGCCGGGGTCAAGACGATGATCAACGGCCCGATTCCGATCTCGGCCGATGGCGAGCCGGTGATGGGCAAGGCGCCGGGCCTCGACAATTTCTTCATCTGCTGCGGCTTCACCTCGGGCATCGCGGCGGCGGGCGGCGCCGGCCGCGCGATGGCGCAGTGGATCGCCGAGGGCGATCCCGGCATGAACCTGTGGGCCTTCGACGTGCTGCGTTTCGGCGCGCATCATGCCGGGCCGCGCTATTTGTTCGAGCGCGCGATCGAGGCCTATGCCAACTATTACACCGTCGCCTGGCCCGGCCACGAGCAGGCGAGCGGGCGGGGCGGGCGGCGCAGCCCGCTCTACGACACGCTGAAGGCGCGCGGCGCCGTCTATGGATCGAAGTTCGGCTGGGAGCGGCCGAATTGGTTCGCGCCCAGAGGCGTGGCGCCCGTCGATCATCCGAGCTTCGGCCGCGCCAACTGGTTCGACCAGGTGGGCGAGGAGCATCGCGCGGTGCGCGAGCGCGTGGCCCTGACCGACATGACCTCGTTCACCAAGGTCGAGATCACGGGCAAGGGCGCGCTGGCGGCCCTGCAGCGCGTGGCGGCCAACAACCTCGATCGCCCGCCGGGCGCGATCGTCTACACCCAGCTTCTGAACGAAGGCGGGGGCATCGAAGCCGACGTGACCATCACGCGTCTGGAGCAAGACCGGTTCTACTTCGTGACCGGCAGCGCCTATGGCGTGCACGATGTCGCGCACCTGGAGAAGCACCTGCCGCGCGACGGGTCGGTGGAGCTGCGCGAGGTCACGGCATCGCGCGCGGTGATCAATCTCTGCGGGCCCCGGGCGCGCGACGTGCTGCAGCAGGTCACGGACGACGCCGTCGACAACGCGGCGCTGCCTTATATGCGCGGCAAGGAGATCCGGCTGGGCTATGCGCCGGTCCTCGCGCTGCGCGTCTCCTATGTCGGCGAGCTGGGCTGGGAGCTGCACGTGCCGATGGACTACGCGCAGCACGTCTACGAAACCCTGCGCGCGGCGGGCGAGACGCTGGGCATCGCCGATGTCGGCTATCGCGCGATCTCCAGCCTCAGGCTCGAGAAGCAATACCTCTACTGGGGCGCCGACATCTCGCCCGACGAGACGCCGCTCGAGGCGGGTTTGGCCTTTGCCGTCGCGATGAAGAAGCCGGACTTCGTCGGCCGCGCCGCCCTGGAGCGCCAGAAGCAGGAGGGCGTCAAGCGCCGGCTCCGCTGGTTCTCGACCGATGGCCGCGCCAACCTGTTCGGCGGCGAGGCGATCCTTCGCGCCGGGCGGATCGTCGGTTACACGACCAGCGGCGGGTACGGCTACACCGCCGGCCGCGCCATCGCCTGCGGCTATCTTTCCGTCGCCGACGCCGCTGCGGGCGAGTTTGCGATCGAGGCGTTCGGCGAGCGCTTCCCGGCCACGCCGCACGACCGGCCGCTCCACGATCCCGAGGGGAAGCGCCTGCGGGCCTGATCGCCAGGGAACACCGGCGGCCCCCTCCGCGTTCTCTTGCCCTGGGGATTTACCCCCGGGAGACAAGCGATGCGTATCGTCATGTTCGCCGCCTTGGCCATCGTCTCAGCGGGCGCGGCACTGGCCCAGACGGTGCCGCCGCCGTCCCGCGTCATCGTCGAGGAGACGGAGTTCCGCGAGAAGGCCTGCATGAGCAAGGCCGACGGCGCCTATTGCGGGCTGGGATCGAACCGCCAGCTTCTGTATCAATGCACGGACGGGCAGATCGTCCACCAGACGCCCTGCCCCGGCGGCTGCGATCCGGCGACCCTGTCCTGCAAGACCGAGTTCGGCGTCAAGGGGATCGATCCGCCCAAGCCGCAATGAGGCCGATGGGGGACCCGATGAAGCGCCTGAACCGCCCGCCGAAGCTGCACGCCTATCTGCGCGCCCTGTTGTTGGCGGTTTCGATGACGTTGGCCGCCCTGGTGGTGGGCGTACTCGGCTATCGCTACCTCAACGGCGAGGCCTGGATCGATGCCCTGGTCGATGCCGCGATGATCTTGGGCGGCATGGGCCCGGTGACCGAATTGCATGGGCGGGGAGCAAAGTTGTTCGCGTCGTTCTACGCCCTGTTCAGCGGCCTGTTCCTGATCGGCACGGCGGCGGTGCTGCTGACGCCCTGGCTTCACCACGTGCTGCACAAGCTGCATGCCGACGATCCCGAGTTGAAATAATCCGGGTTGCGCGCCGGTTCGCTACTCGATCACCTCGTCGGCGAGGGCGAGCAGGGATTCCGGCACGGTGAGGCCGAGCGCCTTGGCGGTCTTCAGGTTAATGACCAGCTCGAAGGTCGTCGGCTGCTGGACCGGCATCTCGGCGGGCCTGGCGCCCTTGAGGATCTTCGCCGCGTAAGCGCCGACCAAGCGAAAGGCAGCGGTGAGGCTTGCTCCATAGCTCATCAGGCCGCCGGAAGCGGCGAACTCGCGCCACGCGTAGATCGACGGTACGGCATAGCGCGACGCCAGCTCCACGAACTGGTCGTGCCGGTTGGACAAGAACGGATCCGCGGCGACGACCAGTGCCTCGGCATGCAGCTGAACGAGGGAGGCGAAAGCGGCCTCGATTTCAGTCTCGCTGCTGGCTTTCAGGACAGGGAGCTGCACGCCCTTCGCTTGCGCCGCTTGCAGTACTTCTTGAATGACATGTTCGGCAGTCGAGTTTTTCGGGTTGACCAGCAGGGCGATCACCCCGGCCCGCGGAACCAGCTCGCACAGCAGGTCAAGCCGCTTGGCCGTAAGCCCCTCGCCGCCGAGCTGGCTGACCCCCGTGAGATTGCCGCCCGGCCGGGCGAGGCTGGCGACCAAACCGTCGCCGACCGGATCGCCGCCGTGCCTGAAGACGATCGGGATCGTCGAGGTCGCGCTCTTGGCGGCCAGTGCGCCGGGCGGGCTGCCCGCCATGATCAAGTCGACCTTGCGGCCGACGAGGTCGGCGGCCAAGGTAGGTAGCCGGTCATATTGTCCTTGCGCCCAGCGGTATTCGATCGCCAGGTTCCGTCCCTCGACGTAGCCGGCTTCGCTAAGTCCCTGACGGAACGCGGCCATGAACGGCGCAATGGCTGGACCGGGCGACCCGGTACTGAGGACGCCGATCACCGGCATCGCCTTGTCCTGGGCGCGCGCCGTCAGCGGCCACGCTGCTGCACCTCCCAGGACGCCGAAGAAGTCACGTCGCCGCATCTATCCGCCTACGTCGTTCGAGGGAACGATGCCCGAAGCGTAGCAAGCCGCGGGATCGCAGGTCTGTGCACAAACGCACTGCCGGTGCGATCGGCCAAGCAAGCGATTGGCCGCGCCTGGGCCCTCGCATCGGCGATGCGCTGGCCCGCGCGGCCCACGCCGAGCGCATCGAGGCGCAGGAAGAATTCCGCCGGGAAGCCCTGGCGCCATTGGCCGTAGTCGGCGGCGGCGCGGCCGAAATCGACCGCCGTCACGGGGCCGGGACGGGGTTGAAGAGGGCTTCCGCCGGTGCCGCGCAACCCGCGATCACCGCGCGATCGCCTTCCATGCGCGCGCGGCCCTCGGCGACCAGGGCGAGCGCTATCGGATAGAGGCGGTGCTCGGCCGCCAGCACGCGCGCGGCGAGGCTCTCCCCGGTGTCGTCGGCGTGCACCGGCACGGCGGCCTGGGCGATGATCGGGCCGCTGTCCATTGCCGGCGTCACGAAATGCACCGTGCAGCCCGAGAAGCGCACCCCGGCCGCCAGCGCCTGGCCGTGCGGATCGAGCCCGGGGAAGGACGGCAGCAGCGAGGGATGGATGTTCAGCATCCGCCCGCGCCACCGTTCGACGAACGCCGGCGTGAACAGGCGCATGAAGCCGGCGAGGCAGACGATCTCCACACCAGCCGCGCGCAGAGCGCCATCGAGCGCGGCGTCGAAGGTCGCGCGGTCGGCGAAGTCCTTGTGCGGGATCGTCCGGGTCTTGATCCCCGCCGCCGCCGCGATGGCGACGCCGGCCGCGTCGGCGCGGTTGCTCACGACCAGCACGATCTCCGCGGGGTAGTCCTTGGCCGCGGCGGCTTCGATCAGCGCCTTCATGTTGCTGCCGCGCCCGGAGATCAGGACGCCGACGCGGCGGCGCGCGCTCATCCGAGCTTGCCCCAGGCCTTGTCGGTGCCGGTGACGACGGTGGCCGGGTTGCCGGCGGGGCGGGGTGCTATGCGCCCGATCCGATGCACCGTCTCGCCGGCCTGCGCAAGCGCGGCCGCGACCGCATCGGCATCGGCCGCGCCGGTCACCAGGATCATGCCGATGCCGCAGTTGAAGGTGCGCAGCATCTCCAGGTCCTGCACGTTGCCCATGCGCCTCAGCCACTGGAAGACCGGCGGCAGGGGCCAGCGCGCGGCGTCGATCTCGGCCATCGCGCCGTCGGGCAGCACGCGCGGCAGGTTCTCGACGATGCCGCCGCCGGTGATATGCGCCATCGCCTTGATGCCGCCGG
>JADLEG010000080.1 GCA_020846275.1 Alphaproteobacteria bacterium
GGCGCCGGGCTTGATTGCCCCCCCGGGTTTTGGTATCCCCCCGCCAGGGCGAAGACAAGCACCGGCTTGTCGCCTGCCCGGGATTTCGGCGGTCGTGGCGGAACTGGCAGACGCGCAGCGTTGAGGTCGCTGTGGGGGAAACCTCGTGGAAGTTCGAGTCTTCTCGACCGCACCATTCCCGGGCTGAATTTCAGGATGCCGGCGCCAGCGCGAGGACATGCGTGGCCGTGTCCTCGGCCACCGGCGTGAACCCCAGCGCCTCGTAGCCCTCCGCCTGGCTCTGCTCAAGCAGCGGGCCGAGGTCGGCCTCCGGCAGCATCTCCAGCCTGCGTATGTCGACCATGGCCAAAACCTAGCACGGTGGAACGGCCATTCCGCGAGGCCTTGTCGTTTCCCCGGCCCCCCTGCGACAATGCCGGTTCGGCCGATCCCCCCGACGGGATATGCCGCCTTGGGGGGATGGATGTCCGATTCCGACAATCTGCGCGACAGCGCCCTGGCCTATCACCGCTGGCCCAAGCCCGGGAAGATCGAGATCAGTCCGACCAAGCCGCTGGGGACCCAGCGCGACCTGGCGCTCGCCTATTCCCCCGGCGTCGCTTTCGCCTGCCAGGCCATCGTCGCCGACCCGGCCGAGGCCGCGACCCTGACCGCGCGGGCCAACCTGGTCGGGGTCGTCACCAACGGCACGGCGGTCCTCGGCCTGGGCGCGATCGGTCCCTTGGCCGGCAAGCCGGTGATGGAAGGCAAGGGGGTGCTGTTCAAGAAGTTCGCCGGCATCGACGTGTTCGACATCGAGATCGCCGAGACCGACCCCGACAAGCTGGTCGACATCATCGCGTCGCTCGAGCCGACCTTCGGCGGCATCAATCTCGAGGACATCAAGGCGCCCGAATGCTTCGTGATCGAGCGCAAGCTGCGCGAGCGCATGAAGATCCCGGTGATGCACGACGACCAGCACGGCACGGCGATCATCGTCGCCGCCGCGGTCCTCAACGGGCTGCGCGTGGTGGGCAAGAAGATCGAGGAGGTGAAGCTGGTCACCTCCGGCGCCGGCGCGGCGGCGCTGGCCTGCCTCGACCTGCTGGTGAAGCTGGGGGTGAAGCGCCAGAACATCACGGCGACCGACATCGCCGGCGTGGTCTGGAAGGGCCGCAAGGAACTGACGGACCCGTGGAAGGAAATCTACGCGCAGGACACCAAGGCGCGCACGCTGGGCGACGTCATCGCCGGCGCCGACATCTTCATGGGGCTTAGCGCGCCCAACGTGCTGAAGCCCGCGATGGTCAAGGCGATGGCCGACAAGCCGATCATCCTGGCCCTGGCCAATCCCGATCCCGAGATCAAGCCCGAGGACGCTAGGGCCGCGCGCCCCGACGCCATCATCGCCACCGGCCGGTCGGACTATCCGAACCAGGTCAACAACGTGCTGTGCTTCCCCTATATCTTCCGTGGCGCGCTCGACGTCGGCGCGACCACGATCAACGACGCGATGAAGATCGCCTGCGTGACGGCGCTCGCCGACCTGGCGATGGCCGAATCCTCGGAAATCGTCGCCAATGTCTATCGCGACCAGGAACTGCGCTTCGGCGCCGACTACCTGATCCCCAAGCCGTTCGACCCGCGCCTGATCGTCCAGCTCGCCCCGGCCGTGGCCAAGGCGGCGATGGACAGCGGCGTGGCGACGCGCCCGATCAAGGATCTGCACGCCTATCGCGACCGGCTGGAGCAGTTCGTGTTCCGCTCGGGCCTGGTCATGCGCCCGGTATTCGAGGCCGCGCGCCGCGATCCGCGCCGCGTGGTCTATGCCGATGGCGAGGACGAGCGCGTGCTGCGCGCGGTGCAGGTGGCGGTGGACGACGGCCTGGCGCATCCGATCCTGATCGGCCGGCGCCGCGTCGTCGCGCGCCGGATCGAGACCCTGGGCCTGCGCATCCGCCCAGGGCACAATATCGAGCTGTGCGACCCCGACGACGATCCGCGCTACCGCGACTACTGGCAGCTCTACCACCGCATCATGGAGCGCAAGGGTGTGACGCCCGACGAGGCGCGCACCATCGTACGATCCAGCAACACGGTGATCGCCTGCCTGATGCTGCATCGCGGCGAGGCCGACGCGATGCTCTGCGGCGCGGTCGGCACGTTCGACAGCCATTTGAAGCACGTGCGCGACCTGATCGGGCGCGAGCGCGGCGTCCGCGGCATGGCGGCGGTCAACGCGGTCGTGCTGCCCACGGGTACGTATTTCATCTGCGACACGTTCGTGAATCCCGAGCCCAGCGCCGAAGCGATCGCCGAGATGACGGTGCTGGCCGCGCAGGAGGTCCGCCGGTTCGGCATCGTGCCCAAGGCGGCGCTGCTGTCGCACTCCAACTTCGGCTCCAGCGATACCGAGGCGACGCGACGCATGCGCGACAGCTTGCCGCTGATCCGCGAGCGCGATCCCGACCTCGAGGTCGAAGGCGAGATGCAGGCCGTACTGGCCTTCCGCGACGAGGAGCGCGCGCGGCTGTTTCCCAACTCCCGCCTGACCGGCTCGGCGAACCTCTTGATCATGCCGTCGCTCGATGCCGCCAACATCGCCTACAACCTGCTGCGCACGGCCGGCGGCGGGCAGTCGATCGGGCCGATGCTGGTCGGCCAGCGCCTGCCCGCCCATATCCTGACCATGTCAGTCACCAGCCGCGGCATCGTCAATATGACCGCGCTTGCCGTGGTCGACGCGCAGGCCCACGCCGCGGCGCCGATGCCCAGGCTCTAGGCCCGTTGCCGGCCATGCCCGACAGGCTGACCCCGCCCGATCCGGCCTATGCGCGGCGCGTCGCCGACAGTTTCGCGCGCCAGGGCGCGATGACGCATCTGGGCGCCGTCCTGTCTTCGGTGGCGCCGGGCGCGGTCGAGATACGCCTCCCCTATCGGGCGGAGGTGGCGCAGCAGCACGGGTTCTTCCATGGCGGCATCGT
Organism: Alphaproteobacteria bacterium; assembly: GCA_020846275.1. Classification (GTDB taxonomy): domain Bacteria; phylum Pseudomonadota; class Alphaproteobacteria; order JAEULC01; family JAEULC01; genus JAEULC01. The sequence goes on from JADLEG010000080.1 coordinate 2,964, forward strand.
CGCCACGATCGCCGATTCCGCCGGCGGCTATGCCGGCTATTCGATGATGCCGGCCGATGCGTCGGTGCTGACGGTGGAGTACAAGATCAACCTGATGGCGCCGGCCCAGGGGGACGAGCTGATCGCGCGCGGTCGGGTGGTCAAGACCGGCCGCACCCTGGCGGTCTGCACGGCCGAGGTGTTCGCCGTGGACGGCGGGCAGGAGACCTTGTGCGCGGTCATGCAGCAGACGCTGATCTGCCTGCATGGCCGCCCCGATGCGCCGCCGGGGTGAGGCCAAGGAAAACGACGGGGAGCGCTCAAGCCATGATTCCCAACCGCGCGCCGGGACTGAACTTCGATCTTGGCGAGACGGCCGACATGCTTCGCGACTCGGTGCGCGACTTCTCGACGGCCGAGATCGCGCCGCGCGCGGCCGATATCGACCGCAGCAACGAGTTTCCGATGGACCTCTGGCAGAAGCTGGGATCGCTTGGCGTGCTCGGCATTACCGTGGAGGAGGAATACGGCGGCGCCGGCATGGGCTACCTGGAGCACTGCGTGGCGATGGAGGAGATCAGCCGCGCCTCGGCCTCGGTGGGCTTGAGCTACGGCGCGCATTCCAACCTCTGCGTCAACCAGATCCGCCGCAACGGAAATGCCGCCCAACGCAAGAAGTACCTGCCCAGGCTGATCTCGGGCGAGCATGTCGGCGCGCTGGCGATGAGCGAGCCGGGCGCGGGATCGGACGTCGTCGGCATGCGCACGCGCGCCGACAAGAAGGGCGACCGCTACGTGCTCAACGGTTCGAAGATGTGGATCACCAACGGGCCCGACGCCGATACGCTGGTGGTCTACGCCAAGACCGATCCCAAGGCCGGCCCGCGCGGCATTACCGCCTTCCTGATCGAGAAGGGGATGAAGGGATTTCGCACCGCGCAGAAGCTCGACAAGATGGGCATGCGCGGTTCCAACACCTGCGAGCTGGTGTTCGAGGATTGCGAGGTGCCCGAGGAAAACGTGCTCAACGAGGTCGGGCGCGGCGTCAACGTGCTGATGAGTGGGCTTGACTACGAGCGCGCCGTGCTGGCGGCGGGTCCGCTCGGGATCATGCAGGCCTGCATGGACGTGGTCGTGCCCTACCTGCACGAGCGCAAGCAGTTCGACCGGCCGATCGGCGACTTCCAGCTCATGCAAGGCAAGCTGGCCGACATGTACACCGCGATGAACGTTTGCAAGTCCTACGTCTACACGGTCGCCAAGGCCTGCGACCGCGGCGAGACCTCGCGCAAGGACGCGGCCGGCGCCATTCTCTATGCGTCGGAAAAGGCGACCTGGATGGCGCTGCAGGCGATCCAGTGCCTGGGCGGCAACGGCTACATCAACGACTACCCGACGGCGCGGCTGCTGCGCGACGCCAAGCTCTACGAAATCGGGGCGGGAACTTCGGAAATCCGCCGCTGGCTGATCGGACGCGAATTGTTCGAGGAAACGCGGTAGCGGGCGGGGTCACCGCTTTCTTGCTTGTCATGACAACGCCATCGGCCTATGGGAACGTGCGCTCGGGGGACAAGAAGCGGGGGAGAGCATGGGCGGGGTCGTGACGATACCGGCGCGCAAGGGCAAGGCGGTCGCCCTGGCGAAGGGCCAGCATCTGAAGGTCATCAACACGCACGGCCAGCAGGTGGTGGACACCTGGGCCTTCAACCGGCACGACATGGGCGAGTTCATGTCGATGGAGCACACGCGCACGGCGCTGTTGAGCGTGTTCCCGCATGTCGGCGACAGCTTCGTGACCAACCGGCGCCGCCCGATCCTGACGATCGTCGAGGACACCTCGCCCGGCATCCACGACACGGTGATGGCGGCCTGCGACTGCTACCGCTACGAACAGCTCGGCTGCAAGGGGCACCACGACAACTGCACCGACAACCTTGCCGCGGGGTTGGCGGAGCTGGGGCTGACGGCGCCCGAGACGCCGGCGCCGTTCAACATGTGGATGAACATCCCGATCCGCCCCGACGGGGGCTTGAGCTTCGACCCGCCGGTGACGAAGAAGGGCGACTACATGGTCCTGCGCGCCGAGATGGACTGCGTCGTGGCGTTCTCCGCCTGCCCGCAGGACATGGTGCCGATCAACGGCAGGGCCTGCCAGCCCACGGAAGCGCATTTCCAGGTGATGTGAGGATTCATGGCAACCGTTCTGATAACCGGCGCCAGCCGGGGCATCGGGCTCGAATTCTCGCGCCAGTACGCGGCCGACGGCTGGCACGTGATCGCCGCCTGCCGCAACCCGGCCGAAGCCGAGGACCTGGACCGGGTGAACGGCGATGTGGTCAAGCAGGCGCTGGATGTCGGCGACCAGGCATCGGTGGCCGCGTTGTCCGAGGCGATCCATGGCGAGCCGGTGGACGTGCTGATCAACAACGCGGGCGTCTATCTCGACCGCAATGTCGAGCTCGGCGAGTTCGACTACGAGCATTGGCGCGGCAGCTTCGAGATCAACGTGATCGGGCCGATGCGCCTGGCCGAGGCGCTGGCCGGCAATGTCAGCCGGTCCAAGCGCCGGCTCATGGTCTTCATCACCTCGCAGATGGGCAGCATCGGCGACAACACGACCGGGGGCGCCTATGCCTACCGCGCCAGCAAGGCGGCGCTCAACGCCGCGGTCAAGTCGCTGTCGATCGAACTGCGGCCGCGCGAAGTCGCCTGTCTGCTGCTGCATCCCGGCTGGGTCCGCACCGACATGGGCGGCAAGAACGCCTCGCTCGACGTGCGGGACAGCGTCAACGGCATGCGCCGCGTGATCGAGAATTTCGACTTCGAGCGCAGCGGCAGCTTCCTGCGCTATAATGGCGAAAGCGTCCCCTGGTGAAGCGACCGGCGGCCCGATGGCGCTGACCGACGAACAGGCCCTGATCCGCGACACGGCGCGCGATTTTGCGCGCGAGAAGCTGTCGCCCAACGCGGTGGCCTGGGACCGCGAGGCGAAATTCCCCAAGGACGCGGTGGCCGAGCTGGGCCGCCTGGGCTTCATGGGCATGCTGGTGCCGCCGGAATGGGGCGGCGCCGGCGCCGACCATGTCGCCTATGCGCTGGCGCTGGAGGAAGTGGCGGCGGGCGACGGGTCGTGCTCGACCATCATGGGCGTGCACAACTCCGTGGGCTGCATGCCGGTCCTTAAATACGGCTCGACCGAGCAGAAGGGGCGGTTCCTGCGCGCGATGGCGCGCGGCGAGAAGCTGGCCGCGTTCTGCCTGACCGAGCCGCAGGCCGGGTCCGACGCCTCGGCCATCGTCACGCGCGCGCGGCGACGCGGCAACGCCTGGGTGCTCAACGGCACCAAGCAGTTCATCACCTCGGGCCGCAACGCCGACCTCGCGATCGTCTTCGCCGTGACCGATCCGGAGAAGGGCAAGAAGGGCATCAGCGCTTTCATCGTGCCGACGGACACGCCCGGCTATCGCGTGGCGCGCGTCGAGCACAAGCTGGGCCAGCGCGCGTCGGACACCTGCCAGATCGCCTTCGACGATCTGGAGCTGACCCCCGACCTGATGCTGGGCCAGGAGGGCGAGGGCTACAAGATCGCGCTATCCAACCTCGAGGGCGGGCGCATCGGCATCGCCGCGCAGTCCGTGGGCATGGCGCGCGCGGCCTACGAGGCGGCGCTCTCCTATGCCAAGGAGCGCGAGACGTTCGGGCAGAAGATCGCCGGCCACCAGGCGGTCGCGTTCCGGCTCGCCGACATGGCGACGCAGATCGAGGCCGCGCGGGGCCTAGTTCTCAATGCCGCCGGGCTGCGCGACGCCGCCAGGCCCTGCCTGAAGGAGGCGGCGATGGCCAAGCTGTTCGCCTCGGAGATGGCCGAGCGCGTGTGTTCGGACGCTATCCAGATCCATGGCGGCTACGGCTATCTCAACGACTTCCCGGTGGAGCGCATCTACCGCGACGTGCGGGTCTGCCAGATCTACGAAGGCACGTCCGACATCCAGCGGCTGGTGATCAGCCGGCAGATCCTGGAGAACTGATCCCCATGGCCATCCCGATCGACTTCTATTTCGATTTCGCCTCGCCCTACGGCTACATCGCCTCGACGCGGATCGACGAGATCGCCGCGCGTCACGGCCGCACTGTGGCGTGGCGGCCGATCCTCTTGGGCGTGGTGTTCAAGACCACCGGCATGGGCCCGCTGCCCTCGGTGCCGCTCAAGGGCGCCTATTCGCTGCGCGACTTCGCGCGCTCGGCACGGCTCTACGGCATTCCGTTCCAGATGCCGAAGGTGTTCCCGTTCAACGGCGTCGCGCCCAGCCGCGCGTTCTACTGGCTGCAGGACCGCGACGCCGGGCTGGCGCGGCGCTTCGCCCAGGCCGCCTATCACGCCGCGTTCCCGGGCCAGCAGGACATCACCAAGCCCGAGACCTGCGCCGACCTTGCGGCCAATCTGGGGGTCAAGCGCGAGGACATGCTGGCGGCGCTCAACGACCCGGCGGTCAAGGACCGGCTGCGCGTCGAGGTCGAGGCCGCCATCGCCAAGGGCGTGTTCGGATCGCCCTTCGTCGTCGTGGACGGCGAGCCCTTCTGGGGTGCCGACCGCCTGGACCAGATCGATCGCTGGCTGCAGACCGGCGGATGGTGAGACGCGGCCGGGCCCTCGGGCGGGCAGCGATGGCGCTCGGCCTGCTGCTGTCCCTGGTGGGCTGCGGCGTCGAGGCGCACGTGGAGGACCTGCGCACGGTCAAGCGCCCGGACAAGCCCAACAACTACCTGATCTGCCCCAAGGTGCTATGCGTCGGCGCGGTCGACGAGGAAGGGCCGATGGTCGACCTGACGCCCGAGAAGGTCCTGGTCGCGGCGCTCAAGGTGGCGGCGGCCGAGGACAATACCAGCCCGGCCGAGGTGAATGCCGGCGTCGCGCAGATCGTGTTCATCCAGCGTACCCCTTGGCTGCGCTTTCCGGACATCGTGCACATCCAGGCGATCCAATCCGCCAGCGGCCGGACCGGCGTGGCGCTCTACAGCCGCTCGGTCTACGGCTACTACGACTTCGGCGCCAACAAGGCCCGCGCCCGGCGCTGGATGGCGGCGATCCAGGCCGAGCTGCGGCGCAACTGACGCGGCTCAGGCCGCCGCCAGCACGTCGCGATAGACCGCCGTGTCGACATTGCCGCCCGACAGGATCACGCCCACGCGCTTGCCGGCCATCGCCTCGCGTTCCTTGAGCAGCGCCGCCAGCGGCGCCGCGCCGGCGCCTTCCGCCACGTTGTGCGTGTCGGCGAAATAGGCACGCATCGCCGCCTTGATGGCGTCGTCGCTGACCTCGACGACCCGCTCGACGCCTTTCAGGATCGCCGCCAGCGCCTCGGCATTGGGCACGCGGCAGGCCACGCCGTCGGCCATCGTGTCGGCCGAATTGGTGGACACCGGCTTGCGCTGGGCAAAGGACAGCGCATAGCTGGGCGCGTTTTCCGCCACCACGCCCACGACCCGGGTCTTCAGCCCCAGCGCGTCGCGCGCCGCCATCACCCCGCAGATGCCCGAGCCCAAGCCGATCGGCACATAGACCGTGTCGAGCGCCGGCGCGCCGCGCAGGAATTCGAGCCCGTAAGTGCCGACGCCCTGAACCAGCACCGGATGGAAGGAGGGGAAGGGGTGCAGGCCCCGCTCGCCGGCCAGGCCGAGGGCGTATTCGTAGGCCGCCTGAAAATCGTGCCCGTGCTCGATCAGCTCGCCGCCCAAGGCGCGCATCGCGGCGTTCTTCTCCACGCTGTTGCCCTTGGGCACGACGATCACCGCCGCAAGCCCGGCGCGCCGGGCGGTGAAGGCGACGCTCTGGCCGTGGTTGCCGCGGGTGGCGGCGATCACGCCCTTCACTTCGGGCGCATTGCGCTTGAGGTGGTCGACATAGGCGATCCCGCCGCGCACCTTGAAGGCGCCCAGCGGCGTGTGGTTCTCGTGCTTGACCCAGACCTCCGTGCCGGCGCGCCGGCAGAGCAGAGGCCAGCAGTACTGCGGCGTCGGCGGCAGGGCGGCATGGACCAGCGCCGCGGTGTTCTCGAGCTCGGCCAATGACGGCAGCATGCGGATGGGACCCCCTTGAAGCGGACCTGCGCCCAGGGTCATGCTACAACCTCCCGGGGGGAAAAGCCGAGCACGCGATGGGGGCCATCCGTTCGTCACTCGACCCGCGCCAGGCCGCGTTCCGCGACAATGCGGCGCGCATGGGCGCGCTGGTGGACGACCTGCGCCGGACGGTGGGCAAGATCCGCGAGGGCGGCGGGCCCGATGCGCGCGCCCGGCATCTGGGGCGGGGCAAATTGCTGCCGCGCGACCGGGTGCGGACCCTGCTCGATGTCGGCTCGCCGTTCCTGGAACTATCCCAGCTCGCGGCCCACGGCATGTATGGCGACGAGGTGCCGGCCGCGGGCATCATCACCGGCATCGGGCGCGTGTCGGGCCGCGAATGCGTGGTCGTGGCCAACGACGCCACCGTGAAGGGCGGCACCTACTACCCGATCACGGTCAAGAAGCATATCCGCGCCCAGGAGATCGCGCGCGACAACCGCCTGCCCTGCATCTACCTGGTCGATTCGGGCGGCGCCAACCTGCCGAACCAGGACGAAGTCTTCCCCGACCGCGACCATTTCGGCCGCATCTTCTACAACCAGGCGACGATGTCCGCGGCCGGAATTCCCCAGATCGCGGCGGTGCTGGGAAGCTGCACCGCCGGCGGCGCCTACGTGCCCGCCATGTCGGACGAGGCGATCATCGTCCGCCAGCAGGGCACGATCTTCCTGGGCGGCCCGCCGCTGGTGAAGGCCGCCACGGGCGAGGTGGTCTCAGCCGAAGACCTGGGCGGCGCCGACGTGCATGCCCGCATCTCCGGCGTCGCCGATCACTATGCGATGGACGACGCGCACGCCCTGTCGATCGTCCGGCACATCGTCGGCAACCTGAACGCGGCCAAGAAGCCCCAGGTCGAACTGCGCGCGCCCGCCGACCCGCTCTACGACCCGCAGGAACTGCACGGCGTGGTGCCCACCGACCTGCGCAAGCCCTACGACGCGCGCGAGGCCATCGCGCGGATCGTCGACGGTTCGGTGCTCGACGAGTTCAAGCAGCTCTACGGCACCACGGTGGTCTGCGGCTTCGCGCATATCTTCGGCTATCCCGTGGGGATCATCGCCAACAACGGCATCCTGTTCTCGGAATCCGCGCAGAAGGCCGCGCATTTCATCGAGCTCTGCTGCCAGCGCGGCGTGCCGCTAGTGTTCCTGCAGAACATCACCGGCTTCATGGTCGGGCGGAAATACGAGGCGGGCGGCATCGCCAAGGACGGCGCCAAGATGGTGACGGCCGTGGCCTGCGCGCAAGTGCCCAAGTTCACCGTGATCGTCGGCGGCAGCTTCGGGGCGGGCAACTACGGCATGTGCGGCCGCGCCTTCAACCCGCGCTTCCTGTGGATGTGGCCCAACGCGCGCATCAACGTGATGGGCGGCGAGCAGGCGGCTTCGGTGCTGGCGACGATCAGGCGCGACAACATCGAGGCCAAGGGCGGCACCTGGTCCAAGGACGAGGAGGAGGCGTTCAAGAACCCGACCCGCGAGAAATTCGAGCGCGAGGGGCACCCCTACTACGCCAGCGCGCGGTTGTGGGACGACGGGGTGATCGACCCGGCCGACACGCGGCGCGTGCTGGGCCTGTCGATCTCCGCCGCGCTGAACGCGCCGATCGAACCCACGCGCTTCGGCGTGTTCCGGATGTAGCGGGATGCAACGCTTGGTAATAGCGATATTCCTTTTTCAGTCCCCCCTCCCCCCGCGGGAGGGGGGTAGGGGGAGGGGGCGACACACCCGTGCACGACCTCGCGCGGGTAGCGTTCGGCGCGGCAACGCACCCCTCCCCCTATTCCCCTCCCACAAGGGGAGGGGGGACTCGACGTGACGGTTTCCTGATGATGTCGGCACTTCTGACCAGCACCGACCCGCGCGGCGTCGCCACGGTCACGCTTAACCGGCCCCAGGTGCACAACGCCTTCGACGACGCGCTGATCGCCGAGCTGACGGCTGCGCTCGAGAAGCTGGAAGCGGACGCGTCGGTCCGCATCGTCATCCTCACCGGCGCCGGCAAGAGCTTCTCGGCGGGCGGCGACCTGGGCTGGATGCGGCGCATGGCCGACTATTCCGAGGCCGAGAACCTGGCCGATGCGCGGGGCCTCGCGGCGCTGATGCGCACGCTCGACCGGATGGCCAAGCCGACGATCGCGCTGGTGCAGGGCCCTGCCTATGCCGGGGCCTGCGGGCTGATCGCGTGCTGCGACATCGCGATCTGCGTGGACACGGCGAGCTTCGCGGTGACGGAAACCCGGATCGGGTTGATCCCGGCGGTCATCAGCCCGTACCTGATGGCGGCGATCGGCCAGCGCGCCGCGCGGCGCTATTTCCTCACCGCCGAGCGCTTCGACGCGGCGGAGGCGTTGCGCCTCGGCCTGGTGCACCAGGTTGTTGCGGCGGCGGACCTGGCGGCGGCAGGCGAGAAGATCGTCGCATCGCTCCTTGGATGCGGCCCGAACGCGCTGAAGGAGGCCAAGGCGCTGATCCGGCGCGTCGCCCACAGCCCGGTCGACGACGCGCTGATCGAGGACACGGCCGCGCGCATCGCGCGGGTCCGCGCCACGCCCGAAGGCAAGGAAGGCGTGTCGTCCTTCCTGGAGAAGCGCAAGCCCAACTGGGTGAAGGCCGGATGATCCGCAACCTGCTCATCGCCAATCGCGGCGAGATCGCCTGCCGCGTCGCGCGCACGGCCAGGCGCCTGGGCATCCGCGTGGTCGCGGTCTACTCCGACGCCGACAAGGACGCGATGCACGTCGCGATGGCGGATACGGCTATCCGCATCGGCGAGGCGCCGCCGCGCGAATCCTACCTGCGCGCGGACCGCATCATCGCGGCGGCGAAAGAGGCGGGCGCCGACGCTGTTCATCCCGGCTACGGGTTCTTAAGCGAGAACGCGGCCTTTGCCGAGGCCTGCGCCAAGGCCGGCATCGTCTTCGTCGGCCCGCCGGCGTCGGCGATCCGCGCCATGGGCTCGAAGAGCGAATCCAAGCGCCTGATGGAGAAGGCCGGCGTCCCGCTGGTGCCGGGCTACCACGGCGAGGACCAGGCCGAGCGCGTGCTGGCCGCCGAGGCGGACCGCATCGGCTACCCGGTGCTGATCAAGGCGTCCGCCGGCGGCGGCGGCAAGGGCATGAAGATCGTCGAGGCGGCCAAGGATTTCCCGGCCCAGCTCGCTTCGGCCAAGCGCGAGGCCGCCTCGTCCTTTGGCGACGACCGGGTGCTGGTGGAGAAATACCTGCTGCGCCCCCGGCACATCGAAATCCAGGTGTTCGCCGACAGCCACGGCAACTGCATCCACCTCAACGAACGCGACTGCTCGATCCAGCGCCGGCACCAGAAGGTGCTGGAGGAGGCGCCGGCGCCCGGCATAACGGCGGAGCGCCGCGCGGCGATGGGCGGGGCGGCGGTTGCGGCGGCCAAGGCCGTGGGCTATGTCGGCGCGGGCACCGTGGAGTTCATCGCCGACCAGTCCGGCGCGTATTTCTTCATGGAGATGAACACGCGGCTGCAGGTCGAGCATCCCGTCACCGAGATGATCACCGGCCAGGACCTGGTGGAATGGCAGCTCCGCGTCGCCCAGGGCGAGCGCCTGACGCTGACGCAGGACCAGGTGCGCATCGACGGGCACGCCATCGAGGCGCGGCTCTATGCCGAGGACCCGGACAAGGATTTTCTCCCGTCCGTCGGCCGCCTGGCGCATCTCGGCTTTCCCGCGCAATCGCCGAACGTCCGCGTCGACACCGGCGTGCGCGCGGGCGATGAGATATCGATCCACTACGATCCGATGATCGCCAAGCTGATCGTGTGGGACCGCGACCGTGACGCCGCCTTGCAGCGTTTGCGCACGGCGCTCGCCGAATGCCAGGCGCTGGGTCCGGCGACCAACATCGCCTTCCTGCACGCGGTCGCGTCGCATCGGGCCTACGGGGCGGGCGAGGTCGATACCGGCTTCATCGCCCGCTACCGCGCCGATCTCATCAAGCCGCTGCCCCCCGCCTCGGACCGCGAGCTGGCCCTGGCTGCGCTCGGCCTGCTGCTGGCGCGGCGCGACGAGGCGCGGCAGCAGGCGGCGCGCTCGCACGATCCCTGGTCGCCCTGGCACGCGACCGATGGCTGGCGCCTGAACGGTGACAGCTACCACCGGCTGGTGTTCCACGATCCCGCGCGGACCGGCCCGGCGCCGGTCGCGGTGACTGCGCATTTCCGCGGATCGTGCTTCGCACTGGAGATCGGCAGCGCGACCATACAGGCGCATGGCGCGCTTGCGCCGGACGGCACGCTGAAGGCCGTGCTCGACGGCGCGCATGTGGCGGCCACGGTGCTGCGCCAGGGCCAGGCGGTCGCATTGATCGAGGGCGCGGCCATGCGCCGGCTCGATATCGTCGATCCCCTGGCCGGGGCGGAGGAGCGACGCGTCGATACCGGAAAGCTTCAGGCGCCGATGCCGGGCAAGGTCACGATGGTCCACGCCAAGCCGGGCGCGACGGTCAGGCGCGGCCAGGTGCTGCTGGTGATGGAGGCGATGAAGATGGAGCATTCCGTCGCCGCGCCCGAGGACGGGGTGGTGAAGGAGGTGCGCTTCGCCGTCGGCGAGCAGGTGGGCGAAGGCGAGGCGCTGATCGTGTTCGAGGACAAGGCGGAATAATGCAGCTTCCCAGGCAGGTCCGCATGGTCGAGGTCGGCCCGCGCGACGGGCTGCAGAACGAGAAGGCGGTCGTGGCGACGGCGGTCAAGATCGCGCTGATCGAACGCTTGGCCGATGCCGGGCTGACGGTGGTCGAATCCGGCTCGTTCGTGTCGCCGAAATGGGTGCCGCAGATGGCCGACACCGACGAGGTGCTGGGCGTCATCCGGCGCAAGCCGGGCGTCTCCTATCCGGTGCTGGTTCCCAACATGAAGGGGCTGGAGGCGGCCGAGGCCGCCGCGGGCGTCGAGGAGATCGCGGTGTTCGGCGCGGCCTCGGAAAGCTTCTCGCAGCGGAACATCAACTGTTCGATCGCGGAGAGCCTCAACCGCTTCGCGCCCGTGGTGGAGCGCGCGCAGAAGCTGCGCTGGCGCGTGCGGGGCTACATCTCCTGCGTGCTCGGCTGTCCCTACGAGGGCGCGGTGAAGCCCGAGGCGGTGGCGGACGTCGCCGAGAAGCTGCTGAAGATGGGCTGCTACGAGATATCCCTTGGCGACACGATCGGCGTCGGTACGCCGCTGAAGTCGCAGGCGATGCTCGAGGTCGTGGCGGCCAAGGTGCCGCGCGACAAGCTGGCGGTGCACTACCACGACACCTATGGCCAGGCGCTGGCCAATATCCTGGCCTCGCTCGAATTAGGCATCGCGGTTGTCGACAGCTCGGTCGCCGGCTTGGGCGGCTGCCCCTATGCCAAGGGCGCCAGCGGCAACGTGGCCAGCGAGGACGTGCTCTATCTGTTGAACGGGCTGGGCATCGAAACCGGCGTCGACCTCGACCGTCTGGCCGCCGCCGGGCGGTTCATTTCGGGCGCGCTGGGCCGTCCGCCCGCCGCGCGCGTCGCCCAGGCCCTCGCCGCACGTGCCTGACCCGCAGCAACCCGACCCCCGCACGCGGGGCGGCGACGCCGTCCAGCGGCAATCCGGCCTGTTCGGGCGGAAATCGACCCAGCCGGAACTGGCGCAGCCCGACGCTCCGCCCGCCCGGCCTCCCGGGACGGCCGCGCCGCTGCCGCCGCGCCAGCGCACCGGGTCGGTGGCGCTGGTCCTGCTCGGCGCCGCGGCTGTGGGCGCCGGGGGCGGCTGGGCGGTCGACCGGCTCTCGCAGCCCGCCTGCGATCCCAAGCTCGACCCGCGCTGCCCGCCCGCGCGTTCCTGGTTCAGCGCCTCCTCCGGCTCGTCCAGCAGCGGCAGCAGCGGCAGCAGCGGATCCTACGGCCATTCCTGGGGCAACTGGTGGGGCGGCGACAGCGCGACGAGCACCACCCCGCCGGCCCGGTCCGATGCGGCGTCGCGCGCCGGGCAGAGCACTACCCAGCGCGGCGGGTTCGGCGCGATCGGCCGCTTCTTCTCCGGCGGAAGCTGATGCAGCGCGTGCGCGTGGCCGAACGCCCCGGCTGGCGCCGGCGCCAGGATGCGCTCGGCTTCACCTTCCATTCCATCGGCGGCCGCTACTGGGTCGAGGACGCCGCCTATGAATTCACCGCCGCCGAGATCGACGCCATCGAGGAAGCGACCGACGAGCTCGAGCGCCTGTGCCTGACCGCGGTCGAGCGGGTGGTCGAGGAAAAGCTGTACGCACGCCTGAATATCGGCGCCGAAGCGGCTTCGCTGGCGGCGAAGAGCTGGCGCGCGCAGCAGCGCAACATCGTCGGCCGGTTCGACCTGCATTTCGACGGCGCCGGCCCGGCCAAGCTCTACGAGTACAACGCCGACACGCCGACCGCGCTGCTCGAAGCCTCGGTCGCGCAGTGGCACTGGTTCGAGGAGACGAAGGTCGGCGGCGACCAGTTCAATTCGATCCACGAAAAGCTGATCGCCGCCTGGAAGGGCTGCGGCCTGCCCGGCGGCACGATCTATTTCACCTGCTATCCGGACAGCGAGGAGGACCGGGTCACCGCCGAATACCTGCGCGACACCTGCGTGCAGGCCGGTTTCCCGACCGAATTCATCGCGCTCGCCGATATCGGGCTCAAGGAAGGGCGCTTTGTCGACCTGGCCGACCGCCCGATCGCCGCGATGTTCAAGCTGTATCCGTGGGAATGGCTGATGGCCGACGAATTCGGCAAGAATGTCGCGGGCGGGACCACCCTGTTCATCGAGCCGGCCTGGAAGATGATCCTGTCCAATAAGGGCATTCTCGCCATCCTGTGGGAGATGTTCCCGGGCCACCCGAACCTGCTGCCCGCCTCGCTCGACGAAGGCGGCGTCGCGGGGTCGGTCGTGCGCAAGCCGCTCTTGAGCCGCGAGGGCGCCAACGTGGCGGTGCTGGGCGAGGGAAGCCGGGCCGAGACGGCGGGGCCCTATCGCGGGCCCTACGTCTACCAGGCGGCGCTGCCGCCGCCGGTGTTCGACGGCAACCATGCCGTCATCGGCTCCTGGGTCATCGCCTCGCGCGCCGCCGGCATTGGCATGCGCGAGGACGACGGGCCGGTCACGCGCAACACCAGCCGTTTCGTGCCGCATTTCTTCCGCTAGAATTGACGCCGGCCGCCAGCGGCCGCTTGGGGGGATCGCGTGGGTACCTATCTTGCCA
>JADLEG010000081.1 GCA_020846275.1 Alphaproteobacteria bacterium
CAGCGCGCGGTTCTTCCTGGCGCTGGCCGGCATGGATGTCGGCACCAGCTTCGGCGGCATCGGCTCCAGCCGCGAGATGATGATCGCCTCGCTGGCCGAGCCGGCGATGCTGATGATCGTCTTCGCCATGTCGCTGCTGGCCGGCTCGACCCAGCTCTCGACCGTCGCCGCCTTCCTGCAAGGGCCCGAGGTGGGGCTGCGCGTGACGCTGGGCCTGGCGCTGGTCGCGCTGGTGATCGTGGCGATCGCCGAGAACGCGCGCATCCCCGTGGACAATCCCGCCACGCATCTCGAGCTCACCATGGTGCACGAGGCCATGGTGCTGGAATATTCCGGCCGGCACCTGGCGATGATCGAGGTGGCGGCGTCGCTGAAGCTCCTGCTCTACGTCTCGCTGCTGGCGGCGGTCTTCCTGCCGTTCGGCGTGGCGCCGGCCTCGGCGGGGATCGCGGCCTATGCGGTCGCGGCTTCAGCCTATCTCGCCAAGCTGGTCGCGGGCGGCGTGCTGCTGGCCCTGTTCGAGACCTCGATCGCCAAGATGCGCGTGTTCCGGGTGCCGGAGTTCCTCGGCGTCGCGCTGATGCTGGGCCTGCTCGGCGTCATGCTGCTGTTCGTCAGCCGGAGCCTCTAAGGCGATGGCCCGCGGAATCGCCTTCGACATCGCGCACCTGCTGGCCGGCGGCATGGTGCTGTTGAGCTTCGCGCTGCTCTACCAGGGCCGCATGTTCGGGCTCTTGCGCATCTTCGCGCTGCACGCCCTGGTGCTGTCCCTGGCGGTGGCCTGGCAGGCCAATATCCAGCACGCGCCGCACCTCTACGTCACCGCCGTCATCGCATTGCTGTTCAAGGCGATCGCGATTCCCTACGCGCTGCATCGGATCGTCGAGCGGCTGGGCATCCACCGCACGCTGGAGAACGTGGTCGGCATCGGCCCGACGATCCTGTTCGGCATGGGGCTGGTCGCGCTGTCCGTGTCCGTCATGCTGCCCGTCACCAGCCAGGCCGACCCGCTGGCGCGCGAGGACCTGGCCTTCGCGCTTTCGGTCGTGCTGCTCGGCCTCTTGATGATGATCACCCGGCGCAACGCGGTCAGCCAGGTGGTGGGCTTCATGTCGCTGGAGAACGGGCTCGTGCTCGCCGCGACCGGCGCCAAGGGCATGCCGCTGGTGGTCGAGATCTCCGTCGCCTTCTCGATCCTGATCGCCTTCATCGTGATCGGCATCTTCCTGTTCCGCATCCGCGAACGGTTCGACACGGTCGACCTGCACGCGCTCGACAGCTTCCGGGGCGACCGGCGATGAACGAGATCATCAGGGTCGTCACGGCGGCCGACCTGGCGCTGGCCGCGATCCTGGCGATACCGCTGCTGACGGCCGCGGTGCTGGCCCTGCTGCCGCATTACCGCGCCGGCGCCAGGATCAACGTCGCCGCGGCGGGCGTGACGCTGCTGGTCGCGCTGTCGCTGATCGCCCACCGGCCCGATGCGGGGCGCTACCTTCTGGTCGACGACCTCAACATCGCGCTGATCGTGCTGACCACGTTCATCGGCTTCACGACCTCGGCCTTCAGCGCCAGCTATATCGCGCACGAGCTCGAGATCGGCCGGCTGACCCCGGTCCACCTGCGCTTCTATCACGCCATGTACCAGGTGCTGATGTTCGCGATGAACCTGGCGCTGGTGGCGAACAACATCGGGCTGATGTGGGTGGCGATCGAGCTCGCGACGCTCACCACCGTGCTGATGGTCGGCATCTACCGCACGCACGAGGCCCTGGAAGCGGCGTGGAAGTATTTCATCCTGGGCAGCGTCGGCATCGCGCTCGCGCTCTATGGAACGATCCTGGTCTACCAGGCGGCGCTGCCGAGCGCCGGCGAGGGGCTGGACGCCATGGCCTGGACCGCGCTGATGCGCGCCGCGCCCGGGCTCGACCCGGCGCTGCTCAACCTCGCCTTCGTGTTCCTGCTGCTGGGCTACGGCACCAAGGTCGGGCTGGCGCCTTTGCATGCCTGGCTGCCCGATGCCCATGCCGAGGGCCCGACGCCGATCTCGGCCGTGCTGTCGGGCCTGCTGCTCAACGTGGCGCTCTATGCCGTGCTGCGCTTCAAGATGCTGCTGACCGCCAATGCCGGCGCGCTGGCGCCCGGGCCGCTGATGATCGCGATGGGGCTGGTGTCGGTGATGTTCGCCGCGTTCATGCTCTACCGCCGGCGCGACATCAAGCGCATGTTCGCCTATTCCTCGATCGAGCACATGGGGATCATCACCTTCGCCTTCGGCATGGGCGGTCCGCTGGCGAATTTCGCGGGGTTGCTGCACATGGCGATGCACAGCCTGACCAAGTCGGCGATCTTCTTCGCCGTCGGCCATGTCGCCCAGGCCAAGGGCACGCAGAAGATCGCCGAGATCCGGGGCCTGACCGAAAGCCACCCCATCCTGGGCTGGGGCCTGGTGATGGGCGTCGTGGCGATCGCGGGCATGCCGCCGCTCGGCATCTTCATGAGCGAGTTCCTGGTGGTCAGCTCGACCTTCGCCCGCGCGCCGCTCTTGGCCGTGCCGCTGGTGCTGGCGCTGCTGGTGGGCTGCGGGGCGCTGTTCCTGCGCCTGCATTCCGTCGCCTTCGGCCCGCCGGTGGGGCACAGCGAGCCGGTCGGCGCCTCCTACGCGCCGATGTTCGCGCACCTGATCCTGGTGCTGGTGGCCGGCATCTACCTGCCGGGCCCGCTGGTGCACTGGTTCCAGAACGTCGCGCAGCTTCTGGGGCGATGAGGAGGGGCGATGGCTGATCAAAACGATCCTGGCCTCATTGCCTTCTTCGCCGAGGCGGCGGCCGCGCTGCACCCCGCGCACAAGCCCTGGCCGCGCTATGCGCTCGAGGAAGCCGGCTGGCGGCGCCTGGTCGCGCGGCTCGGCGACACCCCGGCCTGGGACCTGCTCGACCTGTGGGCCGAGCCGGGCCAGGTGCATGCGGCGCTGCGCGACACGACGACGGGCGAGATCGCCGTCGCCTCGCTCGACTGCCCGGGCGGCACCTATCCCTCGCTGGCGGCGGTCAGGCCCGGCGCGTCCAGGCTTGAACGCGCGTCGCGCGATCTGTTCGGCATCGATGCTGCGGACGCCGCCGACCGCCGGCCCTGGATCGACCACGGGCGCTGGCCGGTGGGCGGCGCCCACGCCAAGACGCCCTATCCCTTCCTGCCGGCGGAAGGCGAGGGGCTGCATGTCATCCCGGTCGGCCCGGTCCATGCCGGGATCATCGAGCCGGGGCATTTCCGCTTCACCGCCAGCGGCGAGACCGTCGTGCGGCTGGAGGAGCGCCTGGGCTACGTGCACAAGGGCATCGAGGGGCTGATGGCCGGCCGCACCCCGGCCGATGCGGCGCGCTTCGCCTCGCGCATCTCGGGCGACAGCGCGGTCGCGCACGCGCTGGCCTTCGCCCGCGCGGTCGAGGCGGCGCTCGGCGTCGAGCCGCCGGCGCGCGCCGTCTTCCTGCGCGCGCTGATGGCCGAACTCGAGCGCATCGCCAACCATCTCGGCGATTTCGGCGCGATCTGCAACGACGTGTCCTTCGCGCTGCTGCACGCGAAATGCGGCGAAATGCGCGAGGGCGTGCTGCGCGTCGCCGATGCCGCGTTTGGGCACCGGCTGATGATGGACCGCGTCGTCCCCGGCGGCGTGGCGCGCGACATCGATCCGGCCGCGCTGCCCGCGCTCGCGGCGCTGGTGGCCGAGCTCAAGCGCCGCGTGCCCTACCTGGCGCGGATCTACGACGAGAAGGCCTCGATCCAGGACCGCACCGTGACGACCGGCATGGTCTCCCCGGTGCTGGCGATGCGCTTCGCCGCGGGCGGCTATGTCGGCCGCGCCTGCGGGCGCGACTTCGACGCGCGGCGCGCCTGCGCCTACCCGCCCTATGACCGGCTCAAGTTCGACGTGCCGGTCTTGAGCGACGGCGACGTCAACGCGCGGGTGTGGATTCGCGTCCGCGAGATCGAGCAGAGCCTGGGACTGATCGAGCAGATCGTGGCCGCCCTGCCGGAAGGCCCGATCGCCGCCGACCTGCCGCTGGCCGGCGGCGAGGGCATGGCGATGGTGGAGGGATTCCGCGGCGAGGTCCTGTGCTGGGTGCGGATCGACCCGGCCGGCACCATTCTGCGCGCGCGGCCGCGCGATCCGTCCTGGCTGCAATGGCCGCTGCTCGAGGCGGCGATCAAGGACAACATCGTTGCCGACTTTCCGGTCTGCAACAAATCCTTCAACTGCTCCTACGCGGGGCACGACCTGTGACGGGCGCACTTCATTTCCCGTCATGGCCGGGCTTGACCCACGGCTGTCCGGTTGACGCCTGTCGCGTGCGTGCCTCTCTCTTGTCCCCCCTCCCGCAAGGGCAGGGGGGACTCGAACTTCGTGTCCCGGCATCCCATGCCTTCATC
>JADLEG010000082.1 GCA_020846275.1 Alphaproteobacteria bacterium
CCCGAAGTTCGCCCTCTCTTGATCGCAAGACCGGAGGCGAACTTCGGGTTCCAAAGGGGCACTAGACTTGAAATAGTTGCTAGTGTCCTTTTCGATTCCGAAGTTCGTACGGCGTGCGTCGCAAACACGGACGAACTTCGGAATCGGGACACTAACTGTCGCGGGAGAACAGGCGGGATACCGGCAGGACCGAGGCGAAGGTCTGGCCGATCTGCGCGGGGTCGCCGATGAACTTGACGCCGGCGCTGCGGCCGTCGCGCCAGACCAGCTCGGCGGGAAAATCGCCGAACTTGTCGACGATCAGGGTGAATCGCACCGGCAGGTCGAGCGCTTCGAACACCCGCAGCTTGGCGCCGGCGGCCGAGATGTTGAGGATCACGCAATCGAGCGTGCGCGGCGGGGCCACGATCCGGCCCGTCCACACCACGGTAAAGCGGGGATGGCTGCGCCGCGGCGTGCCGCGCGGCCGACGCCGCCGGTCGTCGACGGGATAGTCGACCGCGGCGGGCATGCCTGTGGTGTCGTTGGCCATGTCGCTCCCGAAGAACGAAAGTCCTGCCATATTGAGCCGCGGGCCGGTCGAACCGGCACGCCAGACCTGCGTCGCACGCCCGGAAATCCTAGGAGTTGAAACTTAACGTTGTGTTAATGAAAAGGGCAAAATTCACCCTTATGCATCAAATGCTTAATCAGATGGCCCCTGGGCGGGGCCGCGCCGGATCGCCTCGGCGCAGCCCCGGCTTGGCCGGTCGGCGTTAGCCCTAGTTAACGACCCGCCACGTGCCGTCGGCCTGCAGGCAGGCCGTGCCCTGGCTGGGGTGCGGCACGCCGTTGATCGTCACCGTGGCGGCATAGGGCTGGCAGTAGCTCTGGCCGGCATCGGCGGTACCGTAGGGCGCGGTCGCATAGGGCGAAGGCGGCTGCGGGCTGGGCTGGTAGATCGGGACGCCGTAGTTGACCGCCGCCGGCTGGTAGGCCGGGCCGGGCTGGTAGACGCCCGACTGGTCATAGACGGGCGGGGGCGGGATGTAGCCCTCGTAGACCGGTTCGCCGCGATGGTTCTTGCCGCCGAAATGGTCGGCCAGCATCGCGCCCAGCGCCAGGCCCATGATGCCGCCGATCGCGGCACCCTCGCCCTTGCCGAAGGCGAACCCGGCGCCGGCGCCGGCCATCGCGCCCAGCGCACCGCCGAGCAATGGCTTTTCCAGGCCGCCGGCCTGGCTGGAGCCGGCGCCGACGGCGACCAGGCTGGTGGAGAGGGTAAGGACGGCGGCGAACTTCGTGAGCTTGCTGGTGATCATGGCGGCATCCCCTTTCTTGTCGTGTGGCCCCTTGTTCGGGGGCCGGGCGCCCGGGAGGACCCTTGCGCCATTCGCCGCGGACAATAGGGCCGGCGCACTGAATGGCCCCTGAACCGAAGCTAAACCGTGGATGAACGGACCTCGACGGGGTGCTTGCGTGCATGCCACTGTGCCCCTCCGGGGTCGAGCGGGGGAAATCCAGGGAACATGTCCAATTCGATCGAGATGATGACGGCCGTCGGGTTGCTGGCGCGCTATCGCCGCAAGAGCCTGTCGCCGGTGGAAGTGACGCGCGCGATCCTGGACCGTATCGAGCGGGTCAATCCCAGGGTCAACGCCTATTGCCTGGTCGACCGCGACGCCGCGCTGAAGATGGCCAAGGCATCCGAGCGGCGCTGGCGCGCGGGCAAGCCGGCCGGGCGGCTCGATGGCGTGCCGCTGGGCATCAAGGACCTGATGCTGACCAGGGGCTGGCCGACCCTGCGCGGCAGCAAGACCATCGATCCGAACCAGCCCTGGGACGAGGACGCGCCCGTGATCGCGCGGCTGCGCGAGGCGGGCGCGGTGTTCCTCGGCAAGACCACGACGCCGGAATTCGGCTGGAAGGGCCTGACCGACAGCGCGCTGTGCGGCGTCACCCGCAATCCGTGGAACCTAGGGATGACCGCCGGCGGCAGCAGCGGCGGCGCCTCGGCGGCGCTCGCGGCGGGGCTGGGGCCGCTGATGACCGGCTCGGACGGCGGCGGCTCGATCCGCATCCCCTGCGGCTTCACTGGCGTCTACGGCATCAAGCCGACCTTCGGCCGCGTGCCGTCCTATCCCGCCAGCCCCTTCGGCACCGTGTCGCATATCGGCCCGATGACGCGCAGCGTCGCCGATTCGGCCCTGATGCTGACGGTGATGGCGCAGCCCGACTGGCGCGACTGGTACGCCCTGCCCGCGGACGGCGCGGACTACGGCAAGGGGCTCGACCAGGGGGTCAAGGGCCTGCGCATCGGCTTCAGCCCGGATCTCGGCTACGCCAGGGTCGACCCCGAGATCGCCCAGAGCGTGGCCGCCGGCGCGAAGCTGTTCCAGAAGCTCGGCGCCAAGGTCGAGCAGGTGGATCCCGGCGCCGGCACGTCGATCTTCAAGGACAGCCACGACTATTTCTCGGTGCACTGGTACGCCGGCGCGGCGAACCTGCTCGCTCGCTTCACGCCGGCGCAGCGCGCGATGGTCGATCCCGGCCTCGTGGAGATCGCCGAGGCGGGCAACCGCGTCACGCTGCTCGACTACCTGGCGGCGGTTAAGCGGCGCGAGGAGCTGGGCATGGCGATGAACAAGTTCCACGAGCGCTTCGACCTGCTGCTGACGCCGTCGCTGCCGATCGCGGCCTTCACGGCGGGGCAGGAGACGCCGACGGGATCGGGCATGAAGCGGTGGACCGAATGGACGCCCTTCACCTACCCGTTCAACCTGACGCGCCAGCCCGCCGCGGCGGTGCCGTGCGGGCTGACCAAGGCGGGGCTGCCGATCGGATTGCAGCTCGTGGGCCCCCTCCATGGCGAGGCCGTGGTGCTGCGCGCCAGCCGCGCGTTCGAGCGCGAACGGCCTTTTGCGATGCCCAAGATGGGCTGATTGCGAAAACAAGAAGACCCTGCCCGACCGGCGGGCAGGGTCCAGCTTGATGAGAAGCCGAGGGGGCGAATGCGTTCTACTTGAGCGCCAGCTTGGCCTTCTCCACCGCCGCATGGCAGGTCTTCTCGTCCTTCTTGGCGAGGGCCGCCTCGGCGTTCTTGTATTCCTTGCCGGCGGCGTCCTTCTTCGGCCCCGCGGCGGCCTTGTCCCAGGTCACCTTCAGGGCCTTCATCTCGTCGGCGCAGCCCTTGCCCTGCGCGAAGCCGGGCGAGGCCGCGAAACCGATGACGGCCAGCGCGGCCAGGGCGAAAGCGATTCTCTTCATGAAAATCTCCAGGTGAGGTTGGGGTGCGGGCTTCGTGGCCCGTCAGCAGCCTAACGCGACCCCGGCGTGCTTTATTCCCGGGCAGCACCGCCAGGCCGTGGAGCCCGTCGAATTGTTCCAAATAGTTGATTTTCCTGCCAGAATGTCGTTTTCGTTGCCCTGAAGTCGCGGGCGTGGAATAAACGGGTCGGATGGCCGTTTGGTGAATAGCGGCCAAATTGCGACGAACGACGACAAGTCGGGCGGTACCGTTTGGACGCTCTGTTCCGCAGCCAGCTGGTGGCGCTTCTGCCGCGCCTGCGACGCTTCGCGCGTGGCCTCACCGGCAATGCCGACCGCGCCGACGACTTGGTGCAGGCGGCCTGCGAGCGCGCCCTGGCGCGTATGGAGCAGTGGACGCCCGGTACGCGGCTGGATAGCTGGCTGTTCCGGATCGTCCGCACGATATGGATCGACGATCTGCGGGCGCGCAAGGTGCGCGACCGCGCGCACGAGCGAGAGGATTTGAGCGACCAGGTCTTCGACGGCGAGCGCCACATCGAGGCGCGGCTGACGATGGAAGCGGTTCGCGAGGCCGTCAGCCAGTTGCCGGAGGAGCAGCGCGAAACGCTTCTGCTGATCGGGGTCGAAGGGGTGAGCTACAAGGAGGCGGCGGATATCCTGGATATCCCGATCGGAACCGTGATGAGCCGCCTGGCAAGGGCCCGCGCGGGGCTGATGCGGCTGATGGAGCGCCGGGGCAGAGGCGGCGACGACGGAAAAGTAGTAAGATTGAAATAGCGGATCGAGCGATGGTGGGGATGCAGCGACCGGACGAAACGCAGATCATGGCCTATGTGGACGGCGAGCTCGACGACGCCGCCATGGCCGAGATCGAGCGCGTCATGGAAGCGGACCCGGATTTCGCCCGGTACATCCGCGACCTCCTGGACAGCAATGCGGCGCTGCGCGCGGCGTTCAACGCGCCGATGCGCGAGCCGGTGCCCGAGCGCCTGCTGGCGCCGCTGGGCGCGCAGCGCGCCCGGCCCTGGCGCATGCCTTCCGGTCGGCGCCTGCTGGCGATGGCCGCCTCGGTCGCCGCGATCGTCGTCGTGGGCGGCGGCCTTGCCTTGAGCACGGGCTACGAGTTGCCCTACACGATCACCGCCAACGCCCCGGACGCCTGGCTCAGCAGCGTCGCGAACTACTACCAGGCCTATGCGCGGACCGCGGAGGGCGACGAGCGCTCGCTGGTGGACGTCAATGCCGAGGACGTCGACTACCTGGAGAACTGGTTCGGCCAGCGCTTGAAGCGCGACGTGCGCCTGCCGAAGCTCGAGAACCAGGGCTTCAAGATGCAGGGCGGTCGCGTGACGTTCATCGAGGGGCAGCCCGGCGCGCAGTTCTTCTACAAGTCGGTCACTGGCGACGCCATCGTCAGCGTGGCGATCGCGCAGACCAAGCGCCGCGACACGGAATGGACCACGGCCAAGCGCAACGGCCTGCGCATGATCTACTGGCGCAAGGGCGGCTATGTCTACGTGTTCGCCGGCGATGTCGACAAGCACGTGCTGCACGGCGTCGCCTCGGCCTTCCCGGACGATCAGCGCAAGACCTGACACCCCTCGGCGGCTTCGCCGTTTTGCCTCATCCCTTGTAGGCGACCAGGATAGCGCCGGCCGCGATCAGCGCTACCCCCAGCCAGTTCGGCGCCGAGAGCTGCTCGCCCAGGAACAGCACGCCGAACAACGCCACCAGCACCACGCTCAGCTTGTCGATCGGCGCCACCCGCGCCGCGTCGCCCAGCTTGAGCGCGCGGAAATAACACAGCCAGGAGGCGCCGGTCGCGAGTCCGGACACGAGCAGGAACGCCAGCGCGCGGCCGGCGCCGCCGCCGCCCGAGAGCGCCCTACCGACTGCCCGCCATTCGCCGGTCGCGGCCAGGATCGCGCCGAGCATCGCCAGGATCACGACGGTGCGGATGAAGGTGGCGGCGTCGGACGGAATGTCCGCGACGCCCAGCTTGGCGAAGATCGCGGTGAGCGCCGCGAACACGGCCGACAGCACGGCCCAGGCCTGCCAGGATTGCAGCACGGCTCCCATGCGTCCCTCCTTGTGACTAACAGAGTGAGTGAAGCGCGTCGGCCTCTGCGTTGCAATGCTTGGTTGACGGATATATACATGATAATGTATATATCTGCTCATGCAGATAGATGCTTTCCAGGCCCTGGCTGATCCGACCCGCCGGCGCATCGTCGCAGCCCTGCGGCTGGGCGAGCGGCCGGTGGGCGATATCGTGAGGGAAGCGGGGATTCATCAGTCCGGGGTGTCACGCCACCTGCGGATTCTGCACGAGTCGGGATTCGTCTCGATGCGGCCGGACGGCCAGCACCGCTACTACGCGCTGCGGCCGGAACCGTTCCGCGAAATGGACGGTTGGCTGGCGGCGTACCGTTCCTTGTGGGATGCGCGCCTGGACCGGTTCGCGGCCGCACTGGAAAAACGGCGCAGGAAATAGGAGCACGCGATGAGCGGAGAAGACCGAGCGACCGCCGAAGCCAAGCCGCGGGCCGTCGTGATCGAACGGAGCTATCGGGCGACGGTGGAAGAGCTCTGGGCGCTGTGGACCACAAAAGAAGGCTTCGAGTCCTGGTGGGGACCCGAGGAGTTTCGCGTCGAGGTGCATAGGATCGAGGCGCGCCAGGGCGGCGCGCTTCACTACGACATGATCGCGGACACGCCGCAAGCGGTGAAGGCCATGAAGGACATGGGCCACGCGCCCCAGCACAAGACGCGCGGGTGGTTCGCCGTCTACGAGCCGCCAAGGCGTCTGGTGCTGACGCACATCATCGATTTCATGCCCGGCATAA
Organism: Alphaproteobacteria bacterium; assembly: GCA_020846275.1. Lineage (GTDB taxonomy): Bacteria > Pseudomonadota > Alphaproteobacteria > JAEULC01 > JAEULC01 > JAEULC01. Next base: position 6,096 of record JADLEG010000082.1, read on the forward strand.
AGCCGTTCGAAACCACCATGTCGGTCGACTTCATCCAGGCCGGCGACCGCGTGCGGATGCTGGTGACCCTAGAGCCGATGCCCTATGCCGAGATATCGAAGATGCAGGTCCTGGGCTTCACCAGTCAGCTCGGCAAGTTGGACCGGCGATTCGCAGACTGACCAGCGACCGCGCGCACCTAGTCAACGCGCCTGCCGCTCGTCTTGTCGAACAGGTGGATGTGGCGCGGCTCGACGGACAGGGTGAGCTGCGCGTCGAGCGCGACGTCGGTCTCGCCGTCGATGCGGGCGGTAAGCGCGGCTCCCCCGGGTAGGTGGCCATAGACCAGGGCCTCGGCGCCGAGATGCTCGATCAGCTCGACCTTGATCGGCAGGGACACGCCGTCCGCGCCGCCCAGAGTTAGGTGCTCGGGCCGGATGCCGACCGTGACCTCGCCCGCGGCGGTCGCGTTCGACATCGCCAGCACGATGCCGCCGCCGAGCTCGACCCGGCCGTTGGCGGCGCGGGCGGGAAAGAAGTTCATTGCCGGCGAGCCGATGAAGCCGCCGACGAAAGTGGTGGCCGGGCGCGCGTAGAGCTCCATCGGCGTGCCGATCTGCTCGGCCACCCCGGCGTTCATCACGATCAGCCGGTCGGCGAGCGTCATCGCCTCGACCTGGTCGTGGGTGACGTAGAGGCTGGTGACGCCGAGCTGGCGCTGCAATTTCTTGATCTCCACGCGCATCTGCACGCGCAATTTGGCGTCGAGATTCGACAGCGGTTCGTCGAACAGGAACGCCTTGGGCTCGCGCACGATGGCGCGGCCCATCGCCACACGCTGGCGCTGCCCGCCCGACAACTGGCGCGGCTTGCGCTCGAGCAGGTGGGCCAGTTCCAGGGTCTTCGCCGCCTCGCGCACCCGGCGGTCGATCTCCGCCTTGTCCATGCCGCGGTTGCGCAGGCCGTAGGCCATGTTGTCGTAGACCGACATGTGCGGGTAGAGCGCGTAGTTCTGGAACACCATCGCGATGTCGCGGTCCTTGGGCTCGCGGTCGTTGACCGGCATCCCGTCGATGGCGATCGTGCCTTCGCTGACGGTCTCGAGCCCCGCCACCATCCGCAGCAGGGTCGACTTGCCGCAGCCCGAGGGGCCGACGATAACCACCAGTTCGCCGTCGGCGATCTTGATGTCGACGCCGTGGATCACCTTGGTGGCGCCGAAACTCTTGCGCACCGCACGCAGCTCGACCTCGGCCATCAGATTCCCCCGCCGGCTTCCGCCCCGATCATTTCTCGGTGTCCACCAGGCCCTTGACGAAGAGGCGCTGCATCACGACGACGACGAAGACCGGCGGCAGCATCGCCAGCATCGTGGTCGCCATCACGATGTGCCAGTCGGTGTTCGCGTCCGACGTCACGATCATCCGGCGGATGCCGTAGACGATCGTGTCCATGCCGGAATCGGTGGTGATCAAGAGCGGCCACAGATACTGGTTCCAGCCATAGATGAACAGGATCACGAACAGCGCCGCGATGTTGGTCAGCGACAGCGGCAGCACGATGTCGCGGAAGAACTTCATCGGCCCCGCGCCGTCGATCTGCGCGGCCTCCACAAGCTCGTCGGGGATGGTCAGGAAGAATTGCCGGAACAGCAGCGTCGCGGTGGCCGAAGCGATCAGCGGGATGGTGAGGCCCGCATAGGTATTGAGCAGGCCCAGGTCGGCCACGACCTTGTAGGTCGGGTAGATGCGCACCTCGACCGGCAGCATCAGGGTGACGAAGATCGTCCAGAAGAAGAACATGCGGAAGGGGAAGCGGAAGAACACGACCGCGTAGGCCGAGATGATCGAGATCGCGATCTTGCCGATCGCGATCACCAACGCCATCACCAGGCTGTTGCCCATCATCTGCAGCACCGGCGTCGACTTGATCTGCTTGGTGCCGCTGAACAGCGCGTCGAAATAATGCGTGACGCCCATGTGGCCGGGCAGCAGGCCCATCGTGCCGTTGACGATGTCGGCGGGCTCGTGCGTCGAGGCGATCAGGGTCAGATAGACGGGAAAGGCGACGATCACGATGCCGGCCACCAGGATCGCGTGCGCCACGAATTTCGACAGCGGCCGCTGCTCGACCATCAGTAATGCACCCGGCGCTCGATGTACTTGAACTGGATCGCGGTCAGCGCGATCACCAGGGCCATCAGGATCACGGATTGCGCGTTGGAGCCGCCCAGGTCGCCGCCCAGCCTGCCGTCCTGGAACACCTTGTAGACCATGGTCTCGGTGGCCTTGGCCGGCCCGCCATGGGTCACCGCGTCGATGATGCCGAACGTGTCGAAGAACACGTAGACGATGTTGACCACAAGCAGGAAGAACGCGGTCGGCGACAGCAGCGGGAAGATCACCGTCCAGAACCGTCGCCGCGGGCCCGCGCCGTCGATCGCCGCGGCCTCGATCAGCGATTTCGGGATCGACTGCAGCCCGGCCAGGAAGAACAGGAAATTGTAGCTGATCTGCTTCCACGCCGCGGCCATGATCACCAGGATCATCGCGTGCCGGCCGTTGAGCAGCGGGTTCCAGTCCAGGCCCCAGCCGCGCAGCACCTGGGCCAGCACGCCGAGCGAGGGCTGGAACATGAACAGCCACAGCACGCCCGCGATCGCCGGCGCCACGGCATAGGGCCACATCAGCATGGTCTTGTAGAAGCCGGCGCCCTTGATCTGCTTGTCGGCCATCACCGCCAGCAGCAGCGCGAGCCCCAGCGACAGCACCGCGACCGCGATCGAGAACACGGCGGTGACGCCCATGGCGTTGTAGTAGCCAGGGTCCTTGAACAGGACCTGGTAGTTCTCGAGCCAGACGAACTCGGTGGTCGTGCCGAAGGCGTCCTGGATCAGGAAGGACTGCCACACCGCCTGGCTGGCCGGCCAGTAGAAGAAGACCACCGTGATAACGATCTGCGGCGCGATCAGCAGCAGCGGCAGCAGCGTGCCCTTGAAGACGACCTTGCGCATGGCGATTGCGGCTGCCCGACGGTCACGGTGCCGCCGGGCAGCCGCGAAGCCCGCTTTTCAGCGCACCGTGCGCTCGAACTGGCGCAGCATCGCATTGCCGCGCTCCACGGCCGCGTCCAGCGCGGCCTTCGGCGTCTTGGAGCCGTTCAGCGCCGCCTCGATCTCCTCGGCCCACACGTCGCGCATCTGCACCATGTTGCCGAAGCGCAGGCCGCGCGAGTTCTCCGTGGGCGGCTTGTTGGTGAGTTCCAGCAGCGGCGTCTCGCGGTCCGGGTTGTCCTTGTAGAAGCCCTGAGCCTTGACCTTCTCGTACGCCGCCTTGGTGATCGGCAGGTAGCCTGACTCGACATGCAGCCAGATCTGGCGGTCGGTGTCCGACAGGAAGGTGAAGAACTTGGCGACCCCCTTGTATTCCTCGGGCTTCTTGCCGCCCATCACCCACAGGCTGGCGCCGCCGATGATCGAGTTCTGCGGCGCGCCCTGGACGTCGGCGTAGTAGGGCATCGGCGCGCTGCCGTACTCGAACTTCGCGTTCGCCTTGACGTTGCCAAAGAAGGCCGAGGAGGTGAGGAACAGCGGGCACTCGCCCGAGGTGAAGCGGCCCTCGCCGGCGTTGGTGCGCCCGGCGTAGTCGTAGGTCTTGTCCTTCTGCAGCTCGACGACCTCCGACAGCAGCCGCACATGCAGCGGCGTGTTGAACTTGAGCTCGG
>JADLEG010000083.1 GCA_020846275.1 Alphaproteobacteria bacterium
TGGAAGCGCAGGATGTCCTTGCCGACCATGTGCAGGTCGGCCGGCCAGAACTTGCGGAACATCGCGGAGTCGGTGTCGGGATAGCCGACCGCGGTGATGTAGTTCGTCAGCGCGTCGAGCCACACGTACATGATGTGCTTGTCGTCGCCCGGCACCGGCACGCCCCATTTGAAGCTGGTGCGCGACACCGACAGGTCCTTCAGCCCGCCCTTGACGAAGCTGATCACCTCGTTGCGCCGGGACGCCGGCAGGATGAAGAGCGGGTTCTCCTCGTAGAATTTCAGCAGGCGGTCCTGCCAGGCCGAGAGCTTGAAGAAATAGCTCGGCTCCTCGACCCATTCGACCGGAGCGCCGGTCGGGGCGACCTTCCGCCCGGGCGGGCTCTCGATCAGCTCGCCCTCGGTGTAGAACGCCTCGTCGCGCACCGCGTACCAGCCGGCATAGCTGCCCAGATAGATGTCGCCGGACTTGACCAGCGCCTGCCAGATCGCCTGCGAGGCTGCGACATGGCGCGGCTCGGTCGTGCGGATGAAATCGTCGACCGAGAAATTCATCGCCTTCGCCAGGTCGCGGAAGTTCTGCGACACCTGGTCGGTGAAGGCCTTGGGCGCCATGCCGGCCTGCTTGGCCGACTTCTCGACCTTCTGGCCGTGCTCGTCGGTGCCGGTCAGGAAATGCACCTGGCGCCCGTCCAGGCGCATGAACCGCGCGATCGCGTCGCACGCCAGCGTCGTGTAGGCGTGGCCGATGTGCGGCTTGTCGTTCACGTAGTAGATCGGCGTCGTGATGTAGTAGCGCTGGTCGGCCATTTCCGTTTCCAGGGAACTCGTCCCTCAGATCGTCCGCCGTCCTGGCCTGGCGCCCCCAGCGCGGGCATCCACGTATCGCGCCCGGTTCGGCGCCGCGTAGAGACGTGGATGGCCGGGGATCGCCCGGCCATGACGGTAGGTAAGCATTTACGTCCGGTTCCGCGCCGCTTGCGCCAGGGTCAGAACGGCGTCGACGACGACCTGCTTGCGGTCCAGCTTGGCGCTTTCGGCACGGGCGAATAGTTCAGCGAGCTTTTCCCATACCTGCAGCCAGCGATCAAGGCCGGCCGCCGCAGCCAGGGCCTGCGCGACCGGCGCTTCCGGGTCCTGCGACGGTGCCTCCGATGGCCCCCCTGCCAGGCGCCCGGCTTTCTGGTCGCGGCAGAGCCGGGAGAGCAAATTGGTTAACATCTCGCCGAACACGCGGAATCCCTCCTCCGCGCCCGCCCGTCCCAGGCGGTCGGAGAGCCGGTCGAGCGCCAGCCCGTCGACCCGGGGAAAACCCTGGAGCATCGCCAGCATGGCGCGGTGAAGCTCGACGCCGCCATGGTCGACCAGCGCCAGCGCGCGCCCCGCGCTGCCCTCCGCCAGCCGCGCCAGGGCATCCAGCTCGTCCGCCGGCAGCGATGGGTGGTGCTTCGCCACGATGCGCTTGACCAGCGTGTCGTCCAGCGGCCGCAGGACCAGGCGCCGGCAGCGTGACCGGATTGTAGGCAGGAGCCGGCCCGGCGCATGGCTGACCAGCAGGATCAAAGCGCGCGGCGGGGGCTCCTCCACGACCTTCAGCGCCGCGTTGGCGGCTTGGCGGGTCATCTCGTCGGCGCTGTCGATAATCGCCACCCGCCAGGCGCCCTCGCCCGCGGTCAGGCGCAGGAACGCGCCCATGTCGCGCACGTCCTCGATCGAGATGTCCTGGCGCCACTTGCCGGTCTTGTTCTTGCTGCGGCGGATCACGCGCAGATCGGAATGGCCCAGGGCGCCCACACGCTGGAACACGCGGTCCCCGGGCGCCATGGCCAGGCTGTCCGGGGCGCCGAACAGCCCGCCCCCCTGCCCGCCGCCGGCCAAGACGAAGCGCGCCATGCGGTAGGCCAATGTCGCCTTGCCGATCCCCCGCGGACCGGCCAGCAGCCAGGCGTGCGGCATGCGGCCGGAGTTCCAGGCCGACAGGAACGACGCCTCGGCCTCGGGATGGCCGAAAAGGTCCGGGTTCAGACGCGGCGCGCGCTCCGGCGGATCGTCGTCGGGATGCAGGTCCTCGGCGGTCTTCACACCGCCACGGATAGCCTTGATCGCACCGCCGCCGCAATCGCCTCGGTCACGCTGTCGGCAGGCTGGCTGGCGTCGATCACCGCGCAGCGTCTGGGTTCGCGCCGCGCGATCTCGAGGAAACCCTGGCGCAGCCGTTCGTGGAACGCCATGTCCATGCGCTCGTAGCGATTATCGCCGCCGCGGGCATCGGCGCGCGCCAGTCCCTCGGCGGCCGGCAGATCGAGGATCAGGGTCAGGTCGGGTTTGAAGTCGCCGACGACCAGCCGGTAGACCGAATCCACCACCGCTGGGCCCAAGCCCTGGCCGTAGCCCTGATAGGCCATGGTGGAATCGGCGAAGCGGTCGCAGACTACCCAGTTTCCGCGCTCGAGCGCCGGCCAGATCGTCCGTCGCAGATGGTCGCGGCGCGCGGCGAAATGCAGCAGCAGCTCGGTCATGGGATCCCAGCGGCCGGGATCGCCCGCGACCAGCAGCTTGCGGATGATCTCCGCCCCCTCCGCGCCGCCCGGCTCGCGCGTCGCCACCACGGACAGCCCCGTGCGGCGCAGGCGCTCGGCCAGGCGGAAGACTTGGGTGGACTTGCCCCCGCCCTCGCCGCCTTCCAGCGTGATGAAACGGCCTTTGCTCACGCGCGGCGCGGCGATCGATCGGGCATTATTTGCGCGAGCCCAGCACCACGTAGGCCAGCGTCGCCCCCATCTTGGCGAACACGCCCAGCTTCTCGATGTCGGCGTCGGCGAGCAGCGGGATTTCGCGATTGGCCATGCCCGGCGCCGAGACGATCAGCTTGCCGAGTTCCTGGCCCTTCCTGATCGGGGCCGGGATGGGCTCCTGCGTCACGACCTGGACCTTGAGGTCCTTGCGCGCGGCGCGCGGCAGGGTCACCACGGCGTCGCTGTCGACCCGCAGGCCGACGCGCAGCTTCTCGCCCAGCCACACTTCCGCGTCGCCGGCCTTGTCGCCGGCCTTGAAAAGAACGTAGTTGTTGAATTCGCGGAAGCCGTAATCCATCAGCCGCTCGGCTTCGGCCGAACGCTGCTTCATGCTCTTCAGCCCGTGCACGACCAGGATCAGCCGGCGCCCGTTGCGGACCGCCGAGGCGGTAAGCCCGTAGCCGACCTCCTCGGTATGGCCGGTCTTGATGCCGTCGGTGCCCGAATCCTTGTAGATGAGCGGGTTCCGGTTTCCCTGCTTGATGCCGTTGTAGGTGAATTCCTTCTCGCTGTAGATCTTGTAGAGGTCCGGAAAGTCGGTAATCAGGTGGCGGCCCAGCGTCGCCAGGTCGCGCGCGGTCATGTAGTGGTTCGGATCGGGCCAGCCGGTCGCGTTGGTGAAGTTGCTGTTCACCAGCCCCAGTTCCTTCGCGCGCCGGTTCATCGCCGCCGCGAAGGCCTCTTCCGAGCCGTAGAGCCCTTCCGCGAACACGACGCAGGCGTCGTTGCCGGACTGGATGATGACGCCCCGCAACAGGTCGTCGACGCGCACCCGCGCGCCCACGGGGATGAACATGGTCGAGCCCGAGTTGTTCCACTGCTTCCAGGTCTTGTCGGAGATGGGCAGCGTGTCGTCCATCTTCAGCTTGCCGGCCTTGATCTGCTCGAAGACCATATGCGTGGTCATCATCTTGCTCATCGAGGCGGGGCCGACGCGCTCGTCGGCCGCCTTCTCGTAGAGCACCGCGCCGGTCTGGAAATCGATCAGCAGCGCGTTGCGCGCCTCGCTCTCGAACGCCGTGGGCCCGCGATTGGACGACGAGGCGGTGCCGGTCTCGGCTCCCGTGGCCGGCGCCGCCGGCTTGGCGGCGGTTTCCTTTGCCGGCGCCTTCTTCGCCGGAACGCCGTGTTTCGCGGCGGCCGGCTTCTTGGCCGGCTCCGCCTGCTGGGCGCTGCCGGTGACGGGCAGGAACGCCGCCACCGCGGCAAGGCCGATGGCGATCGCGGCGACGCTCAGGAATCGGGCTGGTGATCGCTGGCTCATCGTCTCACCTCGTCCTCGTTCGCGGGGCACGGCCCATCGAACCTAGGCCGCCAATGCGCCCGAAATATGATCGCGCGGTTGCGTTCATTCGACGACGATCCTCGCTCCCGCATACCCCCTCTTGACGACCCGTTCAAGGGCGGCGTCGGCATCGTCGACCGACGCCACCGGTCCCAGCCGCACGCGGAACAGGCGCTGGCCGGTGGTCGACACGGGCGTGATCGCGGTGGGCGCCAGGTCGGCGATCGCGTCGCGCACGCGCAGCGCGTTTTCCTGGTTCGAGAAGGCGCCGGCCTGGACGAAGATATTGCTGGTCCCCACCGGGACGACGCGCACCTGCGGCTCCGGCATCGGTGCCGGCGGCGCCACCGGCGCCATCGGCGGCGCCAGTGCGGCCGGGGGCGTGCTCAACGATGCGAGCTGCAGCAGCCCGTCGGACGGCTGGCCACGGAGTGCCGCTTCCTTCACGGACTGGCTCGCATCGGACAGCACCTCGACCCGTACCTTGGCGGTACCAACCTCGTAGACGCCCAGCAGTTCCGCGCTGCGCTTGGACAGGTCGATGATCCGGCCGCGCGCGAACGGGCCGCGGTCGTTGACGCGCAGCACCAGGCTGCGGCCGTTCTCGAGGTTGGTCACGCGCACCACGGCCGGCATCTGCAAGGTACGATGCGCAGCCGAAACCGCGTTCATGTCGTAGACCTCGCCGTTGGCGGTCGGCTTGCCGTGGAAGTCGGCGCCGTACCACGACGCGATGCCCGTCTCGACGAGCTGGAAATCCTCCTTCGGATAGTACCAGGTGCCGTCGATCTGGTAGGGATCGCCGACCTTGTAGATCGGGCGCGGCGGTATCCGCTGGCCGGGCGGGTAGGCCGCGGCCTGCTGGGGCGCACGCTCGTCGCCCGCCATCGCGCCAGGCGTGCCGTAGATCTCGCGCGAGGTCTTCTTCGCGATGTGGCTCGCAAGCTGGGTCTCCGCACAGCCTGCAAGGAGCATCCCCGCGCAGGCGGCGGCAGCCAGCCCACGCAGGGCGGGCCGCTTGGTGGTTGCGCGCATCGCCTCAGCTCCCCTCGACCAAACGGTCGGCCAGCGTGCCCACCGCCGTCGCGAAGAACTGCGAGCGGTTCCATTTCATGATGACGCGATAATTGTCGTAGGCGAGGAACGCATCCTCGCCCCCGCCGGGCTTGATGACCGAGGCGAGCAGATCACGCGAGGGCAGCGGCGCACCGTCCATCTTGCGCACGCCCATCGCGTTCCATTCCGACAGCGGCTTCTTCACGGCCAAGTCGGCTTGGTCGGCGGGAAAGGCCGGCGGCAGGGACACCGGACGTCCCCAGGTCTGGTCGTCGTTCCACCCCGACTTCGCCAGGTAGTTCGCGATCGAGCCGAACACGTCGGGAAGGCTGGTCCAGATGTCGCGCTTGCCGTCGCCGTCATAGTCGACCGCAAAGCTGAGGAAGCTCGACGGCATGAACTGGCTCTGGCCCATCGCCCCGGCCCAGCTTCCGGTCATGGACTTGGAGCTGATATGGCCCTGGTCGATGATGCGCAGGGCGTTCATCAACTCCTGCCTGAAGAAGCTGCTGCGCCGCCCGTCATAGGCGAGCGTCGCCAGCGCCGCGATCACGGGAAAGCCGCCGGTCAGGCGGCCGAAGTCGCTTTCGATGCCCCACAACGCGACGATGAAGCGCTGCTGCACGGCGTAGTTCCGGCTGACCTGCTCGAGCAGCGCGCGGTTCTCGTCGAGGAGCCGGCGGCCCTTCTCGACCCGCGCATCGTTGACCACGCGCGCCAGATAGTCGCGGAAGGTCAGGGTGAATTCGGGCTGCTTGCGGTCGAGTTCGAGCACGCGGTCGATCGGCTGCACGCCGGCGAGCGAGTCGTCGAGCGTGCCCTGCGAGATGCCCTTGCCGCGGGCTTCCTGGCGCAAATCTTTGAGCCAGGAGTCGAAATCCTGCGTGTTGGCACGGACGCAAAACGGCAGACCAAGGACGGGCATGGCACCCATCGCGGCCAGTCCTGCCAGCCGCATTGCGGCGCGGCGCGTCCATCCGGGAGTGGGGCTAGACAGAGTTGCGGTCATTAAACCCGATCAATTTCTCCGACCCGCCCACCGATTCGTATCTGCCATAGGCCGATTCGCTTGTCCATGCCGTTGATGCCTATGGCGGAAAGCGGCGCATCGCGGCGGTTTGCCATCACTCGTGCGGGATCGAGGGGAAGCCGGCCGCTGCCGGTGATTCGGCCCGCCGCCTAGTGCTTTTTGGCGGCCAAGGGGATATTGTTCCAAAAACGACATGCACTCGGGAGAGCCCTGGCAGTGACCGTTCCATCGAGACCACGCGGCGCATCGGCCAAGTCGCAGGCGTGCGGCAATCCCAAGATCGAGCTGATCGGGTTCCTGCTCGAGCCGAACTTCGCCCTGATGGGATTTGCCGCGGGGATCGAGCCGCTGCGCCAGGCCAACCGGCTCAGCGGCAAGGAACTCTATCGCTGGCGCCTGGTCTCGGCGGACGGCAAGCCGGTGAAGGCGAGCAACGGGATCGTGCTGTCGGTCGATCATTCGCTTGCCGACAGCGTGGGGTTCGATGCGGTCTATGTCTGCGGCGGACTCGAGAGCCCAAACCTGCGCGACCGCGCCGTCTTCGCCTGGCTGAACCGCTTGGCGCGCCATGGCTGCCGGATCGGATCGATCAGCGGCGGCACCTATGCGCTGGCGCGCGCCGGGCTGCTCGCGGGGTACCGCTCCTGCATCCACTGGGAGTACCTGCAGCCCTTTCGCGAGGAGTTCCCCGACCTCGACATCAGCGACGACATCTTCGAGATCGACTGCGACCGCGCGACCTGCTCCGGCGGGACCTCGGCCCTCGACATGATGCTGCACATGATCCGGCTGGATCACGGCCATGACCTCGCGATGGCCGTCGCCGAGCAGGCAATCCATACCCAGGTGCGCGAGGCCGACCACCGCCAGCGGCTGACGCCGGCGGCGCGTCTCGGCGTGACGCATCCCAAGCTGCTCAGCGTCATCGGCCTGATGGAACAGAACCTCGAGATCCCGCTGGACCGGGCCGACCTGGCCCAGCGCGTCGAGCTATCGGTGCGCCAGGTCGAGCGCCTGTTCCACAAGTATCTGGACACGCGGCCGATGCGCTACTACCTGGCGCTGCGCCTGGCGCGGGCGCGGCTGCTGCTGACGCAGACCGACCATTCGATCCTGGACGTGGCGCTGGCCTGCGGGTTCGAAACCGCGTCGCATTTCTCGAAATGCTTCCACGCCGCCTATGACCGCACGCCCAGCAACTATCGCCAGAGCCTGCGCCGTGCATGGCCGCCGGAAGCAGCCGCGGGGCGTGGCGCTCTCCAAAAGAGCGACACGCCCGACGCGGCCTGACGGAACGGCTTCGCTACGCGGCGCGGACGTCGCGCAGGAACGTCTCGATATCCCGCCGCAGCTCGTTGGACGCCTGGTCCAGGTTGCCGGCGGATGCGCGGAGCTGGTTGGCGGCCGTTCCGGTCTCGGAAGCCCCCTGCGAAACGCCGCCGATCTTTCCTGACACTTCGCGCGTACCCGTCGCCGCCTCCTGAACATTGCGCGCAATCTCGCCGGTTGCAGCGCCCTGCTCCTCCACCGCCGAAGAGATCGACGCGGAGATGGCGCTGATTTCGTTGATCGTACGGGTAATTTCCTCGATCGACTTGACCACGCCGCCGGTCGCGTCCTGGATCTGGGTGATCTGGGCGCCGATCTCGCCGGTCGCCTTCGCGGTCTGGTTGGCGAGCTGCTTCACCTCGGACGCCACGACCGCGAAGCCCTTGCCGGCCTCGCCCGCGCGCGCCGCCTCGATCGTCGCGTTCAACGCCAGCAGGTTGGTCTGGGACGCGATGCCGTTGATCAGCTTCACCACTTCGCCGATCTTCTGCGCGGACTGCGCAAGTTCGCGCACCACCGCATCCGACTTCGACGCCGTGTCCACCGCGTCCTTGGCGATCTGGCTGGACTGCGTCACCTGCCGGCCGATCTCCTGCACCGAGCTTGACAATTCCTCCGCCGCAGACGCCACGGTCTGCACGTTCGTCGTTGCCTCCTCGGCGGCTGCCGCGACGGCGGTCGCCTCCGTCGACGTGGTGTCGGCGGTATTGACCAACGAATCCGCCGTGCCACGCAACTCGCCCACGGCCGCGGTCAATGTGCCCGTCGCGCGCTCGACATTTGCTTCGAAACCCGCGATGAGATTGGATATCCGCGATGCACGCTCCTCGCGCGCCTTCGCCTCGACGATCACCCTTTCCTTCTCTTCGGTCTCGAGCCGGCGCCTGGTTGCGTCGGCCTCGGCGGCTTCGCGCGTGCTTTTCTCCATTGCCTTGCGCGCGGTGTTGATCGTGACGGCGCCCCGACGAAAGTCGCCCAGCATGCCGCGCGTCAGGAAGGCGCGGAAGAACTTGCCCTGGCTGGCGTATTCAAGCGCCGCGCCGCTCTCGCGCACGTAGGCGTCGGCCAGGTCGAGCGCCTTGTTGATTGCGATCGGCAGCTTCGCCAGCTCGCCGAACCCTTCGGTTTCGGCGATCCGCGCCTGCAGATCGCCGCGCGCCGCCTGCTCGCATGTCTGCTGCGACTGCGCGAAGACCTTCTCGTACATCGCGACGCGCGATTCCAGTTCCTGGAGCTTCGCCTTCATGGCGCCTGTGCCGAACATGTTGCCAGCCCTTTCTGAGTTCGTGTTTAGCGGGGACGTCGCGGCTGCCGGTCAGGCGGCCTCGGCAATGGTGGTGAAGATGAACTGGTCGTATTCCATCTTCTGCTCGCGCAGGAAGGCGACCAGCATGTCGTGCGACGCCTGCATGCCCTGCCGCCGGTCGGCATGGCGGTTCTCCTCCGCCAACAGCTTGGCGTAGAGCCGCTCGACCTGCGCCACCGCGGCGCGATCGGGCACGCGACGGTTGGAATGATAGCCGACGATCCCGCCGCGCGAGTCGAAGCTTGGCGTGGCGTGCGCGAGGACCCAGTAGTGGTCGCCGTTCTTCGCCATGTTCTTCACGTAGGCGAATATCTCCTTGCCGGATTCCAGCGTGTCCCAGAGCAGCTTGAACACGCAGCGCGGCATGTCGGGATGGCGCACGATGCTGTGCGGCTGGCCGAGCAGCTCGCTCTCCGTGTAGAGCCCTACCTTGCAGAAGACGTCGTTGACGTAAGTTAGCCGGCCCTTCGTGTCGGTCTTGCTGACGATGATCTCGTCGTCCGCGAAGGTGCGTTCCTTGTTGGTCGGTTCGACAGCATACTTGCTCACGGGAATTCTCCTGGCGTCTGCGCCGACGTTTCGTCGCGCGCCAGGAGATTGAGTCTTACCCATGAAGAAGTTATTAATATATCATCGAGCCATCCGAAGGATTTAGCTTCTATACTTTGGTCGTATTGCGCTCCGGGCACCCACAATGAATTCACGACCGGCATGCTTAGCCCACGGCATCGACCGATACTTTGGAACAGCTGACTGTACAAAAGGATAGATTGCCGGCCGGCCAATCCAGCCGGCGGCAGGCCCGCCTCGCAAGCTAGCCGGCGCGCGCCTGCTTCTTCATGCCGGCCGGGTCCATTCCCAGGCTCGCGCCGGCGCTGACGATGTTGCCCCAGGTGATGTCGTCGAGCGGCACGCCGTCGCGCAGGCGCTCTGCGCGGTTCAGCCGCTCGGGATCGCCGGGCAGCATGACCGGCTTGCCGGGATCGGCCGCCGGCGAGTCGAGAAGCCATTTGATGAAGGCGTCGGCCTCCTCGTGGACATAGGATTTGTCGCCTGTGGGCGACGGGTTGAGGATGATCGACAGCATGTTGTTGAGCACGCGCTCGTCGCGGCGCTCGTGGCGGTTGGTGCCGCCGCCCGACAGGATGCCGGCGAGGAACTCGCAGAACACGGCGATGCCATATCCCTTGTGCTCGCCCATCGGCGTCAGCGCGCCGCGCGGCGTGGTATAGAGATCGGAAGGCCGGCGCGTCGGCCTGCCCTTGTTGTCGATCAAGGCGCCTTCCGGCAATTCGACGCCCTTGTTCAGCGCGACCTTGACCTTGCCTTCCGCCAGCTTCGACGTCGCCATGTCGAGGATGACGTGCTTTCCGTCCGGCCGCGGCAGGCCGGCGGAAAACGGGTTGGTCGAGATCCGCGCGTCGGTGCCGCCGAACGGCGCGACGATCGCGCCGGCGCCGACCACGTTGACGAAATGGATCGACACGAACCCGGCCTCCGCGCATTGCTCGGTCCAGTCGCCGATGCGCCCCAGGTGGCTGGAGTGGCGCAGCGCCACTACGCCCACGCCGCTGCGCTTGGCCTTGTCGATGCCGATCGCCATCGCCTCCTCGCCGATCACCTGGCCGAAGCCGCACTGGCCATCGACCACCACCAGCACGGCCGTGTCGACCACGATCTTGGCATGCTGGTTCAGCGCCACGCCGCCGCCGCGCACCATTTCGAGGTAGGTCGGAATGCGCACGACGCCATGGGAGTCATGACCGACGAGGTTGGCGTCGACGAGGCGCTTGGCGACCGTGCCGGCCTCCGTCTCGTTGCAGCCGGCGCGATGGAAGATCTCGGCGATGATGCGGCGCAGAGCGTCGGCTTGGATACGGACCATCGAGGACGGGTTCCTTCGTTCGTTCTTGTCCAAGGTTCAGATCGAGCGGGTGATGCCGCCGTCGACCCGCAGGTTCTGGCCGGTGATGTAGCCGCCGCCGTCGGACACCAGGAAGGCCACGGTCTTGGCGATCTCCTTGACCGTCCCGTAGCGGTGCATCGGAATCTGCTGCACCCGCTTCTCGTTCAGCGGCAGGCTGTCGATGAAGCCCGGCAGCAGGTTGTTCATGCGGATGTTCTTCGTCGCGTACTGGTCCGAGTAGAGCTTGCAGAAGCTGGCCAGCGCCGCGCGCATGCAACACGAGATGGGAAACACCGGATCGGGCTCGAACGCAGCGAAGGTCGAGATGTTGACGATCGAACCGCCGCCCTGTTTTTCCATCGCAGGCGTCACCAGCCGGCTGAGGCGAATGACGTTGAGCATGGTCATGTCGAGGCCGCGATGCCAGGCCTGGTCGTCGATGTCGAGCAGCGGCCCCTTGGGCGGATGAGCGGCGCTGTTCACCAGCGCATCGATGCGCCCGAACTTGTCGAGCGTTCCCTTGACCGCGCGCTCCAGCACCGCCGGATCGGCATAGTCGCCGGTGAAGCCGATGCCGCCCAACCCCTTGCCCAGCGCCTCGCCCTTGCCGGAGTGCGACTGCACCGCGACCTTGTAGCCCTGCTCGGCCAGTTCGCGCGCGCAGGCCGCGCCCATGCCGCTGCCCGCCGCCGTCAGCAGCGCGACCTTCGTCTCTGCCATGTTGCTTTCCCTTGCTAGTACTTTTCGCCGTAGCCGCCGTCGAGCTTGGCGTGCGCGCCCCAGGGCTCGCGCGCGAAGATGCGGCGGACCATCGGCTCGAACGCTTCGATCGGCATCGTGTCGTAGTCCGGGTCGAAGGCCATCTGGTCGTATTTGTCGCAGAAGTCGACGCAGAGCTGGAACGCCGGATGGCCGCGATACTTGTCGCGCATGTTCCGGTCCAGGCCAAAATGGTGGAAGTAGAAATAGCCCTGGAACAGCCCGTGCTGGCGGATCATCCAGTAGGTATTCGGCCGCACATAGGCCTTGAGGATCGCGGCGGCGTAGTCCGAATGGTTGTCGCTCGCCAGCATATCGCCGAGGTCGTGCAGCAGGGCCGCCACCACGTTTTCCTCGTCGCGCCCGTCGCGATGCGCGCGCGTCGCGGTCTGCAGCGAGTGGACATAGCGGTCCACCGGTTCCCCGTAGTAGGAAACCTTGAGCGTCTTGAGACTCTCCAGCAGCCGGTCCGGAAGCTTCTTCTGGAAATCCTTCAGGTAGCCGAACACCAAGTCGTATTCCTCCTTGGTGCCCTGATCCATGCTGCGGTAGGTAGCACGGGGCAGTTGCTTGGCATCATCCGGCATCGCGATCTCCCGAGGTCTCGTCTGTCAATCCTAGCATATGCGTTTCAACCCACTGGCGGCGTGCCGCTGGTCATGCCGGCAAGCGCCCGGGGCGGGCGTTGCGCGCCGCGGAACAGGACGCTGGCCTGGATCTCCACCGCGCGCGTCCACGCTGCGAGTTCGGCCGCGCCCATTTCCGCCTGCGGACGCGGATCGGCATCGAAATTGCCGAACGCGTCGTGCCCGCGCACCAGCGTCGCCGACTCGCGCGGCTCGTGCTGGTAGGCATGGGTCGGGATCATCTCGAGCAGGAACAGGATGCGGCGATCGGGCCCGAAATTCGGGTTCGAGGAATGGATCATCGCGTTGTTGAACAGCGCGGCCTCGCCGGGATCAAGCGCGAAGTCCACCGCGGTCGACCGGTCGAACGGCGCGTCGATGAACTGCTCGCGCGACAAGAGGCTGCTGGTCTGGAACGCCTCCTTGTGCGGCAGCAGCGGCCCGCGATGCGAACCGGGGATGCCGCGGATGCATCCGTTCTCGGATCGCGCGGGCGACAGGGCGACCGCGACGATGAGCACGATCGGCTTGACGTCGGCATAGGCGGTGTCCTGGTGCCAACCGGCGAAGGTCTTGCCGTCCGGCCGCTTGGCCCTCAGCGACGTGCCCCAGCACAGAAGGTCGGGCCCCAGCAAATCCTGCGTGGCATCGAGGACGCCAGGCTCGCGTATCAGTTCATCGACCCATGGGCAGATCAGATGGGCCTTCTGGTCGAGCTTGAGGCGATGCTCCGGATAGGCGGCCTCGAACGCCTCGAGCCGCTCGCGATAGTACCGGGCCCGCTCCGGCGCCATCACGCGCACCGGCGAAACGAACCCGTCGCGCGCAAAGGCGTCAACTTGAGCTGGCGAAAAAACCTTGAGCATGCCCAACGTGCCCGTATCGCCGAGGAAGCAGGACTATTGCACCGGCCAGGGGCGGGTTCAAGGTCCGCTCCCTCGACCAAGAAGCCGGTGATAGGACGCATTTCGGCCGCCGCGCTTCCATTCCATCGCGCGACAAACCACTTTGGCAGCTTGCCTTCAGCGCATGGACTTCTTGAAGACAGCGGCGCTTTCCCGCGCATTGCCGCCAAGGGTGGGATCCGCAAGATCGGCATTCGGCCTGCCGCAGCGCACCCAGTCGGCGTCCAGTATGCCATCGCCAAAGCCTATAGGAATGCGATAGGCCCAATCACCAGGAATTTCTTGCGATGCATGAGTCCTCTCTTCGAGACGGCGCGAGTCACAGAGCGACCGCCCGATTTGATCCGCGAGCAGCTTCACCCGTGCAATCTCGGCGGGCTCGTCATGGTACCCCAAGGCGCGACGCGCCTCTTGCAACATGAGCGTCGCGGATAAGGAGAACATGTGATAGATCAAGGCGCGGCGGCCTCGCGCCATTTCGCCGTCGATTGTGCCGTCGTCGCGGATCTCCGCGATCGTGTGCCGCCAGACCTGATCTTGATAGTCGAGCGCTTTGCGATCATGGTCGAGCAAGCCAAAGGCCGCCGCCGCCGCGCCGGACCACGCATACAGGTTTCCACGGTTCGTGCCGCGCAGGTATGCATCCATGTTCTTGTAGTTCAAGGCACGGAGCCAAGAGAGAATCGGCCCGTCCACCGGCGAGCCCGCCGCCTTGAACTTGAGGGCCAGAACGTTCAATCCGACGATATACTGCGCCCGCTTGGCGGCGCCGTCGCGGTTATACTTCGGCGGCTCCCCGGTAAGAGCGCCGGCAAGCGCCCAGCTCTTATACGCGCCATAGGCGCAGGCAAGCACGGCCTCATTGGGTTTGCCGCCGGCGTCGACAGCTTTTTCGACGTAGCGCATGAAATCGTCGACGCTCCGTGTGACCTCGGCGTTCTTTTGTTCGGCCTGAGGGTCGACGACGGATTGCGCGGGATCGGTATAGATGCCGACGAGTTCGAGATACATCACCGGCGCAAAGGAAGGACATCGATCGGCTTCCGCGCGTCCCACCCAGCCCAGGTTTATCGAGGCAACAAGCAGACTCACGCAGCAGACGACAACGGCACGCTTGTGGAAGCAAAAGCCCATGTGCATGGTCGTCACTCCAACTTGACGACAGGAGAGAACGGCGCGAGCCGGCAACAATCCCGCGCTATATTGCCTCTGGCCGCAAGGATATGGTCAAATGGCAATTGCGTGATTTGATAAATCGGTCGAAGCCATAGCACACTTATTTCGGACGAAAGTGGAAGTCACCACGAATGATCGACCAAAACTCGATTGGCCGTTGCAATATTTGCGGAGGCACCGAATTCGGCAAGGGTTTCCAGGGACGATTGAGTTCGACCGGGCGCCTGCCCGCGTGCTTGACGTGCAAGGCCACAGAACGCCACCGCATCGTCTTTTCCGTCTATAGCCACCTGCGCGGCTACCTGCGCGACAAAAGGGCTTTGCAGTTCGCGCCGGAGGGAGTGCTGAAGAAGGAGTGGTTCAAGGAATACGACTATTCCGCCTATGGCCGTCACAATTCTTATGACATGATGAATATTCCTCTGCCCGACGGCGCATTCGACCTGGTAGTTTCCAACCACGTGATCGAGCATGTTGCCGACGATGCGCGCGCGCTTGCGGAATGCCTCCGCGTCGCCGGCAAATCCGGCGTCGTGCATGTCATGGCCCCCTCCCCGACCTATCGGTACACGACCGAAGACTGGGGTTTCGCCGATCCGGCGCGCAATGAACACTATCGCGACTATGGTGCGGATATGGGACGGGATCTTTGCCGCCGCACACCGGGCAGCCATTGTGTCGGCGTCGTCGGAATCGACCCGACAACATTGGCGCCGGACATTATTTTCTTCTTCTCGCGGAATGAAGAATCATTGAGGCAGATAACGGCGCCCCTCATCCGTCAGCAATTCGGCTGCGTGGTGGTCGCATAGATCCAGCGATCAAGCTTGGCGCAATCCCTCCAAGGCAAATGTCAATATGCGCCCGCGACCCCTCGCCAGATCGTCGATTGCGCCGAGCATCTCGGCCGCGACAACGGGCTCGAAGCCGTTCGCATAGTGGTTGACATCCACCAAAGCCGCTTGCTGGCCGTGTCTCATGATTGCCGGCGCCGTCTCATAGACCAGATCGCCTGACGAAGCAGCGTAGTTCCGCAGTGTCCTTGTCAGCCGGTCGCGCTCGGGGAACCGCATGCCGTCATCACGCGGAACGTTGAAATGGTCCACGAAGACGATTGGGCCAGAGATGCGCTCCCCGATCTCGATGAGATCAAGGAACAGTTCGTCGTCTGTCTGCATCGTCAAGGTGGTTTCAACGAAAAGGTCACGATAGAAGTGGGGCATCTCGAACTCACGCAGAAAGTTGCCGTTGCGCGAGCCCAGCGGAACTTTGAGACGATCCGACAGGATGTCGGGATGCAGGCCCAACTCCCTGCTCTTTATTCTGAATTGATCGAGGTGCAGGTGCCAATCCCTGTAGCGGAGTTGCTTGTGCGTCGAAATTTCGACCACCGACACTTCGTGCGGGCTCGACGCCAGATCGAAAATCATAGACGTTGTGTCAGGCTTTACGTTGCCCGTGCCGACGACGAGATCGAAGAGCTCCGCCGGAATTTCTCGGCCATCCAGCACGTCCAGGTACTGCAGGCATTCTCGGGCCGAATGGGTAAACCAGTGACAATTGCCGTTCGCAATCCTCACCAGCCCATTGTCCTGCGCCCACCGCAGCGGCCGATGCACGCGACAACTGCCTACGACAAAGACATCCAACGCCAATCTCCAAATTCAAACTAATATTGAATACAATTCAGGCAGTCCTTGGCGATAACATCAATTACTTTATCGAATCTTAATCAAGCATATCATGCTGCTTGTCCGTCAAGCCGGGGCCAATTTGTGACGCACCGACCGGCGCTGCTGGCGCGGGGCACCCAATCCGTGTCAAACCCTTGGTTTCGTTGGCGTGGATGGGTGGCCGAGCGGTTTAAGGCACCGGTCTTGAAAACCGGCACGGGGGAAACCCCGTCGTGGGTTCGAATCCCACCCCATCCGCCAGATACCGCTTGGAAAACGAAAGCGGGCGCGCAGGGGGATGCGCGCCCGCTTTGCAGATAAGGCCCGGGGTAGACCGTCGGCGCATGGCCCGGAGCCGTCGGCCCTTCGATGGAGAGCAAACGCCCGTCCCCCGATCTCGTTCCCTCCGTCCCGCGGGAACGCTGCGCTGCAACAAACGTTGTGCGCATATGCAACACAATGGCATGTCCCTCCGGCCGGAAGGCGGGCTTCGCCGGGAGCCCAGGTTCGCCGCCCTCTGGCCAGCCCATGTCCGCTGTGGGAACGCCGAGGACGTGGCTTGCACGCTGCTCGATGTGTCCCCGGGTGGCGCCCGGATCAGGCTGGCCCGATCCATCGCGCTTTCCGAGGAATTCGTGGTCGCGGCCCACGGATTTGGCGAGGTGCGGGTGAAGTTGCTGGCGCAGCTCGACCTCATCGCGCATCTCGCCTTCCTGGAGGACCCGCAAACGATTGCGCTGCTGATGCAGGCGGTGCTGCCAGGCTCGGCGGCGATGCCGCCTCCCAGCCAAGCTCCCTGCCCGAGCCTGGGCGATCCCGGCGGCCTGTGCCGTTCGCGCTAGGCAGCCCGGGATCGTGGACCGCCGGGCTGTGCTTCTTATGAAACGGCGGACGCCAATCGTCGCGCCTTCCCTCACTTGTCACGGGCCAGATCCCGCGTATGGCCGATAGGTACTTGCGTCGGCACTCGACGGGAGGAAAACGGCGTGTCGCCCGCTTGGGACTTCATCTTCTGGATCGCCACCGCGCTCATGGTCGCTCTGGTGTGCGGCCGCGCGCTCGGCGTGTCCTGAGGCCCCGCACGAGGGCGGGCGAATAGGCTATAGTTCGGAGGTCCGGGCGGTCGCCATGCGGCCGCCCTTCCCGACCTATAGCCGGAAGGCCCGCCATGACGACCGCCGCCGCAACCCAGTCCCCGACCGGCAAGGCGCCACGCCGGGATGACCCGCTGCTCCGGCCCCTGCGCATCAAGGGGCTGGCGCTGCGCAACCGGGTCATGAGCACGAGCCACGCCTCCTCGCTCGACGACGGCGGCATGCCGAAGGAGACCTACCAGCGCTACCACGAGGAGAAGGCCAAGGGCGGACTGGCGCTCACCATGTTCGGCGGCTCGTCGATGGTCGACGTCGACACGAGCTGGGGCGGCGGCCAGGTCAACGTGGCGACCGACGCGGTCATTCCCCATTTCCAGTCCTTCTCCGAGCGCGTCCACCGCCAGGGCGCGGCGTTGATGTGCCAGATATCGCACCTCGGCCGCCGCGCCGACTTCATGGCGATGAACTGGCTGCCGACCCTCGCCCCTTCCCGCGTGCGCGAGACACAGCACCGCAGCATCCCCAAGGCGATGGACGAGGACGACATCGCACGCGTGGTCAAGGCCTATGGCGCCGCGGCGCGCCGTTGCAAGGAGGGCGGGCTGGACGGGCTGGAAACCGTCACCGGCGGCCACCTGATCGGGCAGTTCCTCTCGCCGCGCACCAACCGGCGGACGGACCGCTTCGGCGGCTCGACCGAGAACCGCGCCCGCTTCGCGCTGATGGTGCACGAGGAAATCCGCCGCCAGGTCGGCGACCGCCATGTCGTGGGCATCCGCTTCGTCGTCGACGAGGGGATCGACGACGGGATCGGCTTCGACGAATGCGTCGCCATCGCGCGGGTGCTCGAGCGCTCCGGCCTGTTCGATTTCTTCAACTGCATTTTCGGGCGGATGGACACGGACATCGCGCTCTCCGAGCACAACATGCCCGGCATGTCGCAGCCGATCGCCCCGTTCCTCAAGCCCGTCGCTGCATTCAAGCGCGAGACGAAGCTGCCGGTGTTCCACGCGGCGCGTATATCCGACATCGCCACGGCGCGCCATGCGATCGCCGAGAACATGCTGGACATGGTGGCGATGACGCGAGCGCATTTCGCCGACCCGCAGATCGTCAACAAGCTGATGCGCGGGGAGGAAGAAACGATCCGCCCCTGCGTCGGCGCCTCGTTCTGCATGTTCAAGCGCGTGGGCTGCATCCACAACCCGGCGACCGGGCGCGAGGAGACCCTGCCCCAACTCGTCGCCCGCTCGGCGAAGCCGGGCCGCAAGGTCGTGGTGGTCGGGGGCGGGCCGGCCGGGCTGGAAGCCGCGCGCGTCAGCGCCGAGCGCGGCCACAAGGTCGTGCTGTTCGAGGCCGGGGCAAAGCTCGGCGGCCAGCTTCTGACGGCGGTGCGCGCGACCTGGCGCAAGGACCTGATCGCCATCATCGACTGGCGCGCGGCCGAGCTGGCGCGGCTTGGCGTCGATACCCGCCTCAACGCCTTTGCCGAGGCCGCGGACGTGCTGGGCGAGAACCCCGACGTGGTGGTCGTCGCTACGGGCGGCATTCCCGATACCGAGTGGCTGGACGGGATCGAGCACTGCGCCAGCGTCTGGGACGTGCTGGCCGACCCCGGCAAGGTCCGCGACGAGGTGATCGTCTATGACGGCACCGGCCGGCACGAGGCGGTGTCCTGCGCGCTGCACCTGGCCGAGCAGGGCAGCCGCGTGAAGTTCGTGACCATCGACAACCTGGTGGCGCTGGAGATGGGCTACCACGAGCGGGTGATCTATCGGAAGCGCTTCGCGCTGAACAACGTCGAAGTGCTGACCGACAACCAGCTTGTCCGCGTGCGCAGCAGCGGCAACCGCCTGGTGGCAACCTTCCGCCACGAGCTCACCGGGGCGGAGACGGAGCTGAGCGCGCCCCAGGTCGTGTTCGAGCACGGCACGGTGCCGGTGGACGACGTCTATCAGGACTTGCGGGGCCGGTCGGCCAACAACGGCGTCACCGACATCGAGCGGCTATTGAAAGGCCAGGCGCAGCAGCCGACGACGGCCGGCAAGGGCCGGTTCGAGCTGCACCGCATCGGGGACGCCGTGGCCAGCCGCAACGTGCACAGCGCGATCTACGACGCGCTGCGCCTGTGCAAGGATTTGTAGCCGACGCAACCTGGCAGGACGGCTAGCGGCGCCCGTTAAGGCCGCGCGCGGCGCGCAGCGCCTCGGCATCGACCAGCGCCTCGCGCAGGTCGGCGCGGCTGAGGTCGGCGCCGGCGAAGCTGGTGCCGCGCAGGTCGGCCGCGATCAGTCGCACATCGGCCATGCTGGCCGAATCCAGGCGGCAATTGCGCAATTCGCTGCCCGAGAGATCAAGATCGTCGAGCTGCGCGCTGGAGAGGTCGACGCCGCGCAGGGACAGGCGACGGCCTTCCTTGCCGTCGCTGGCGAGCCATCGCGCATGCAATTCCAGCGCGCCGTGCAGCTCGTCCCGCCCGATCGGCCTGAGCAGCGTCACCACGTTCTGCGCCCATTCCGGCAGCACGCTGCGCGCGTCCTCGGCCCGGGAGAAGTCGGCGCCCTGTAGCTTGGCGCCGGCGAAGTCCGACCCCGCGAGCGTGCAGCCGTCGAACCGCGCGCCCTGCAGGCTGGCCTCGCGGAAATTGACGTTGGATGCGTTGACGTTGACCAGCGACGCGTTGTTCATCCGCGCGCCCACGAAGACCGACTGCTCGATCGTCGCGCCATCGAACGATACGACCGGCTCGGTCAACGACACCGTCTTGCGGTCATAGGACATCACGCGGGTGGCGCGGAACACGGCCTCGCGCGCATCGACCGCCACCAGGCTTGTGCCGGTGAAGTCGCAATTCTCGAATACCGTGCGGGCAAGGCTTGCGCGGTCGAGGCACGCGTTGGCGAACGAGCAGTCCATGAACTTCGAGCGGTCGAACACCGCGCCGCGCATGAAGGCGCGCTCGAACTTGGCGTCGCGCACGACCCGATCGACGATCTTCAGGCCGTCGAGCGCTTCGCCCGAGAATTCCTTGCCGTCGAACTCTCGCTGGGGCCTGACGGCGTACGCGGCGCCCTTCATGATTTGGCCTGACCCGTTCCGCGCGCATATACCTTCGCGCATGCCATGATTAGCGCGTCCGGCCCTAATTTTCCGTTGAGAGACGCTACAACTTGTCGCGGATTTTACGGTAATGCGGCCCATGGGGCCGTGAAGTCGGGCCGGCCGGGATTCAGATCCCAAATACCGCGCAGGTTGTGGTTCCGTGGCCATAAAGCTTGCCGGCAGCATCGGTCAGCCGGCCCTCGGCGGTAGCGGTGGTGCGCCCGGTGTGAAGAATTCGCCCCTCCGCCCGGACGGCGCCGGTCGCCTCGGTCAGCGCGCGAACCATGTTCACCTTGATCTCCAGCGTCGCGTATCCCTGGCCCTGCGGCAGGGTCGAATGCACCGCGCAGCCCATGCAGGAATCCAGAAGGGTCGCGGCATAGCCGCCGTGCACGCTGCCGATCGGGTTGTAGAAGTCGCGCCCCGGCGTGCCCTCGAACACCGCCCTGCCCCGCCCGACCTCGACCAGGCGGAAGCGCAGCACCTCCGTGATCGGCGGCGAGGGCAGGCGGCCAGCGATGATCGCTTCCAGGAACGCCAGCCCGCTCATCGAGCGCAGGGTTTCCAATGGCGGGACGCCGTAGCTGTGGATGGTGGGAGGCGTTCGGTCAGTCACGGCACTTGCGCTGAAGTAGGTTGATTGGATCATCGACGACGAAGCACAATATCGTTGGAACCCTCCCCTTCGACTAAGTGCCATTGCCCCTTGAGCGTGTCCAAGCTCGGCTGGTTTGTGAAATCAAAATCAACCAGACAATCTAATTCTTTGGGCTTTTCCCCCTTTCTCACCAACAATGCTTGTTTGGCTTACATAGCTAAGCCTTCCCTTATCAAGATATATTCCTTGAGCTCTCCACTCAATATCTCTTCCTTCTTTCGATTTCCATGTACCATCAATGAAGAGGAAGCCGCTATCTCGATTGATGGCTATGCGCGCGGTGCCAGGGATATTTTCCCCAGTTGGCGCCGTTGCGGCTAGCACCCAATCTCCTTTCAATCTCTTGCGGAGCTTTCGGAGGCCGTCGTCTTTGAGCGGTGGCAACAGAATTGGCGTAAGGAGCAGCAGGCCAAGGTATAGGGCAGCAGCACCGGAAGCTTTCAATTGGCTGTCTGAGAGATCTTTCGTGGCCGAACCACCTATCCTCTCGAGCGTCTTGCCAATCGGTACAGTAAGATCGACTTGGATGGCGCTGCCGGCGGCCGCCACGCCAATACACAGCAGGATCGTTATCAGCATCGGAACGATCATTATGGTGTAGAATCTCAAATACATGTCTCCCCCCTCGCCACGGTCCCGGCATCTCCCTAAAATGCTAATATTACTAGTTTGCGTTCGGATTGTCTCTGCTCCTAAGTGTGGCGTCTTGAGCTAGGCACCCAGGCCCCAATGATTTGCCTACTCTCCTGGAACATCCAATACGGCAAGGGCTGCGACGGCCGGATCGATCTGCGGCGCATCGCCGAGGTGGCGCGCGCGCGCGGACCGGTCGACGTGCTGTGCCTGCAGGAAATCGCGATCAACTATGCCGAGATGGGCGGCGGCGAAACGGTCGACCAGGCGGCGGAACTGGCCGCGCTCTTTCCCGGCTACGCGCCGGTGTTCGGCGCCGGCGTCGATGCGCAGGCCCCGGCCGGCCGGCGGCGCTTCGGCAACATGATCCTGTCGCGCCTGCCCGTGCTGGACGCCGCCACGCATCTGCTGCCGCGCCCGGCCGAACCCGGCACCATCCACATGCCGCGCGCGGCCCTGGTGTGCCTGATCGGCGCACCGGGAAGCGCGGTGCTCCGCGTCATGACCACGCATCTGGAGTTCCATTCCGAGAACCAGCGCCTTGCCCAGACGGCGCGGCTACGCGCGATTCATGACGAGGCGACCGCGAACGATCGCGCGCCACCGGCGCCCGGCCCGGGGCCCTATGCCCCCCTGCCCGCGGCGCGCGGCGCGGTGCTGTGCGGCGATTTCAACTTCGAGGTCGCGAGCGTGCCCTACCAGACCATGCTTGCGCCCTTCGCCGACGGCACCCCGCCCCTGGTCGACGCCTGGAGGGCGCGCCACGGCGCGCGCCCGCACGACCCGACCTGCGGCATCTTCGACCGCGCGCAATGGAAGCAGGGACCGCACGCGCGGGACTTCTGGTTCGTGTCGGCCGAGCTTGCCCCATCGATCGTCGATATTGCGGTGAATACGGAGACCGACGCCTCGGATCACCAGCCGGTCTGGCTGACCCTGGCCTAGGGCCGCATTGACGCTCGACATCACCCTCATCCTGCTCGCCCTCGCCGGGGCGCTGCTGGGATTCTCGATCCTGCAGGTGCGCCGGCCGCACGAGCCCGGCAACCCGCGACTGATCGATTGGCACTACGTCATGTTTCCCGCGATCGTGCTGACCGGCCTTCTCGCGCTGCATGCCGTGATGCTGGTCCTCGGCCGCTGAGCCCCGTGAAATCGCTTGTTGCTGGCGCCGTCCCCCCGTAATAATTCTGTCATCGTTCCAATCGTTTCGACCGAACAATGATCCTCGGGGAGGAGTTCATGTCGACTGGTATGTGGCGCGCGGCGGGTCTGGCCGCCGTCGTCGGGGCAATCGGCTTTGCGACGCAGGCCGACGCCCAGCAGGCCTGCAAGAATCGCGGCCATCTGGACACCGTCTATTGCGACGACAACGGCGACCTCGTCGCCGACCTGCCGGCCGACAAGAAGAAGCTCCGGAACCCGTCGACCCTGGTGTTCGCCTATTCGCCGGTCGAGGATCCGGCGGTCTACGAGAACATCTTCAAGCCCTTCACCGAATACCTCGGCAAGTGCGCGGCCAAGAAGGTCGTCTACTACGCCGTCCAGTCCAACTCCGCCGAGATCGAGGCGATGCGGTCGGGACGCCTGCACGTCGCCGGCTTCTCGACCGGCCCGACCGGGTTCGCGGTCAACATGGCCGGCGCCATTCCCTTCGCCGCCAAGGGCACGGCCGCGGAGTACCGCGCCTACCGCCTGGCGGTCGTGGTCAAGGCCGACAGCCCCTACCAGAAGCTGACCGACCTGAAGGGCAAGAAGGTCGGCCACACCGCGGCCTCCTCGAACTCGGGCAACCTGGCGCCCCGCGCGCTGTTCCCCGCCCTGGGCGTGACGCCGGAGAAGGACTACGCGGTCGTGTATTCCGGCGGGCACGACAAATCGATCCTCGGCGTGATCTCCGGCGACTACGACGCGGGGACGATCGCCTCGGACGTGATGGAGCGCATGATCACGCGCGGCACGATCAAGAAGGAACAGATCCGCGTCATCTACCAGAGCGCGCCGTTCCCGACCTCGTCCTTCGCCTACGCCCACGACCTCGAGCCGGCGCTCGCCGAGAAGCTGAAGAAGTGCTTCTACGACTTCCGCTTCACCCCGGAGATGACCAAGGAGTTCAACGGCGACGACCGCTTCTACCCGATCTCCTACAAGAAGGACTGGGAAGTCGTGCGCACGGTCGCGGAGGCCAGCGGCACGCCTTACAACAAGACCCAGTACGAGAAGGAATCCGAGGCGGAGCGCCAGGCCGAGCTCAAGAAGGCCCAGGAGAAGCTGCAGCAACAGCAGAAGAAGCCGTGACCGTCCGGACCAATGGCGTGGAGGGCGCGGCCGAAAGCCGCGCCCTCGTGCTTCGCAAGCTCAGCAAGGAATACGTGCGCGGCAAGCCGGTCCTGCGCGACGTCTCGATCGCGTTCGCCGGATCGGGCCTGACCGCGATCATCGGCCCGTCGGGCACCGGCAAGAGCACGCTGATCCGCTGCGTCAACCGGCTGGTCGAGCCGAGCGCCGGCGAGATCCTGTTCCTGGGCCAGGACCTGGCGCGGCTGCGCGGCCGTGCGCTGCGCGGCGCACGCCGGCGCATCGGCATGGTGTTCCAGGAATACAACCTGGTCGAGCGCCTGACCGCGCTGGAGAACGTGCTGTGCGGGCGTCTCGGCTACGTGTCGCCGCTGCGCGCCTGGCTCCGGCGCTTCCCGCAGGAGGACATCGATGCGGCGTTCGACCTGCTGGAAGCCGTGGGGCTGGCCGATCGCGCGGGCCAGCGCGCCGATGCGCTGTCCGGCGGGCAACGCCAGCGCATCGGCATCGCCCGCGCGCTGATGCAGCGGCCCGACCTGCTGCTGGCGGACGAGCCCACCTCCTCGCTCGATCCCAAGACCTCGGTCGAGATCATGGAGTTGATCGTCGACTTGGCCGGCCAGCGCGGCATCCCGGTCATCGTCAACATCCACAACGTCGAGCTGGCGCGGCGCTTCGCGCAGCGGGTGATCGGCATGACCGGCGGATCGGTGGTGTTCGACGGGCCGCCCGACGCGCTGCGCGACGAGCACCTGAAGCAGATCTACGGCGGCGAGGCCTGGCTTTGAGCATCGCCGCGCAGGAGCCCGGCGCGGCGAGCCGCGCACGGCCGTTTCCCGCCAACTGGCCCGCGCGGCTGGGCTGGATGGCGCTCGCCGCCTACACCGTCTATGCCGCGTCGCTGTTCCAGCTCACCTGGGAGCGCTTCGTCGTCGGCCTGGACAACGGCGCCAAGTTCATCGGCCGCATGCTGCCGCCGCTGCTGGACAAATGGGCTCTCCTGGCGCGGGGCCTGTCGGAGAGCCTGGAGATCGCCATCATCTCCACGGTGATCGGCGTGGCGATCGCCATGCCGATCGGCCTGTTCGCCGCGCGCAACATGATGCCGCCCTGGGTGACGTGGCCGGCGCGCGGGCTGATCGCGCTGTGCCGCAGCTTCCATCCGGTGATCGTGGCGATCCTGTTCGTCAAGGCCGTGGGGTTCGGCGCGCTGGCCGGCATCATGGCGCTGATCGTGGCCTCGATCGGCTTCATCGCCAAGTTGTTCGCCGAGGCGATCGAGGAGATCTCGCTGAAGCAGATCGAGGCGGTGCGCGCGACGGGCGCCGGCTTCGCCAACGTGCTGATTATGGGCGTGCAGCCGCAGGTCCTGGCGCGGTTCATCGGCTTCTCGACCTACCAGCTCGACAGCAACCTGCGCAATTCGACCATGGTCGGCATCGTCGGCGGCGGCGGCATCGGCGCCACGCTGTTCACGGCCTTCCAGCGCTTCGACTACGACTTCGTGCTGACCATCCTGATCTGCATCATCGCCATGATCATGGTCGGCGAGGTGTTGTCGGGCTGGGTCAGAAGGACGTTCCAGTGACGGCTGAAGCCGCCTTGCCCGGCAGCGCCATGCGCCGCGAATGGCAACGCTTCACGCCGCGCCAGCGCCTGATGCGCTATGCCGTCTACCTGGTCGCGGTCGCCGCCGTGGTCGAGAGCGTGCGCAGTGTCGAGATCATTCCCGAGTTCCTCGAGGACGCGCCGGCCCAGATCGTCGACCTGTTCGCGCGCATGTGGCCGGTGGACTGGAGCTACTACCCAAAGACCGTGCACGCCGCGCTGATCGAGACGCTGCACATCGCCACGCTCGGCACGATCCTGGCCCTGGCCATGGCGGTGCCCGTGGGCTTGATGGCGGCGACCAACATCACGCCGTGGCCGGCGCTGCGCCTGTTCGCCAAGTTCATCCTGGTGTCCTCGCGCTCGGTCAACTCGCTGGTCTGGGCGCTGCTGTTCGTGGCGGTGTTCGGACCGGGGGGCCTCGCCGGCACGCTCGCCATCGCCTTCCGCTCGATCGGCTTCGTCGGCAAGCTCCTGGCCGAGGCGCTGGAGGAGGCGCAGAAGGGCCCGGTCGAGGCGCTGACCGCGACCGGCGCGCCGTGGCTCACGATCATCCTCAAGGCCTACTGGCCGCAGGTGCAGCCCTCCTTCTGGTCGATCGCGCTGTTCCGCTGGGACATCAACATCCGCGAGTCGGCCGTGCTCGGCCTCGTGGGCGCCGGCGGCATCGGCATGGCGCTCGACGACGCCTTGAACCTGCTCTACTGGGACCAGGTGGCGCTGACCCTGCTCACGATCTTCACCGTGGTGATCGCGGCCGAGGTGCTGGTGACGTTCATTCGCAGCCGGATCATCTGAGGCTCATCCCCAGCCCCACATGTCCCCGCCCTTCTTCATGTACTGCTGCGCCAGCACCATCTTGTGCACCTCCGACGCGCCGTCCACAAGGCGGGCCTGGCGGGCGTAGCGGTACATCCATTCCAAGAGCGTGTCCTTGGAATAGCCCTTGGCGCCCATCAGCTGGATGGCGGTGTCGACCACCTTGTGCAGCGTGTCGGCCACGTGGACCTTGGCCATCGACAGTTCGGCGCGCGGCACCTCGCCCTGGTCGAGCTTGCGCGCGGCGCGCATGGTGAGCAGGCGGCCGATCTCGATCGCCATCACCGCCTCGCCCAGCATCCACTGCACGCCCTCGTGCTCGGCCAGCTTGTGGCCGAAGCTGACGCGCTCGCGCACATAGGGGCTGGCGATCTCCAGCGCCCGCTTCGACATGCCGAGCCAGCGCATGCAATGGGTCAGGCGCGCGGGTCCGAGGCGGATCTGCGTCACCTTCAGGCCGTCGCCCACCTCCATCAGCCGGTTCTCGTCCTTAATCTCCAGCCCGTCGAACTCCAGCTCGCAATGCCCGCCATGCTCCTCGGGGCCCATGATCGGGATGCGCCGCACGACGCGCCAGCCCGGCTGATCGCGGTCGTAGAGGAACGCGGTCAGTCCGCGGCGCTTGTCGTCCGAGGTGCGCGCCATCAAGATGAAGTGCTGCGCGCCCTCGCCGCCGGTGATGAACCATTTGCGGCCGCGCACGACCCAGGTGTCGCCCTTCCTCTCGGCCGTCGTGAGCATGGCCGATGGGTCCGAGCCCGACCCGGGCGCCGGCTCGGTCATCACGAAGGCCGAGCGCACCTTGCCCTCGACGATCGGCTTCAGCCAGCGCGCCTTCTGCGCCGGCGTCGCCACGGTATCCAGCAGCATCATGTTGCCGTCGTCGGGCGGCGCGCTGTTGAAGGCGACGGGGCCGAAGATCGACCGGCCCATCTCCTCGTAGCACGCGGCCATCGCCACGCGGCCGACGCCCATCCCGCCCTGCTCTTTCGAAGTTTGCATCGCCCAGATGCCGGTCGCCCGGGCCTTGGCGCGCAGCGCCTGCAGCGGCGCGTCGGCGATGTTCTCGTGCGCATCATAGGCCTTGGGGTCGGCCTCGAGCGGGATGCAGTGCTCGTCCACGAAGGCGCGAATGCGCCGGCGCAGCGCGTCGATTTCGGGGGTGAGGGAGAAGTCCATGGGCGTTTCCTCAGTGTCTGTCGTCCTTCGACAAGCTCAGGACGAGGACAAGAACAGAAACCTCATCCTGAGCTTGTCGAAGGATGAGCCTGTCGAGCCATTGGCCCTGTGTCAGAGCGCCGCCGTCTGCCCGCCGTCCACGGTGATCACCGTGGCGGTCATGTAGGCCGAAGCGGCCGAACACAGCAGCAGCAGCGCGCCCTCCAGGTCCTCCGGCCGGCCGAAGCGGCGCATCGGCACCTTCCTGGCGATCGCCTGGCCGCCGGGACTGGCCAGGAAATCGCGGTTGATGTCGGTTTCGATATAGCCGGGCGCGATCGCGTTGACGCGGATGTTGTGCCGCGCCCATTCCACCGCCAGCGCGCGGGTCAGCTGGATCAGCCCCGCCTTCGATGCCGCATAGCCGACGACGCGGGCCGATGCGCGCTCGCCGAGAATCGAGGCGATGTTGACGATGCTGCCGCCGTGGCCCAGGCGAACCATGTGCCGCGCCACTTCCCCGGCCATCAGGAAGGCGCCCTTCAGGTTGGTCGCCAGCACCTGGTCCCAGTCCTGCTCGCTCTGTTCGAGTGCGGGCTTGTCGACCACGATGCCCGAGTTGTTGACCAGCACGGTGATCGCGCCCAGCTCCTGCTCGGCGGCGGCCACGCCGGCCCGCACGCTGTCGGCGCTGGTGACGTCGAGTTCGATCGGCAGGGCGCGGCCGTCGAACGCCTCGATCTCCGCCTCGACCGCCTTCAGCCGGTCCAGCCGCCGGCCGGCCAGCGCCACCTTCGCGCCGGCCCGCGCCAGCGTCAGGGCGAAGTGGCGGCCAAGCCCGCTGCCGGCGCCGGTGACGATGGCGCTGACCCCCGCCAGATCGACTGGAATCGCGTTCCCCGCGGGCATGGCGGCACTCAATCAATCCTTAACCAGTCCCACCCATAACTGACCATAACGTAAGGAAAAAGGGAAAGGCCGAAATGCCGCATTCCGCGCATGTTCTGGTCGCCGCCGCCGACGACGCCGATCGCGGCCGACTGGCCGTCACCCTGGCCGACAGCGGCTATCGCGTCTCGGCGGCCTGCACTGGCCAGCGGGCGCTGGCGCTGATGGGCGAGCTGAAGCCCGATGTCGTGGTGCTGGGTCCCTCGCTGCCCGACGCGGAATTGAGCGCTATCGCCGCCGACATGAAGGCCGCCGACGATCCGGCCACCGCCGCGCGGATCGTCGTCGTGGCACCGGGAATTTCCGAGGGCATGCGCGGACGCTGCGTGGTCGCCGGCGCCGACGATGTCGTCGACGGCCCGATCCATCCGGCCGTCGTGCTCGCGCGCATGAAGCCGCTGTGCCGCCTCTCGACGATGCAGGCCGAACTGCGCCGGCGGGTCGCCACGGCGAGTTCCTTGGGCATCGACGTGGTCGCCGATCCGCTGGCGTTCGAACCGTCGGGCGCCTGCAACGTGATGGTCGTTGCCAAGCCCGGCGGCATGGCCGAGCGCGCCGTGCGCTCGGCGCTCGACAGCGGCTTCGCGCTGACGATGGAGAGCGATCCCTATCGCGCCGGCACGACGGTCGAAAGCGAGCGCTTCGACGCCATGGTCCTGGCTGCCGACGGAAAGCGTGCGGCCGCCGAGCCGATGCTCTACCTGGCCAGCCACCTGCGCAACAATCCCAGCCTCTTCAACCTGCCCGTCATGATGCTGCACGCGCCCGGCATCTTCGAGGACGACGGCGACCCCTACCGCTACGGCGCCAGCATGGCGATGGGCCTGCCGCTGGAGAAGGCGGCCCTGGCGTCCGGCATCCATATTCTCGTGCGGCGCCAGCGGGCCCGTTGGGCGATCCGCGAGGCCTTCGACGCGGTCTTCCATGCCGTCGCGCCCCGCCAGAAAGCCAACGTCTATCCGCAGCATTTCTTCGACGCGCATCTCGCGCGCGTGGTCGACGCAGCCCATCGCGACGGCCGCAACCTGTCGATCGTGCATTTCACGCTGCACAACCTCGCGGACATCAAGCGCAAGCATTTCGCCGAGGCCGGCGAGATCCTGGCCGCAAAGGTCGCGACCTGGGTGACCGGCCTGGTCCGCATCGAGGACATGGTGGCGCGCGTCGGCGATGACGAACTCTGCGTGGTGCTTCCCGATACGGCGCAGGAGGAGGCCGCGGCAATGGCCCAGCGCATCGGCGCCATCCTGTCATCCTCGGAATTCCACCTCAGTGAGGAAGTGATGCACCCGATCAAGGTCTGGGTCGACGGCGGCTGCGCGGCGCTGGAAGCAGGCGACACCGCGCAGACTCTGGTGCAGCGCGCGCGCTCGACCTTGTTCCCGCAGTAGCCCCGCCTAGCCGTCCGCAACTCTTTCGTGGTCGGCGGTCCGTGTGCTACGCATGCGGCGTCGTGAGGAGCTGCGGGAGGTCGGCTTTGCTTGTGCTGATCGCAGAGAACATCGCCGGATGACACGCGACGCGCGAGCCCAATCCCACCAGTTGGATCGCCGGAAGGTCGTGGCGGAGATACTGCGCGATATCGGCAACACGTTGGTGGTCACGAGCCTCGGCACGCCGACGAAGGACGCGGCGGCCGCGGGCGATCGCGACCTGACCATTGCTCTTCGTGGCGCCATGGGCAGTTCGGTGCCGCTGGCGCTGGGCCTTGCCCGCGCGCAACCAAACCGCCGCGTGCTGGTCATTGCGGGCGACGGCGAGATGCTGATGGCAATCGGGTCCCTGGCGACGGTCGGAGCGATGCAGCCCGCGAACCTCGCCATCGCCGTGCTGGACAATGAGCGCTATGGCGAGACCGGCGGCCAGCCCACCCACACGGCCCAAGGCACCGACTTGGCGATATTCGCTCGGGGCGCCGGCATCAAGCGCAGTTCGACGGTGCGCGATGGCCCGGGGCTCGCCGCCGCCGTGCGCGCCCTGCTCCATGAACCGGGCCCGGTCTTCGTCGCCATCAAGGTGTCGACCGAGGACCTGCCGCTGAAGATGCCGCCGGTAGCCGGCACCGCGCTACGCACCCGATTCCGCCACGTCCTCGGCACGTAGGAACCCCGCTCGCGTCTCGACGTTCTAGATAAGGCAGGCGGCCGGCCTATCGGCCGGACGCCGTATCCATGGGCAATCGGGACGAAACCTGATGGAAGACCTTACCGAGGCCGTCGGCACTTTCGATACCACCGAGCAGCTCGAAGCGGCGATCGATGCGCTGGAGCGTGCCGGCTGGGATCGGGCCGATCTCAGCGTGCTGGCGCAGAAGGACATCGTCCTGCCGCCTGCCGGCCCCACGATGCACGATGCCCAGCAGGCAGCCGACGATGCCAGCGCCCCGCGCAGCCCGATCGTCCCGGACGTCGACATCCGCCAGGGGCGTACGCTGGCCGCCAGCATGGCCGGCGTCATCGCGGCCTTTGTCGCGACCGGCGCGACGGTGGTAACCGGCGGCGGCGCTCTGGCGGCCGTGGTCGGCGCAGCGGCGGCGGGCGGTGGCGCCACCGCGCTGGTCCATGCGCTTGGCCGGATGATCGGGGACAATCACGAGTCCTTCCTGCACGATCAGATCAACCAGGGCGGCATCCTGCTGTGGGTCCGGCTCAAGAAACCGGGCCAGGAAGCGCTGGCGCAGGACATCCTGCGCCAGCACGGCGCCCAGAACGTGCACATCCACGATCTGGTCGGCTAGCGTAACCGGGCGGACCTAGCCCGATCGCGCGTGCTGCGGCAGGCCGTCGCCGATCGCCTCGTAATCCGCCTTGTCCGCGACGTAGATATGGCCGGTCGTCTGCAGCCCCGTCGGCCCATCCAGCGTGCCCGCCGCGATCGAGATCGTCGGCCGGTCGTCGCCGCGCCAGAACATGCTGGATCCGCACTTACGGCAGAATCCGCGCTTCGCCGAGTCCGACGAGGCATACCACCCCACATCGGCCTCGCCCTTGGTCAGCTTGAACCGCGTGCGGTCGGTCGCCGTGTAGGATGGCGCCGCGCCATGCCATTTCCGGCACTGCCCGCAATGGCACACGACCAGGCTCCGCAGCGGACCGCCGGCTTCGTAGCGCACGGCGCCGCACAGGCAGCCGCCCGGGAAGATGTCGTTCATTCGCCCTCCTTACCGCTCGTTCCACTCCAGCATAGCTTTGCCGGCAGTGCCAGCGCACGGCTTGCGCGCAGACGCTGCCCGGAGCATGCTGCGGCATGCGCATCGATATCTTCAGCGACGTCATCTGCCCGTGGTGCTTCATCGGCAAGCGGCGCCTGGAAAAGGCCCTGGCCTTGCGGCCGCAGGCCGAGCCAAAGGTGCATTGGCGCGCCTTCCAGCTCAACCCGGGCATGCCGGCCGAGGGCATGGAACGCAGCGCGTACCTGGCCGCGAAATTCGGCGGGCCCGAGGCGGCGCAGCGCATCTACGACACGGTTCGCGCCGCCGGCCAGCGCAGCGGCGTCGACTTCGCGTTCGACCGCATCCGCCGCACGCCCAACACGGTCGCCGCGCATCGCCTGATCCGTTTCGCCGACCGCTTCGGCCGGCAGGACGCGACGGTCGAGGCGCTGTTCCGGGCCTATTTCCTCGGCGGCAGGTTGATCGGCACGGTCGACGCACTGGTGGAGATCGCGGCCGAAGCGGGGCTCGACGTCCACGCCGCGCGCGCGTTCCTGCAGAGCGACGAGGAGACCGAAGCGGTGCTGGCCGAGGACGTCCATGCCCGCCAGCTCGGCATCGGCGGCGTGCCGTGCTTCATCGTCGATGGCCGCTACGCGCTGTCCGGGGCGCAGGAGCCCGAGGCGTTCCTGCCTGTCTTCGACCTCGTCGCCGCCGAAGCGCCGGAGCCGACCAGCGCGAGCGTGAGCTAACTTCGAGACCCTGGGGACCGAATTCATGGGAGAGACGACGATCTACGGCCCGGCCTACAGCACCTATTCGCGAACGGTGCGGTTGGTGCTGGAGGAAAAAGGCGCGCCCTACAAAATGGTCGAGGTCGACATTCTGAAGGGCGACGGGCAAAGCCCCGCGCATCTCGCGCGCCATCCCTACGGCAAGGTGCCCACGGTGGAGCTGGACGGCTTCTCGCTCTACGAAACCGGCGCGATCGAACGCTATCTCGACGACGCCGTACCGGGACCGAAGCTGATTCCAACCGATCCCAAGCAGCGCGCGCGCATGAACCAGATCATGGGCCTGGTGGACAGTTACGGCTACGTGCCGATCGTGCACGGCGTCGCGGTCAACCGTCTGGTCAAGCCGATCCTGGGCCAGAAGCCCGACGAGGCCGAGATCGCCAAGGCGCTGCCGGAAGCGGAGAAGGTGCTGGCCGAGATCGAGAACCTGATGGGCCAGAACCCCTTTCTCGCCGGTCCGCAGCTCAGCCTTGCCGACCTGCACCTGGCGCCGGCGCTGGCGTATTTCTCGATGACGCCCGAAGGCGAGGCGATGCTGAAGAAGTTTCCGCGCTTGTCGGAATGGTGGTCCAAGATGAAGGACCGCCCCAGCATGGCCAAGACCGCGCCCAAGCTCTAGGACCGCCGACATGCCGCGCGATCCCGATCCGGCCACGGGCGAGCGTACGGTCGACGTCCTCGTCATCGGCTCCGGCGCCGCGGGGCTCAGCGGCGCGCTCGCGGCGGCTGCGGGCGGGCTCGACGTGCTGGTCGCCGAGAAGTCGCGCTACGTCGGCGGCACATCCGCCATGTCGGGCGGCTGCGCGTGGGTCCCCTGCAACCACCACATGGCAAAGCTTGGCGAGACGGACTCGCCCGAAGAGGCGCTGACCTATATCCGCAGCGTGGCGCCGCCGGGCTGGGCCGATCGCGAAGACCCGCTGTGGCGGGCTTTCGTTCGCGCCGCGCCCGAGATGCTGCGCTTCGTCGAGGACAACTCGCCGCTGCGGTTCGGCGTGGGGCTGGAGCCCGACGCCTATGCCGAGGCGCCGGGCGGCAAGCGCCGCGGCCGCAATGTCTCGCCGCGCCCGATCGCGATGCGGGCGGCGGGGCCGCTGGCCGGCCGAATACGCCCGACCCCCGCGCTCGACAGCTTCACCTACAACGAGCTGGCCGACACGCAGTTCATGGCCCATCCGGTCCAGGGCATGTTGCGCTACGGGCTGCGTTCGGCGTGGCGCAAACTCACGGGCCAGCACGCGATGGGAACGGCGCTGATCGTCGGACTCGTGCGCGGCTGCCTGGATCGCGGCGTTGACATCCTGCTCGACGCGCCGGCGCGCGAGCTTATCGTCGAGTCCGAGCGCGTCGTCGGCGCGCGCATCGAGCAGGAGGGCAAGACGCGGACGATCCGCGCGCGACGCGGCGTGCTGCTGGCCACCGGCGGGTTCGAATGGAGCGCCGAGATGATGGCGCGCTACCTTCCCGGGCCGGTCGAGCTGACAGGCAGCCCCGATACCAACACCGGC
This sequence comes from Alphaproteobacteria bacterium, assembly GCA_020846275.1. GTDB lineage: Bacteria > Pseudomonadota > Alphaproteobacteria > JAEULC01 > JAEULC01 > JAEULC01. The sequence continues at coordinate 33,620 of JADLEG010000083.1, forward strand.
GACGGCCATCGCATGGCCGAGGCGGTCGGCGCGCAGCTCGACCGGATGGACCAGTCCCTGATCTACCCCACCAAGCAGATCACCTACGAGGGCCGGCCGCATGGCGCGCCGACCAAGGACCTGAAGCTGCCGCACATCATGCTGGTCAACAAGGCCGGCCGGCGCTTCGTGAACGAGGTTCAGGTCAATATCGGCCTCGCTTTCGAGATCCGCGATCCCCAATCCCGCCAGCCCGTCAACCTGCCGGCCTGGCGCATCTTCGATCGGCAATACGCGCGCAAATATCCGCATGCCCTGCCGGCCCAGCGCACGCCGCCGCTGCTTTACCAGGCGGACTCGCTGCGCGCGCTGGCGGCGCTGATCGATGTCGATCCCGCCGGGCTGGAGGACAGCGCACGGCGCATGAGCGACTTCGCGCGGCGCGGCCGGGACGACGATTTCGGGCGCGGCACGCATATCTGGGACACGCTGATCCTGGGCGACCAGGCGCATCGCCCCAACCCGGTGCTGGGCACGATCGAGCAGCCGCCGTTCTACGCGGTGCCGTTCCGCGCCTCGTACCTCGGCACCAAGGGAGGCCCGCGCACCAACGAGCATGGCCAGGTGCTGCGCGCGGACGGCAGCCGCATCGCCGGGCTCTACGCGGCCGGCAACGTGATGGCCAACCCGATCGGCTCGAAGGCCGTCGGCGCCGGCACCACGATCGGCCCGGTCCTCGCCTGGGGCTATATCTGCGGCCGCAGCCTGCTCAAGGAAAACGCCTAGCGCGCTGGAAGGTGGCCTGCGCCGTGCTGATCGCCCTGATGGCCGATATCCATGCGAACCGGGAGGCCTTCGCCGCCTGCCTGGCCCATGCGCGCGAGCACGGCGCCGAGCGGCACGTCTTCCTGGGCGACTATGTCGGCTATGGCGCCGATCCCGCCTGGGTGGTCGAAACCGTGATGCAGCACGTCGCCTCGGGAAGCACCGCCATCCTGGGCAACCACGACCACGCCATCGGCGAGCCGCGCGAAACGATGAACCCCAACGCCCAGATCGCCATCCAGTGGACGCGCGGCCAGCTCAGTCCGTCGGCGCGCAGCTTCCTCGACCATCTGCCGGTCCATGCCGAGGAGGGCGACCGGCTCTATGTCCATGCCGACGGCCGGATACCGCAGCAATGGCGCTACGTGACCGACCGCGACGATGCCGCACGATGCTTCGAGGGGCATGCGGCGCAATGGATATTCTGCGGCCACGTCCATGTGCCGGCCCTCTTCGGCATCACGGCGACGCACAAGCTGCTGCATTTCCAGCCGGTCGCCGGCGTCCCCGTGCCGCTGTCGCCGCAGCGGCGCTGGCTGGCCGTGCTGGGATCGGTCGGCCAGCCGCGCGACGGCAATGCGGCCTCGTCCTATGCGCTGCTCGATCTCGCGAAGAACGAGCTGACCTACATGCGGGTCGCCTACGACATCGAACGAGCGGCCGCCAAAATCCGCGACGCCGGCCTGCCCGAGGCGCTTGCCCACCGCCTGTCGCTCGGGCGCTGACCGGATGGCCAAGGCGACGCTCGAAACCGGCAGCACGATCGACGGGTTCCTGATCGGCGAGCTGATCCATACCGGCGGCATGGCGACGCTGTGGTCGGTCACGCGCGACGACGTCGCGTTCCCGATGCTGATGAAGGTGCCGAAGCTGACGGAGGGCGAGGATCCGGCGACCATCGTCAGCTTCGAGATGGAGCAGATGATCCTGCCGCGCCTCTCTGGCCCGCACGTCCCCCGATACGTCGCAGCGGCTGATTTCGCGGTGCAGCCCTATCTTGTGATGGAGCGCCTGCCCGGCGCGTCGCTGCTGCCGCTCTTGAAGCAGCTCCCCCTGCCGCCCGAGGAGGTGGCCGCGATCGGCGCGCGGATCGCCGACGCGCTCGACGACCTGCATCGCCAGCATGTCGTCCATCTCGACATCAAGCCGTCGAATATCATGCATCGTCCAACCGGCGAGGCCGTGCTGATCGATTTCGGCCTGTCGCGCCACGACCAGTTGCCGGACCTGATGGAAGAGGAGTTCCGCCTTCCCTACGGCACCGCGCCCTACATGGCGCCCGAGCAGATCCTGGGCGTGCGCCGCGACCCGCGCAGCGACCTCTTCGCGCTCGGCGTGCTGATGTATTTCTTCGTCACCGGCGAGCGGCCGTTCGGCGACCCGCCGCGCCTCAAGGGCCTGAAAAAGAGGCTGTGGCGCGACCCCGAGCCCCCGCGCAAGCTGCGCCCGGACTGCCCGGCGTGGCTGCAGGAGGCGATCCTGCGCTGCCTGGAGGTCAATCCCGCCTGGCGCCATCCCACCGCCGCCCAGCTCGCCTCCGACCTGCGCAATCCCGGCCAGGTGACATTGACCGCGCGCGCGGAACGCATGCGCCGGGACTCGTGGACGACCGTGATCCGCCGACGGTTCAACCAGGACACGGTGGGGCCGGTGCGGCGCGACACGGTGGCGACCCAGATCGCGGCCGCCCCGATCATCGCGGTTGCGATCGACCTGACCGAAGGCTCCGCCGCGCTGGCCGAGCTGCTGCGCACCACGGTCGCGCGCGTGCTCGAGACGGTGCCCGGCGCCCGGCTCGCCTGCATCAACGTGCTGAAGGAAAGCCGCATCAAGCTGGAAAGCACGTTCGACGAGGAAGGCCACAACAAGCACATCCAGCGCCTGGTCGAGTTGAAGCACTGGGCCGAGCCGCTGGGCATCGACAAGGACCGGCTGACCTACCACGTGTTCGAATCGACGGACCCCGCCGGAGCGATCCTCGACTACGTGCGCGCCAACCGGGTCGACCACGTCATCATGGGCGCGCGGGCCAACACCACCATGCGCCGGCTGCTCGGCAGCGTGTCGGGCGAGGTGGCGGCCAATGCGCCCTGCACGGTGACGGTGGCGCGTTCGCGCCAGCAGGACCTTGCCGCCGGCGGCGAGACGACCACAGCCTAGGTGTGAATTCTGATCGGGTTGTTCATCCGGGGTGAAGCCTGGAAGCTGGTTGGTGCGAGCCATCAACTAGCAGGGGGACAACCCGGATGAACGCCCACAAGAATGCCCGGACGACGCCGCACA
>JADLEG010000084.1 GCA_020846275.1 Alphaproteobacteria bacterium
CTCGAACAGGTCGCGCACCACGCGGCGCGCCTTGCTGGTCATGCGGTTGACGCGGTAGTGGCGGTACATGCGCTCGAACAGGAAGCGCTTCAGCGCCTTGTCGTTCGCGCGCATCGTCTCGGAAAACGCCACCACCGGGCCGTCCAGCCGGCGCACTTCATCAGCGGATTGCGGCTTTTCCGCGATCAGGCGGCGCCAGGTCTCCGCCAGCATGTCCTCGACCATCAGCCCGATCAGCGCGCGCACCGCCTCGTGGATCAGCCGCCCGCGCTCGAGCCCCGGCCAGCGCTTGGCCAGGTCTGCGAAAACCGGCCCGACCAGCGGCACGTCCTTGAGGTCGGCGACGTCGAACAACCCGGCCCGGAGCCCGTCGTCGATGTCGTGGTTGTTGTAGGCGATGTCGTCGGCCAGGGCCGCCACCTGCGCCTCGGCACCGGGCCAGGTGCCGAGCTCCAGGTCGTGCGTGCGGACATAGTCCTTGATCGACGGCGGCGGCGCCTTGAGCGGCCCGTTGTGTTTCACCACGCCTTCCAGCGTTTCCCAGGTGAGGTTCAGCCCGTCGAACTCGGCGTAGCGCTTCTCCAGCAGGGTCAGGACGCGCAGCGTCTGGTCGTTGTGGTCGAAGCCGCCGTAGCTCTTCATCGCGGCGTCCAGCGCGTCCTCGCCGGAATGCCCGAACGGCGTGTGGCCGAGGTCGTGGGCCAGCGCCAGCGCCTCGGCCAGGTCCTCGTCGAGCCCGAGCGCGCGGCTGACCGTGCGGGCGATCTGCGCCACTTCCAGGCTGTGCGTCAGCCGCGTACGGTAGTAATCGCCCTCGTGATACACGAACACCTGGGTCTTGTACTTCAGCCTGCGGAACGCCGCCGAATGAATGATCCGGTCCCGGTCGCGTTGGAAAGCGGAGCGCATGCGGCTCTCCGGCTCGGGATGCCGACGGCCGCGACTTTGCTCCGCCCGGCACGCATAGACCGCGAGATTCAGTAGGGCGGGCATGATTGGCACACTACCTCTATGTGAAATGGGCGGCAACCCGCAGAATTCGGGTGTGGCGCGGCGAATCATGCTCGGCGCCGCGCTGGCGTTCGTTGCCGGGCACGCCGCAGCGCAGGAGAGCGTCCGCTTTCCCAGCCAGGATGCCGACATCACCGGCGGCGCGCCGACCGAGATCGAGGCGCGGCTCTACAAGCCCGACGGGACCGGTCCCTTCCCCGCGATCGTCGGCATGCACGGCTGCAGCGGGCGCGACTGGACGGACGGCCGGCCATCCAGCCTCTACCGCGCCTGGACGGAGCGGTTCGTCGGCCTCGGCTTCATCGTGCTGCTGGTCGACAGCTTCACGCCGCGCGGCGTCGACGAGGTCTGCACCAAGCGGCCGCAGCCTGTCACGCAGGTGCTGCAACGGCCGCGCGATGCCTATGGGGCGCTCGCCTGGCTTGCCGCCCGACCCGACATACGGGCCGACCGCGTGGTGCTGATGGGCTGGTCGCATGGCGGCGGCACGGTGCTGGCGACGCTCGACACCGGCCGGCGTGCCGTGCCGCGGCCGCCCAGCGGGGCGCAGTTCCGTGCCGCCATCGCCTTCTACCCGGGCTGCCGGACGGCTGAGGGCCGCGCCGACTGGAAGACCCCGGTGCCGCTGATGATCCTGAACGGCGAGGCCGACGACTGGACCCCGGTCGAGCCCTGCTACCGCCTGATCGCCCGCACCGACGCGCAGGGCCAGCCGGTCGAGCTCAAGACCTATCACGGCGCCTACCACAGCTTCGACGCGGTGCTGGGCAAGATCCGCCAGCGCGGGGATGTCGGCGCCAAGCCCGGCGGGACCGTCACCCTGGGTCCGGACCCGGCCGCCCGGGCCGATGCCGTCGAGCGGGTGGCATCCTTCCTGCTCCGCCACGCCGGTCCCTAGCGGATTGACATCGGCGGTTTATATCCTACATTTCCGCTAGGACATTCCCGGGAGCGATTCTCCATGGCCGAAACCGATACCGCCGCGCCGGCCGTCAACCTGAGCGACCGCGCGGCCGCGCGGATTGCCTGGCTGATGACCCAGGAAGAGCACAAGGGTCTGATGCTGCGGATTTCCGTCAGCGGCGGCGGCTGCTCGGGTTTCCAGTACGGCTTCGCCTTCGACGACACGGTCGGCGCCGAAGACCGGCTGTTCGAGCGCGGCGGCGCCAAGGTGGTGATAGACGAGACCTCGCTGGAACTCCTGGCCGGGGCCCAGATCGACTATGTCGAGGACCTCGTGGGCGCCTCGTTCCAAATCAAGAACCCGAACGCCAAGTCGTCCTGCGGCTGCGGGAACTCGTTCGCGGTCTGATCTCCCGTGTAGCCTTGCAAACGATGGCAACGTTAGCTAAGCTTCTTAGCTAAGGAGTTTGCCATGGGCGCCCGCAAGACCGTCACCGTTCACGACGCCAAGACCAACCTGTCGCGCTACATTAAGGAGGCCTGCGCCGGCACCGAGATCGTGATCGCGCGCGGCAAGACGCCCGTGGTGCGCCTGGCGCCAGTGGAGGCGCCCAAGCCGAAGCGCAAGTTCGGCGCCCTGAAAGGCATCATCAAGGTCGACGACTCCTTCTTCGATCCCTTGCCGCCGGAAGAACTGGACGCCTGGGAAGGCAAGGCCGATTGAGGCTGCTGATCGACACGCATGCCCTGCTCTGGTTTCTCGAGGGCAACGAGCAGGTGCCCCGTCCGATGCGCGCGCTGATCGACGGCGACCGCAACCAGATCATCGTCAGCGCGGCGACGGGTTGGGAAATCGCGACGAAACATCGCCTGGGCAAGCTGCCGAGCGCCGAACCGATCGCAAGCGACATCGAAGCCAACCTGCTGCGCCTGGGGTTCGACGTTCTGCCCATCACCATGCGCCACGCCCAGCACGCCGGCGCGTTGCCCGGCGAACACCGCGACCCGTTCGACCGCATGCTGGCGGCGCAGGCGCAACTCGAGGGCCTAGTGATCATCAGCGGCGACCGCGTATTCGACGGGTTCGGGGTGAAGCGGCTCTGGTAGGCTACGGCGGCAGCGCGGCCGCGCCCCAGCCGGGATGGCCGGCCGGGTCGGCGTTCCAGAACATGATCCGCTCGAAATAGATCGTCTGCGGCTCGGCCCGCCAGTCGCGATAGATGCCGAAGCGCGGCTGCTGGTCGACGAACGGGACGCCGTCGCGCCGCGCGCCGTGCTCCCCGTCGCCCATGCCGCCCCGATAGCTGCCGCAATGCTCGCCGTCGAGCCAGATGTCGGCGCGCCCGTCCTTGCCGTCGGCGAGCAGGCGCACGTTCACCATGGTCCAGGCATCGCGCGGCAGGTCGTTGCGCACGCAGATCTGGGTGCGCTTGACCTTTGCCGGCGTGGCGCAGGCGTCGCCGGTGACGATCTGAGCGAAGAAGCGCGCGCGGTCGCCGAGCGGCCTTGCCTCGATCTTGAAGAATGGGTTGGCTTCGCAATCCACACCGTCCAGCGCCGCGTTTTGCTTGATCTGGTGGATCACGGTGCGGCAGAGGATGCGCCCCTCCACCGGGACGTCGCGTGGCCAGTCCTGGCCGAGCTTGAAGCCGAAGCGGTACCAGACCGGCCGGCCGAAGCGGATCAACTCGCCCTCGCCGGTGGCGCGATCGGCGCGGATTTCGATCTCCGCGCGCTCGGTCGGCGCCACGCCGTTGGGTTCGGCCTCCATCTGCATCGCGCGCGAGCCGGTTTCGTCGCAGACCCTGCGCCGCTCCTTCAGCATCGCCTCGGTGGCGCCGCTGCCGGCATCGCCCTCGCGCACCTGGATGCGCACGACCTTGCCCCGGGCGGGATCGGCCAGGATGGCGACCCGCTCGGGCCAGATCTTGCGATCGAGCCGCCGCGTCACCCACCAGCGGTCAAGCAGCCCGTCCAGGGTCGCGTCCGGGGAGGCGAAATCCTCGACGAACGCGGGCGGCGCGCCGTCGGCCCGCGCCGGAAGCGTCGCGAGGGTCAGCAGGATCGCCAGAATTGCAAGACGACGGATCACGTGTACTGTCCCTGGTCCACGGCCCTGCGCGCGCGCCTGCGCACCTGGCTGGTCCGAATCTAGGAAGCGGAGCCCGCATCGTCCATGAAGATCGCAACCTGGCCATGAAGATCGCAACCTGGAACGTCAACTCGGTCAAGGCGCGCCTGGCGCATCTCACGCGCTGGCTGAAGGAAGCCGCGCCGGACGTGGTCATGCTGCAGGAACTCAAGTGCCAGACCGCCGACTTCCCGCGGCTGGAGATCGAGGCCGCCGGCTACCAGGCCGAAGTGGTCGGGCAGAAAGCCTACAACGGCGTGGCGATCCTGGCGAAACACAAGATCGAGAAGCCGATCCACGCCCTGCCCGGCGATCACGGCGACGACCATGCGCGCTACCTGGAGGCGACGGTCGGAGGCTTGCGCGTGGCGTCGATCTACCTGCCGAACGGCAACCCGATCGGCACCGACAAGTTCACGTACAAGCTGAAGTTCCTCGAACGCCTGCGCGCCCACGCGCTGGAATTGCTGGCGACCGAGGCGCCGGTCGTGCTGGCCGGCGACTGGAACGTCTGCCCGACCGACGAGGACGTGTGGGATCCCAAGGCCATGGCCAAGGACGCGCTATGCCAGCCGGAATCGCGCGCCGCCTTCCGCAGCATCCTGCACCAGGGCTGGACCGACGCCATCCGCGCCTTCCATCCGCACAGCCGCGAATACACCTACTGGGACTACTTCCAGAACCGCTTCGAGCGTGACCACGGGCTGCGCATCGATCACCTGCTCTTGAGCCCGCGCGCCGCGGACCGGCTGACCGACGCCGGCGTCGACCGCGTGCCGCGCGCCTGGGAGAAGGCGTCGGACCACACGCCGGCGTGGTGCACGCTGGCCGACTAGATCAGGTCGCCGCGCGGCGGCCGGATGCGGGGCTTGCTGCCCGCCACCCTTCCCGCAAGGCGCCAGTAGACGAACCCGCCAGCGAGCGCCGGCAGGCTGAACATTGCCGCAAGGGCGCCGCTCATTCGGCCCAGATCGACCGCGAAGAAGGTCTCGACCTGGCCGGGCGCCAGGACCGTCAGCAGCACGTAGATGCCATAGGCAAGGACGCCGGCCAGCGCACCGATGCCGAGGTAGAACCAGACGGAGCAAAGCGCGTTGCGCTCCGCCATGACGATGATGACGACCCCCGGCAGCAGCGCGGCGCCGGCGATCGCCATGGCGAAGAACACGCCGCCGAAGACGACCAGCAGAAGCATGCCGCCGATGCTGTAGTGCCGCTGCGATTGCGACGCCAGCACGCCCACGATCGCCAGGGTACACCCTGCAGCACCGCAGGCAGCAAGATAGCCGCCGACAACCGCCGGGATGCGATGGGCGAGCTTCATCCACGTTCCCCCCTCCCGGGCGGCCAGGGTGGCGTGCCCGGGATGTGGCTTTGTGCTCGGAGGGGAAGGCTATGCCTCTCTCACGGCATTGCCAACCGGCCTTACGCCGCCCTGCTTCCCGGCGCGCCGGCCGGCTTCTTCGCCGGCCACAGCTTCGCCCCCGCGAGGACCGCGCGGCCGATCGACGCCATCAGCCGCGGGCGCAGCAGGCGGGGATCGAAGCCGCTCATGCGCCGCTCGTTCTCGGCCAGGCATTCGCCGAGGAATCGGCGCACATCCAGCCCGTCGGGGAAGATGTCGGCCTGGGCGGCGGAGAAGTTGCGCCCACCCTTGGCCTCCTGGCGCGCGTTCTTCAGGTGCCGGCCGACCGCGCGGCCGTGATAGAGCGCCGAGGTCGCCCCGCGCAACGCCGCGCGAAACGGCCCGGCGTTGACTTCGCGCCAGGCCATCCAGTTGACGAAGAAGACGATATGGCGCGTCTCCTCCTGCATGAACGTGTCGAACAGGCGGAAGATCGCGTCGGGCAGGAATCCGGATTCGCGCGCCAGCTTGAACGCGCCGAAGCCGACGAAGGCGTCCGCGCACTCGCCGTAGCCGAAATCGAGGAAGGCGGTTTCGATGTCATCGGGCAGGGCTGCGACCGGGCGCTCGGCGGCATCGACCCCGTAGCGGTCGATCATCGCGCGGATCAGCCTTGCGTGGCGCGCCTCCTCGAAGCCCTGCAGGTCGATCGCCTCGCGCAGCAGCGGGTCGCCGACGGTCTTGGCGAAGCTCTGCACCACCATGCCGGCGCGGCGCTCGGCGTAGAACACTTCCTCCCAGTACGGCACGCCGCGCATGCGCTCGAGATAAAGCTCGTCCAGCGCCGGCCAGGGCAGGGTTTCCGGCTCGTACACCACGTGGCTGTCGATGAAGCTGCGGCAGAACAGCTCCTTGTGCTCCGGCGAGCCGATCTTCATGCGGTTCCCTCCCGGCGCGAGTATGACGGCGATGCGGGTTCCGTGCACATGGAATTGGGGTGCTCCTCATCCTTCGAGACGCTCGCTGCGCTCGCTCCTCAGGATGACGCGTTCTTTCATTGAATATCCAACAAACGCGTCATCCTGAGGAGGCGCGCAGCGCCGTCTCGAAGGATGAGAAGCACCACCCGCCCTTGTCCGCCGGCCCCGCCGGCGCTACGGTGCAACCCATGCACGCGGTGATCGCCTGTTCCGCGATGGTGCTTCTGCTGGCCGGGCCCCTGGCCGGCGCGGCGCGGGCGGACTGCAACTGCCTCTACAACGGCCAGCGCTACGAGCAGGAAGACACGGTATGCATGCGCACGCCGCAGGGCATGCGCATGGCGCGCTGCGGCATGCTGGAGAACGTCGCCTGGTGGCAGATGCTCGACGAGCCCTGCCCCGGCACGGTGTCCGAGTCGCTTCACACACCGAAGGCGCCGCCTCCTGCGCAGACAATGCGATCGCCCCCCATTTCAGTCGCGACGCTTTCTAGAAACCGTGAGTTGTTCGGCGTGCTATCGAGCTCCGGTCTTTAGAATGTCCTCTCGTCAGACCGCAATTGGAATTGGAATCGCGATTTCGATGCCGCTGCTGATATCCTACGGCGTTGGCTTGTTCAGTCCGCCGCCCAAGCCAGAGCAGTTTTTCGGAGTTCCTTCAACGCAAACTAGTAGAATTCTTGCTGGAAAGCTCGGCACCCAAACATTTGAAGCACTGGACCAAGCAACTCGCTATAGAGTGGAAACGGCTCGCGAGATAGCCAAGAAACAGTCCGACGCATATTTTCACGCTGGTGGGCCTTCGCGACTATTTCTGGCACTCGCTTCCGTGCCGCTTGGATATGCTGCGATTCTCTGCGCCGTGCTTTGGGTGCCTTCGGCGGTGGGATCTGGCTTGATCGTTGGCGGAGCCCTATCGGTTGCCAACGGCTACTGGTGCTATTGGCCACACGCAGAGGATTGGCTTCGGTTGTTGTCGCTCAGCCTTGCGTTCTCGGTCCTTCTCTTTGTTGGTATCCGCCAAACGACACGAACTGCCAAAAATTCAATCGACACACCCAGCTGAGAGTGAGCAAACGAATGTTAGATACACGACAGGCCACAGTCGTTCTGGGTATCGCTGTCGTCCTGCCCCTGCTCGTCTATTACGCCGTGGCAACATTCTATCCCCCACCGAATATGGACGACTACTATCGGACGAGGGTTCAGACCAGGGCGGATACTACCGCCGAAGAACGAAGAATCCAGAATGAGGAGTTTCAAGCAGCGCACAAAGCCTTCGCTGAAGCGGACGGCAGATATGCGAGAATACTTTCGTTAGCCGCGGCAGCAGTCAGTTTTCTAGCGATCCTTCTTGGAGGAAACTTGAGCAATGCGACAATCGGGACCGGTTTGATCGCAGGCAGTATCATCATGACGTTGGCCAGCGCGTGGCGGACCTGGGACGGTTCCGAGAAATGGCAAGTATTGATCTCGCTGCTGCTCGTACTTGTGGCTCTCGGGCTCGTGGGATATCGGAAAGCGCCGCGCTGGCCATCAGGCCCCTGGGACCAGGGCTAGCATCAATCGCTCCCGCTAGGCCGCCTCCTCCGCCAGCCCGAACACGGCCTGCGGGGCGCTGAAGCCTTGTAGCGCGAAATTGCCGACCGACGCGCCTTCGCGCCAGATGAGCTGGCTGCCGATCACCTCGGGGTGCAGCGCGCGCACGAACAGCGCCACGCGCCACAGCGGGATGCCGCGGGCGACCAGGCGCTCGCACATCTCGGCGACCGCGAGACTAGACGGGATGGTCGTCCGCGCCCCGTCGACCAGCCAGTCGATGACCGGCTGGACGGCGCCGGTCTCGCCGGCCGTCACGCGGCCCGGGGTCTCAGCCGCACGCCGGGACGCAGCTTCTTCCATGTCAGCTTCGCCGGATCGGCATGGACGACGCCCGGCGCTTCGACCACCAGGATCGTTTCGGCGATCGGCTGGAAGTCCGCGCGGTAGTGCACCGAGCTCTTGAGGCCGAGGATCTTCTGCCGGGCCGGCTCGATGCCGACATGGCGGAATATCTCCTTGTCCGCGGCCTGCAGCTTGCGCGAGGAGATCACCACGCCGACGCCGTTCA
>JADLEG010000085.1 GCA_020846275.1 Alphaproteobacteria bacterium
GCGAAGATCGTTCGAAAGGGCTCGTGTCATCAATGCTGGCCTCCTTCCAGTCAGCATCTTGAATCACAAAACCGCTCCAACCGGAATCCCCTTCCGATTCAAACAATCAATGAAATGATCTAGTGTCAGGGCCGCAATAGCAAAGGGACGCCCCGATGGCCTTCATGAAGCCGGATCCGCGCAACCCGCCCAAGCTGAAGGCCCCGCGCGGCAGCGTCGACACGCATATCCATGTCTACGGCCCCAAGGAGCAATACCCGTGGGCGCCGACGCGCATGAACGATCCGCCGCTGGCGACCGCCGACGACTATCGCCGGACCATGGACTGGATCGGCATCGAGCGCTGCATCGTGGTGCAGCCCTCGCACTACGCCAAGGACAACCGCTGCACGATGGACGCGATCAAGACGCTGGGGCGAGCCAACGCGCGCGCGATCGTCGTGGTCGACGAAACCGCGCCGGACGCCGAGCTGGCGCGGCTCACCAGGGAAGGCGCCTGCGGCATCCGTTTCCACATGATGCCGGGCGGCGTGCTGCCCTGGGAGATACTGGAGACGATGGCGCCGCGCGTGCATGCGCACGGCTGGCACGTGCAGTTGCAGTGCAACGGGCGCATGCTGCCCGAGCGGGAGGCGCTGCTGCGCCGGCTGCCCTGCGCGATCGTGGTCGACCATATCGGCCGCTTCATGGACCCGGTGCCGGTCGGCGACCCGGCGTTCAAGTCCCTGCTGGGACTCATCGATACCGGGCGCGTGTGGGTGAAGAATTCGGCGCCCTACGAATCGTCGAAGACCGGCGCGCCCGCCTTCGCCGACGTGACGCCGCTGGCCCGGGCGCTGATCAAGCACGCGCCGGAGCGGATGCTGTGGGCCAGCAACTGGCCGCATCCCGGCCGCGAGGGCTACAGCGACGCGGCGATGCTCGACCTGCTGCTCGACTGGGCGCCGGACGACCAGACCCGGTGCATGATGCTGGTCGACAATCCGTCGAAGCTCTACGGCTTCGCCTGACCGGCGAAGCTCCAAGCCTTCGCCCGACCGGCGCTATTCGTCGAACAGGTGGCAGGCGACGCCCCGCCCCTGCCCCAGCTCCTTCCAGGCCGGATATTCGACGCGGCAGCGCTCCATCGCATGCGGGCAGCGCGGATGGAAATGGCAGCCCGGCGGCGGCGATGCGGCCGACGGCACCTCGCCCTCGATCCGCATCATCGTCACGCGCGCGCGCGGATCGGGCACCGGCGAGGCGCCGCGCAGCGCCTTGGTGTAGGGGTGCAGCGGCTCGTCGAACATCGCCGGCAAGGGTCCGCGCTCGACGATGCGGCCGAGATACATCACGGCGACCGCCTGGCAGAACCAGCGCACCACGCCCAGGTCGTGCGACACGAACACGTAGCTGAGGCCGCGCCTCTGCTGCAGGCCGCGCAGCAGCAGCAGCACCTGGGCCTGGATCGACACGTCGAGCGCCGAGACCGGCTCGTCGGCGATCACCAGCTCGGGTTCGACCGACAGGGCGCGGGCGATGCCGATGCGTTGGCGCTGGCCGCCGGAGAACTCGTGCGGATAGCGGCCGGCGGCATCGGCTGGCAGGCCGACCTCGTCGAGCAACGCGCGTACGCGCTCGGCCAGCGCTGCGCCCTTGGCCAGGCCGTGAACCTGCATCGGCTCCGCCAGGGTCTTGCCGATCAGGCGCTTCGGATTGAGCGAGGCATAGGGGTCCTGGAAGACGATCTGCATCTTCCGGCGCAGCGCGCGCAGCGCGCCCCGGTCGAGCGCGCGCACGTCCTTGCCGTGGAACCGGATCGCGCCCTCGTCCGGCTCGATCAGGCGCAGCACCGCGCGGCCGGCCGTCGACTTGCCGCAGCCCGACTCCCCGACCAGCCCGAACGCCTCGCCCGGCCGTACCGAGAAGCTGACGCCGTCAAGCGCGCGCACGGTGATCGTGCGCGGATTGGGAAATCCGCGCCGCACGGTGAAGAACTTGCGCAAGCCCTCGACGTCCAGCAGGGCCGATGCGGCCGCGGTCGCCGTCATGCCGCCGCCCCCGTGCCGCCCGCGCGCACCCAGCACCGCGCGCGATGGGTGGCGCCGCTGCCGGGCACCGGCTCCAGCGGCGGGCCGGCGCGCTCGCAGATCGGCTGCTTCAAACCGCAGCGCGGCGCGTAGCGGCAGCCCTGCGGCATCCGGCTGATCGGCGGCACCTGGCCCGGGATCGCGACCAGCGCGTCCGACGTGCGATCGACGCGCGGAATCGAGCGCAACAGCGCCTCGGTATAGGGATGGGTCGGGCGGTCGAACAGCTCGCCCACCGGCGCGATCTCGACGATCTCGCCGGCATACATCACCGCGACGCGGTCGGCGATGGTCGCCACCACGCCCAGGTTGTGGCTGATGAAGATCATCGACATGCCGTAGCGCTGCTTCAGCTCGGCCAGCAGCACGAGCACCTGGGCCTGGATGGTGACGTCGAGCGCCGTGGTCGGCTCGTCGGCCAAGAGCACGCGCGGCTGGCAGGCCAATGCCATGGCGATCATCACCCGCTGGCGCATTCCGCCGGAGAACTGGTGCGGGTAGTCGTCGAGCCGGTCGCGCGCCGACGGGATCTTCACCTGGTCGAGAATGTCGAGCGCCTGCGCGCGCGCCTCGCCCGGCCCGAGGTCGCGGTGATAGCGCAGCACCTCGGCCACCTGGAAGCCGATCGTCAGCACCGGGTTGAGGCTGGTCATCGGCTCCTGGAAGATCATGGCGATGCGATCGCCGCGGATCTTGCGCATCTCGTCGTCGGCGAGCTCGGGCAGGTTGCGCCCCTCGAACAGGATGCGCCCCTTCGCGACGCGGCCGGCGGCCTTGGGGATCAGCCCCATGATCGACAGCGCGGTGATGCTCTTGCCGCAACCGGATTCGCCGACCAGCGCCAGCGTCTCGTTGCGGGCAAGCTCGAAGCCGATGTCGCGCACGGCCGCGTGCCACTTTCCGGCGATGCGGAACTCGGTGGTCAGGCCGTCGACCGACAGGACCGCCGGCTCAACCACCGCGCTCGCCCTTCAGCTTGGGGTCGACCACGTCGCGCAACCCGTCGCCGATCATGTTGAGCGCGAACACGACGATCAGGATCGCGACCGACGGGACCAGCGACAGCCAGGCCGTATCCAGGATGTTCTCGAAGCCCTCGCGGATCATGCTGCCCCAGGTGGGCGTGGGCGGGCGCACGCCCAGGCCGATGAAGCTCAGGCTCGCCTCGACGCGGATCGCCGTGGCGAGCCACAGGCTGCCCATGACGAGGATCTCGGGAAAGATGTTCGGCAGGATATGGACCGTCAGGATTCGCGGATGCGAATAGCCGAGCGCGCGGCAGGCCTCGATATAGTCGCGCTCCTTGACGCTGACCGTGGGCGCGCGGGCGATGCGCGCGAAGGGTGGGATCGCGGTCAGCGCGATGGCGAAGATCAGGTTGCCGATGCTCGGCCCCATCATCGCCACCACCATCAGGCCCAGGATCAGCGACGGGAAGGACAGCAGCACGTCCATCGCCTGCATCACGAGAATGTCCAGCTTGCCGCCGAAGTAGCCGGCGATCATGCCGATGACCGAGCCGACCACCATGGCGATCAGGATCGACACCGTGCCGATCCACAGCGAGATGCGCGCGCCATAGACCACGCGCGACCAGATGTCCCGGCCGAAGCTGTCGGTGCCGAGGATGTACTCGGCCGACGGTCCTTTCAGCTTGTCCAGGATGTTCTGCTCGACCGGATCGTGCGTTGCCAGCAGCGGGGCGAAGATCGCCACCAGCAGCACGATCGCCATGGTGGCCAGCCCGACCCACGAGGTCTTGTTGGCGTTGAACGCCCTGACGAGCTGCAGGAAGGCGCTGCGCGGCGGCGGCGCGGCATCCGGCGATTGCGCGACCGCGGTCATTGGTACTTCACCCGCGGGTCGATCATCCCGTAGGTGAGGTCGGTCAGCAGGTTCACGACGACGATCACGAAGGTGTAGACCACCATGAGTCCCTGCAGCATCGTGTAGTCGCGCTGGGTGAGCGCGCCGACGATCAGCTTGCCGAGGCCGGGACGGTTGAACACGATCTCGGTCAGCACGGAATTGCCGATCAGGATGCCGAGATAGAGCCCGACCACCGTCACGACCGGGATCAGGGCGTTGCGCAGGCTGTGTCGCCAGACGACCGCCAGGGCCGGCACGCCCTTGGCGTGGGCCGTGCGGATGTAGTCCTCGCCCAGCACCTCGAGCATCGACGAGCGCGTCACCCGCGTGATGTACGCCGCCATGATGATGCCGAGGTTGATCGCCGGCAAAGCCAGATGCTGCAGCCGCACGCCCAGGCTGCCGGACCCGCCCGAGCTGATGACCGGGAACCACGAGAGCTGGATCGCGAAGACCAGCAAAAGCATGATCGCCATCACGAACGCGGGAAAGGACAGGCCGAGCAGCGAGCCGATGCGCGTGACGTAGTCGATCAGGCGATTGCGGTGGAGCGCCGACCACACGCCAAGCGGGATGCCGATGATCGCGCCCAGGATGACCGAGGCCGCCGTCAGCTCGATCGTGTAGGGAATGACGTTCAGCACCTCGCCCAGCACGGGGCGGCCCGTCACCATCGAGCTGCCCCAGTCGCCGGTCAGCGCCCCGGCCATGAAGCCGGCATATTGCTGGATCAGCGGCCGTTCAAGGCCGAGCCGCAGCCGCAGCGCCTGGATTGCCTCCGCGCTGGCCTGCTCGCCCAGGATCACTTGGGCCGGGTCGCCCGGCAGGATTCGCGCGATGAAGAACACGACCGTCAGCACGGCCAGCAGGGTCGGCACCGCGAACAGCAGCCGCTTGACCAGATACTGGAGCATGGCGCGCCGGGAGCGCGGGCAGGCGGACGCGACGCCGCCTGCCCGTCCCCGATCCTACTTGAAGTGCGACTGCTCGGTGATCATCGGCCCGAGGCTGAGGCTGCCTTTCAGGTCATAGCCGAGCACGAAGTCGTCGTGGTAGCCGAAGACCGACAACTGCTCGTGGCTGGGCACCGCGCACACCGCGTCCATCAGCTTGACCTGCGCCGTCCGCCACAGCGCCTTGGCCTTGGCCGGATCGGGTTCGACCCGCGCGGCGTCGATCTCGGCGTCGGCCTGGTCGCAATGCGTGAAGTTGGTCACCGCCGTCGGCGTGTTGACGATGCTGCGCGAGTGGAAGAACTGCGTCAGGTAGATGTCGGCCACCGGGAAGCGCGCCGCCGCGTAGTGCACGATCGGGCTCAGGTCCTTGCGGATCTGGGCGTGGAACGTGGCGTGCTCGACGACGTCGATCTCCAGGTTGATGCCGACCTTCTTCAGCATCGCCTGCCAGGCCTGCATGGTCGGCAGCATGCCCGAGAGGTTGGTGTGGATGACCTTCAGGGTGAAGCCGTTCGGATATCCGGCCTCCTTCAGGAGCGCCTTGGACTTCTCCGGGTCATAAGGCAGCAGCGGCACGTCCTCGGCATAGCCGAGATAGCCGATCGGCACGATCGACTTCGCCTCGCGGGCGGTCGACGCGCCCTTGAGCTGCACCATGGCCTTGCGGTCGATCGCGTGCGCGATCGCCTTGCGCACGCGGATGTCCTTCAGTATCTCGTGCTTGATGTTCAGGTAGATCGACGACAGCTCGCCCGGCTCGATCACCGCCACCACCGCGCCCTTGACCTTCTTCGTGCGCTCGACCCAGGTCTCGTCCTGCTTGCCGTAGATGAGGTCCAGCTCGCCGGCGGCGAAGGCCAGGTCGCGGCTGGCGTCGGATTCGATGAACTTGTACTCGATTGTGTCCAGCTTGGGCCTGCCGCGGAAATAGTCCGGATTCGCGACCAGGGTCACCGATTGCTGCGGCTTGTATTCCTTGAACACGAACGGACCGGTGCCGATCGGCTTCAGCTTGAAGTTCTCGCCAGCGGCTTCGGCGGCCTTCATGCACACCATGTTGCCGCCATGCAGGTTGGCGACCATGCCGAGCAGGCTGGGAATCGGGTTCTTCAGCGTGACTTTGACGGTCGAGGCGTCCGGCGCCTCCACCTTGTCGAAATCCTTATAGTCGCTGGCGAATTGCGAGGTCTTGCTGTCGGCCGCCCGCTTCAGCGAGTAGACCACGTCGGCCGAGGTGAACTCGTTGCCGTCATGGCACTTCACGCCCTTGCGCAGGTTGAATGTCCATTCCTTGCCGTCCGCCGACGAGGTCCATTTCTCGGCCAGGTCGGGCTCGATCAATTCCGGGCTGATCGTGCCAGGCTTGAACCGCACCAGGCCGCTGAAGATCATCTGCAACAGCGCCTTGTCCGGCGTCGTGGCGGTCATGTGCGGATCCAGCCGGCCGACATCCTTGGTCGCCATGCCGTAGTTCAGCACCTTCTTCTCCGCCCAGGCTTGGCCCGCGAACGACCCAAGAGCCAAGGTCGCCGCGCCGGCCAGCAGCGCCGCGGTCACGATCCGTTTCGACATTGCAGCTCTCCCCTGTTCTTTCCCCCGGGGCGGCTGGCGCCGCCCGTCCGTGAGGCGATGGTGGCCGGATTTGGCGTTCCGGCGCAAGGGCTAATGCGCCGCAGCATCGACGGCCGCGAAGCGATTGATCGAAAACGCCTCGATCGGCGTCGCGGTCCGGCCATCCAGCGCCAGTTCCGCCAGTATTTCCCCCATCCCCGGTCCGAGCTGGAAGCCATGGCCGGAAAACCCGAAGGCGTGGACAAGGCCCGGCGTCGTGCGACTGGGGCCGATCACCGGGATGCCGTCGGGCATGGCGCCCTCCAGGCCCGACCAGGTGCGAATCAGCCGCGCCCCGCGCAGCGCCGGCACCGCTTCCACCGCGCGGGCGATGGCGGCGGCCGTGCTGGGCGGCAGCGGCCGGGCGCGGACCTGGCCGGAATCGCCCATGCCGGAACCGCCGCCGAAGACGACATTCCCACGCGAAATCTGGCGGATATAGACGTTGCCGCCCACGACGCCCAGGTTGTGCTCGACCGCGAGCGGCAACGGCTCGGTTACGCAGAGGTTGGGCGTCATCAGCTCCTCCGGCGCGTGCTCGCCGAACATCGCCGCGATCTCGTGGCCCCAGGCGCCGGCGACGTTGATCAAGGTCCGGGCGCGGACCGACAGCCCCGTGTTCGTCTCCACCGCGAAGCCGGCAGCGTCGCGGCCGATACCGACGACCTTCGTGCCCTCGCGGATATCGGCCCCGGCGCGACGCGCGGCGCGCGCGAAGTGCGGCGCGACCAGCCGCGGATTGGCGTGACCGTCGTCGGCCACCAGCGAAGCCCCGATGATCTTCGGGCCAAGCCAGGGATAGCGCGCCCGGATCGCGTTGCGGCCGAACAGTTCGCCGGCGACGCCATAGTCGCGCGCGCCGGCGACCCAGGCCTCGAGCTCCGCCATCTCGGCCTCGTCGCGCGCCAGCTTCAAATGCCCGCTGACCGCGAATTCTCCGTCATGCCCGATCAGGGCCGGCAGGCGCTCCCACACGGCGCGCGAGCGCGAAGCCAGCGGCAGTTCGACGAAGGCGCGGCCCTGGCGGCGCACGCCGCCGTAGTTGACGCCGCTGGCCTGGCTGCCGCACAGCCGCGCCTCGAGCAGCGCGACCGTGGCGCCCCGCCCACGCAGGTGCAGCGCCGCGGAGCAGCCCGCCGTGCCGCCGCCGATGATCGCGACATCGGCATCGAGCTTGACGCTCATCGGCCGCCCGTCAAAGCGTGTCCTCCAGCCGGCAATTGACCAGCAGCTCGGCGATCGCCGCCGTGTTCGGCAGCGCCAGCGCCAGGGCCACGATCTCGGCCAGGTCGCCCGGGTCGATCATCTCGGCCCGGGTCACCTTGGTGACGCCAGCGGTCATGTCGGTCGCCACGAAGCTCGGGCACACCGCGGTGACGCGCACGCCGTCGTTCCACGCGATCTGGCGCGCGGTGTGGGTCAGCGCCATCAGGGCGAACTTGGACATCGAATAGCCGGCATTGTCGTTGCGGACGCGCTTGCCCGACAGCGAGGAGACATTGACGATCCGCCCCGTCCCGCTCTTGCGCAGATGCGGCAAGGCCAGCCGGATCATGCGCATCGGCGCCTTGACGTTGACGGCCCACATCGCATCGAGATTGGCATCGTCGGCGTCCTCGATCCGCGCCGCCGGGCCGATGCCGGCATTGTTCACCAGCCCGTCGATCCGCCCGAACCGCGCCAGGGTCGCGGCGACCCACGCCTCGTTCGATCGCGCGTCCGTCGCGTCATAGGCATGGCGCAAGACCCGCTCGGGCGCGAAGCCCTGCGTTGCCTTGGCCAGCGCCGCCTGGTCGCGCGCGCCCAGGCTGAGGCTGTAGCCCTTCGCCAGCAGGCACCGCGCGACCGCCAGGCCGATCCCGCGATTGGCGCCGCTGACCATCACCACGCGCCCGTCCGCGTCCAGCATCGCTCTCCCCTTCCCCCGTCCGTCCATGCCATAGTCGCGGCTCAACCCTACAGAACCGGACGGGGAGCGCCAATCGAATGAAGTATGCACCGCTGGGCCGCAGCGGCCTGATGGTCAGCCGGATCTGCGTCGGCGGCAACTCCTGGGGCGCCAAGGGCCGCCGCGCCTGGGCCGCCTTCGGGCTCGAGGAAAGCCGGCCGTTCTTCAAGCGCGCGCTCGATCTGGGCATCAACTTTTTCGACACGGCCGACGCCTACAACCAGGGCGAAAGCGAGACCATCATCGGCGAATGCCTGGTCAGCCAGGTCAAGCGCGAGGACATCGTCATCTCGACCAAGGTCGGGCTGAAGATGAGCGACCGGCCGAACGACGTCGGCCTGGGCCGCAAGCATATGGTCGCCACGCTCGACGCGCAGCTCAAGCGCTTGCGCACGGACTATATCGACGTCTACCAGGTCCACCGCCTGGACAAGGCCACCCCGATCGACGAATTCATGGCGACGCTGACCGACATGGTGCGGTCGGGCAAGGTGCGCTACGTCGGCGGCTCCACGATGCCCGCCTACAAGTTCGCGCAGATGGTGATGCTGGCGGAACTGAAGGGCTATGCCCGGCCGATCGCCATGCAGAACCTCTACAACATGATCCAGCGCGAGGAGGAGCGCGAGATGATTCCGCTCTGCCTGGAGGCGGGCGTGGGGCTGATCCCCTATAGCCCGCTTGCGCGCGGCTTCCTGTCGGGATCGCGGCCGCGCGGCGGGGGCGGCGCGACCGAGCGCGCGCAGAAGGACGATCACGCCCAGACCCTGATCTATCGCGACAGCGACTACGCGATCGTCGACAACGCAAAACAGATCGCGGCCAGGCGCGGCGCCACGCCCAGTCAGGTCGCGCTGGCGTGGATGCTGGCGAAGCCCGTGACGGCCGCACCGATTATCGGCGCGACCAGGCTCGAATACCTGGACGACGCGGCCAAGGCGGTCGAGCTGGCCCTCGACGCGCAGGAAATGGCGATGCTCGAGTCTCCCTATGATTGGCGCGTCTCGCCCGCGAATTGAGCCGGCGATGCCGGCATGAAGCTGGGCGCCGACCTCGCTTTCTTCGCCGCCTATGTCGCGGTCGATTGGGCGTCGTCGATCAGCGACGCCGGCACGATCGGCATCACGCCGTGGAACCCATCGGTCGGGGTGGCGCTGTCCTGGCTGATCCTGCACGGGCCCAGCCGCGGCTTGCATTTGTTCCTGGCGATCGTGACGACCGATTTCATCGTGCGTCCGCTGCCGGGCGTTCCCCTTGCGCGCCTGCTGTCGGCCGGCCTGATCGCGGGCGGTTACGCGGCAGCCGCTGCCGCGCTGCTGCGCCGGGGCGCGCTGGATCCGCGCATCGAGCATCTACGCGATCTCGTCCTGCTGCTCGGCGTCAGCGCGGCGGCCGCGGCCCTCCTCGCCCTTGCGAATGTCGGCCAGCTCATGGTGGCGAAGCTCGTCATGCCCGAGGACTTCCTGGCAATTTCCTTGCGCCAGTGGGTCGGCGACGTGATCGGCATCGCCGTCGTGACGCCGACCGTGCTCAGGGCGCGGACTTGGCGCCTGCCCGCCTGGGGCAGTCCGCCGACCCGGCTGGCCATCGAAGGGACGGCGGCGGCCATCGCGATCGCCGCCTTCGTGTGGATCGTGTTCGGCTGGGAAGGCAGCGACGAGTACAAGGTCTTCTACCTGCTGTTCCTGCCGGTGGTCGCTATCGCGGTGCGGCGCGGGCTCGACGGCGCCTGCCTTTCGCTGCTGCTGACCCAGGTCGGCATGATCGTCCTGGTGCAGAGCCGCGGCTTCGGCTCGGCCGAGGTCACGGATTTCCAGCTTCTGATGCTGTCGCTAACGGTGACCGGCCTGCTGACGGGCGCGGTGGTGTCGGACCGCGCGCGAGCCGAGCGCGCCACGCGGGAATTCGAGCAGCTTCTGCGCGAGCGCCAGAGCGAGCTTGAGCACCTGTCGCGCATCAGCGCGCTGGGGGAGATGGCGTCGATGCTGGCGCACGAATTGAACCAGCCCATGACCGCCACGCGCGCCTATGTCCGCACCGCGCAACGCATGCTCGATTCCACCGAGCCGCCGCCCGAGGAGCGGCGCAAGGCGCTCGACGCCATCGCCAACGCCGTTGCCCAGGTCGACCTGGCCGGCGCGATCGTGCGCAACCTGCGCGACATGGTCCGGCGCCGCGCCGTGACGCGCGAGCCGGTCGACCTCGGCGAGCTTGCCCACCAGGCCCTGGCGCTGGTGCGGTCCCAGGGCAATCCCGACCAGGTCAACGTCGCGATCACCCAGCAGCACGGCGCGCCGATCGTCGTCGCGGAGCGAATTCGGATCATGCAGGTGCTGATGAACCTGCTGCGCAACGCGTTCGAAGCCGTGCAGCCGGACCCGCTTGGACGGCGGCGGATCGAAGTGCGCATCACGCCCATCGACGGCGGCACGGGAGTCGAGCTGTCGGTGCGCGATTTCGGGCCCGGCGTCCCGCCAGAAGTCCAGCCCAACCTGTTCGCTTCGTTCACCACGACGAAATCCGACGGCCTGGGGCTCGGGCTCTCGATCTGCCGTGGCATCATCCAGGCCCATGGCGGCCGGTTGTGGCTGGAATCGACCGGTCCGGAGGGCAGCGATTTTCGCTTCACCTTGCCGGTCGGTAGTGACAGTATTGACACATGACAAGCCAACCGACTGTCTTCGTCGTGGACGATGAGCCGGCCGTGCGGGACTCCCTGCAGGCGCTGTTGAGCACCTACGGGTTCTCCGTCGAGGCCTTTGGATCGGGCGCCGAATTCCTGGAACAGGTCGACCGGTCGCGCCCGGGCTGCCTGGTCGCCGACGTGCGCATGCCGGGCATGACGGGGATCGATCTTCAGCGCGAATTGGCCAAGAGAAACATCCCCTTACCGGTCATCATCATCACCGGCCACGGCGATGTGCCGATGGCCGTGGACGCACTGAAGACCGGCGCCCTGGATTTTCTTGAGAAGCCGATCGACGACGCCGCGCTGGTCAACAGCATCACGCTGGCAATCGATCGCGATCGGCTGGAGCGCCAGGCCGGGGAGCAGCAGACCCATCTGGTCGAGCGCCGCGACCGCCTGACCGGCCGCGAGGCGGAAGTGATGGACCTGATAGTCGACGGTCTGGCCAACAACGCCGTCGCGGAAAAGCTCGGCATCAGCGCGCGCACCGTCGAGCACTACCGTGCCAACATCATGCAGAAGATGGAGGCATCGAGCTTCGCGCAGCTCGTGCACATGTCGATCCGGCTGCGCCGCCGCGACGCCTGATCGCGCCTGCGTAGCATCGCCTAGGTGATTTATCCGAAGGACGCGTCCGTCCGCCGGCGCGGTACCGACGTTTCTGCTTCCTACTCCGCCGGCATCGGCTTTGGTTCGGCCCCCAACGCGGGTTGCGGCGAGCGGGCCGAGCGCTGGCGTGCGACATAGGTGTAGACCGTCGGGACGACAAACAGGGTGAACAGCGTCCCGATCGTCATGCCGGTCGCGATCACCAGGCCGATGTTGTGCCGGCTGGCGGCGCCGGCGCCGGTCGCGACCATCAAGGGCAACACGCCCACGACCATCGCCGCCGTCGTCATCAGGATCGGGCGCAGGCGGATGCCCGCGGCCTTCCGGATCGCCGCGGCGCGGTCCAGCCCCTCCTCCGCCTGCAGCTTGTTGGCGAATTCGACCATCAGAATGCCGTGCTTGCTGATCAGCCCGATCAGGGTGACGAGGCCGATCTGCGTGTAGATGTTGATCGTGGCCAGGCCCAGGTTGAGCGGGATCAACGCGCCGCAGATCGACATCGGCACCGAAACCAGGATGATCAGCGGATCGCGGAAGCTCTCGAACTGGGCGGCCAGCACCAGGTAGATGATCACGATCGCGAACACGAAGGCATAGAGCAGCGCGTTGCCTTCCTGCACGAGCTGGCGCAATTCGC
>JADLEG010000086.1 GCA_020846275.1 Alphaproteobacteria bacterium
CGCGGCGCTTGCCCGCCGCGGTGGCGCGCTGCGACAGGAAGACCAGGGCCAGCGACACGGCGAGCAGCCCCACCGCCATCGCCGAGCCGAGCGGCCAGTTGAGCTCGACCAGGTTGACCTCGTAGGCGAGGTAGGACGCGACGCGCGCCCGCGCCCCGCCCAGCAGAGCCGGCGTCGCGAAGGCCGTCATGTTCATCGTGAAGTTGATGATCAGCCCCGCCACCAGCGCCGGCAGGGTCAAGGGAAGGGTCACGCGGCGGAAGATGCTCCAGGGCCGCGCGCCCAGGTTGGCCGCCGCCCAGCGCAGGTTCGGGTCGAGCCCGCCCAGCGCCGCCCACAGCGGCAGCAGCACGAAGATGAAATGCCCGTGGATCAAGCCGATGGCGATGCCGGTCTCGTTCAGCATCAGCCGGAGCGGCGTGTCGATGATGCCCAGCGCCTTCAGGGCCTGGTTGATGACGCCGTTGGAACTCAGCAGCAGCGACCAGCCGAACGCCTTTACGACGACGTTCACCAGCCACGGGGTCATGTAGATCAAGAGAAACAGCGCCTGCGCGCGCGGCCTCAGGGCGATGATGTAGATCGCGACCGGGTAGGCCAGGCACGCCGTCACTCCGGTCACGATCAGGCTGACATGGATGGTCCGCCACAGGATGCCGATGTAATAGGCGTCGAACAGCTTCGTGTAGTTCGCCAGCGTCCAGGTCGCGCGGTCGATCCCGGCGCGGCTGAAGGGATGCAGGCTGTTGATCGCGCTGTCGAACAGCGGCCACAGGAAGACCAGCGCCAGGACCAGGCTGAGCGGCAGCACGAACACCGCCGGCGCCCAGCGCGCCCAGATGGACACGGCGCGACGGGGCTCACGCGCCGGCAAGGCACACCCCGTCCTCGGCTTGCCAGCCGATGTCGACCGCGTCGCCCACGGCAAGCGCCGCCGCGCCGAGGTTCTGCGCCTGGGCCAGCAGGCGGTCCCGGCCCAGCCGCAGGCGATAGACGGTGAGCCCGCCGAGATAGGTCACGTCCTCGATCTCGGCGGCAAAGCGGTTGTCGCAATCCGCCGCGCCGACGCGCACGCGCTCGGGCCGCAGCATGACGTGCAATTCGCTGCCCGGCGCCGGTCGCGCCTCGCCGAGCGCGATCCGGAAGCGATGGCCGCCGGCAGTGGCGACCGTCGCCTGGGCGGCCTCGACGCGCTCGACCGTTACCGCGAAATGGTTCACCTGGCCGGCGAACTCCGCGACGAAGCGCGTAGCGGGCCTCAGGTAGATGTCGGCCGGCGCGCCGATCTGCTCGGTCCGGCCGTGGTTCATCACTGCGATGCGGTCGGACAGCGCGAACGCCTCCTGGATGTCGTGCGTGACCAGGATGGTGGTGATGCCGACCGCGCGCTGGATGCGCCGGATTTCCGTGCGCATCTCCTCGCGCAGCCGGGCATCCAGGTTGCTGAGCGGCTCGTCCAGCAGCAGCAGCGCCGGGCGCACCACCAGCGCGCGGGCCAGCGCCACCCGCTGCTGCTGCCCGCCAGAGATCTGGCCGGGATAGCGCTCGCCGAATCCCGCCAGGCGCACCAGATCGAGCGCCTCGCCGACGCGCGTGCGGATCGCCGCCTCCTTCTCGCGCCGCATGCGCAGGCCGAAGGCCACGTTCTCGAACACGGTGAGGTGCGGGAACAGGGCGTAGCTCTGGAACACCAGCGCGGCGTTGCGCGCGTGCACCGGCACGGCGGTAATGTCGCGCCCGTCCAGCGCGATGGTGCCGGAGTCGGGCTGCAGGATGCCGGCGATCGTGCGCAGCAGGGTCGTCTTGCCGCAACCCGAGGGCCCGAGCAGCGAGAAGAACGCGCCGTCGCCGACGGTCAGCGACACGTCGTCGACCGCCTTGACCGCGCCGAAGCGCTTGACCAGCGATTTCAGTTCCAGCGCCATGCGGCGTCACCGCCCAGCGGGCGCGACCGGACCGGCCTGCTACTTGATCGTTGCGACCTCGCGCTCGAACCGCGCGTTCCAGTCCGCCCGGTGCGCCAGCGCCTTGGCATAGTCGAGCTTGGCCAAGTTGTTGAGCTGGTCGCCGATCAGCACGCGCTCCTTGGCCTGGTCGCTGACCTTGACGTCCTTGTTCATCGGCGTGTTGCCGAAACGCTCGGCGCGATAGGTCAGCACCTTCTCGCCGATCAGCCAGTTCAAGAGCGCGTCGGCGCCGGCCGGATTGGGGCTGCCCTTCATGATCCCGGCCACCGTGGGGCTCACGTAGGCCGGCTTCGGGATCACGACGTTGACCGGGATGCCCTTGCCCTTGATTTCCCAGCCCGAGGCGTTGCCGAACACGGCGATCGCCGCCGTCTCGCTTTCCATCAGCGTGCCGATCTTGGCGAAGGTCGTGGTCCAGTCGACCACGTTCGGCGCCGCCTTCTTCAGGGCCGCGAAGCCGGGGTCGATGTTGTCCTCGCTGCCGCCGTTCATCCGCGCGAACTCGACCAGCGTGTAGAGGCCGTAGGTGTTGTTCACGGGCGGGATGATCACGGCGCCCTTGAATTCGGGCCGTAGCAGGTCGGCCCAGGTCGTGGGCGGGGCCCAGCCTTTCTTCTTGAACATGCCTTCGTGGTAGATGATCGACAGGATGTCGGCATAGGTATAAACGCCGGTGCCGTCCGGCAACTTCGCCATCTCGGCCATCTTCGCCATGTTGGCGACCTTGGCGGGATCGATCTTGGCGAAGATGCCCTGGTCGGTGCCCTGCAGGAACGCGATCAGATCGCACATCACCACGTCGACCTGGGGCTTGTCCTTCTGCGCCACGGCCGTGGCGATGATCTCGCCCGACGTGGCTTTCGGGACCAGCGTGACCGTATAGCCGGTGTCCTTGGCGAACTGGTCGGCCCAGCCTTCCTTCTCCAGCATGGTCTGGATGGTGCCGCCCCAGCTTAGGAAATAGACCTGCTTGTTCTGCGCCTGGGCGGCGCCGGCGCCGAGCAGCAGCGCGCCGACGGCAAGCGCGACGGGCGCAAGGGCGGCAGGATTGCGTGATCTCATGTCACTCCCCCGTACGGCATTGGCCGTGGAAATTGATTGCTTGGAACGATGCTACGCGCCGGCGCGGCATCCGAAAAGAATGTTTTTCCGCCGTTCTAGATCAGGAATTCCGATCCAGTGAATTCCCCGGACCGATGATCCGCTCAGCGCGCGTCGGCCAGCACCAGGTCCGACGCCTTTTCCGCGATCATGATCACGGGCGCATTGGTATTGCCCGAGACCAGCGAAGGCATGACCGATGCATCGACCACGCGCAGGCCTTGAAGGCCGCGGACCCGCAATTGCTGGTCGACCACCGCGGTCGCGTCGCTGCCCATGCGGCAGGTGCAGGAGGGATGGAAGATCGTGCTGGTCCGCTCGCGGACGTAGCCGAGCCAGTCGGCATCCGATGCGACGCGAGCGCCGGGATCGTATTCCTCGTCC
The DNA here is from genome assembly GCA_020846275.1 of Alphaproteobacteria bacterium. Classification (GTDB taxonomy): domain Bacteria; phylum Pseudomonadota; class Alphaproteobacteria; order JAEULC01; family JAEULC01; genus JAEULC01. The sequence continues at coordinate 3,453 of JADLEG010000086.1, forward strand.
AGGAACGGCGCCATCGCCGGCGCCTGCATCACGCGGCGCAACCGCTTCAGGCCTTCGATCATCGACCGGCGGTCGCTTTCGGCCGACATGTAGTTGAGCCGGATCGCCGGCGGGGCGGCGGGATCGGCGCTCTTGATGGTGACCGAGCCGCGGCTTTCGGGCCGCAGCACGCAGATCGATGCCATGAAGCCCGAGAACGGGTGCAGCTGGTCGCCCATCTTGGTGGTGCTGAAATTGATGAAATGCACCTGCACGTCGGGAGTCGCCAGGCGCGGATCGGTGCGAAAGAACGCGCCGGCATAGCCCGCGCTGACCGTCAGCATGCCCTTGCGCTGCAGCAGCAGCCGCGCGCCCATCACCCCGGTGCGGAACCAGCTCTGCATGGTGTCGTTGAGCGTGACCTTCTGCTTGCACTTGAAGATCATGCGGACCTGCGGATGGTCCTGCAGGTCGTAGCCGACGCCGGGCATGTCGGCCACCACGGGAATTCCATGCTGGCGCAGCAATTCCGCCGGGCCGACCCCGGAGAGCTGCAGGAGCTGCGGCGAATTGTAGGCGCCGCCGGCCACCAGGATCTCCCGGCCCGCGCGTGCCGTATGCACCGCCCCGTTGCGGCGGTACTCGACGCCGACCGCGCGGGTTCCCTCGAAGAGCAGGCGCGCGGCGAGCGCCCCGGTCGCCACGGTCAGGTTCCGCCGGTTGCGCGCCGGGCGCAGGAAGGCGACGGCCGCGCTGCAGCGCAGGCCGTTGCGGGCCGTCATCTGGAAGTAGCCCGCGCCTTCCTGGGTCGCGCCGTTGAAGTCGTCGTTGCGCGGGATGCCGGCCTGCCCCGCCGCCTGGATGAACGCCTCGCACAGGGGATGCGGCTCGGTCGGGTCGGAGACGGCGAGCGGCCCGCCCGTGCCGTGGAATTCGTCGGCGCCGTGCTGCTGGTGCTCGGATTTGCGGAAATAGGGCAGCACGTCGTCGAAGCCCCAGCCGGCATTGCCGAGCTGGCGCCAATGGTCGAAATCCTCCTTCTGGCCGCGCAGGTAGAGCAGGCCGTTGATCGAGCTGGACCCGCCCAGCACCTTGCCGCGCGGCTGGTAGACCTGGCGGCCGTTCAGCTCGGGCTCGGGCTCCGACTGGTACATCCAGTTGAGCCGCGTGTTCTTGAACAGCCGCGCATAGCCCAGCGGAATGTGGACCCAGGGATTGCGGTCCCGTGGCCCGGCTTCCAGCAGCAGCACGCGATGCCGGCCCGATTCCGTCAGCCGACCCGCCAGCACGCAGCCGGCCGAGCCCGCACCGACGACGATGTAGTCGAACTCCGGTTCTCCGCCGGCCTGGCCCATGGATCCTCCCCGATCGCGGATTGGTCTGGTTGCCGACAGCCTAGCGCGCCCGCGCCGCAAGGAAAGTCCCGTTCGTCCGCCCGCGGCTTGTCAAGCCGCGCGACAACACGCTCTAATGCGCCGGCATCAGCCGGAGGTTCGATTCATGCGACTTTTCGCCGCGACCATCGCCACGGAGACCAACACGTTCTCGCCGCTGCCGACGAGCCTCCAGGGCTACAAGGACGGCGTGTTCCTGCGCCCGGGCGAGCATCCGGACGACACGCCGCTGATGTGCACGGCGCCGCTGTGGGTGGCGCGCCGGCGGGCCAAGGCGGAAGGCTTCACCCTGATCGAGGGAAGCTGCTTCGCCGCCAGCCCCGCCGGCACCACCAACCGCAAGGACTACGAGTTCATGCGCGAGGAGATCCTGGGCCAGCTCAAGGCCGCGCTGCCGGTGGACGGCGTTCTCTTGGGCCTGCACGGGGCGATGGTCGCGCACGGCTACGACGACGTGGAGGGCGACATCATCGAGCGGGTGCGCGCGCTGGTCGGTCCCAAGACGGTGATCGGGGTCGAGCTGGACCCGCACTGCCACCTGACCTTGAAGCGGGTCAAGCTGTCCGACGTGATCGTGCTCTACAAGGAGTTCCCGCATACCGACGTGGTCGAACGGGCCGAGGACGTGCTGGACATCGTGCTGAAGACGCTGCGCGGCGAGGCCAAGCCGGTGATGTCGATGTACGATTGCCGGCAGATCAGCTCCTACCCCACGACCCTGCCGCTGATGCGCCGCTTCGTCGACAAGATGAAGGCGATGGAGGGCAAGGACGGTATCCTGTCGATCTCGATCGGCCATTGCTTTCCCTATGCCGACGTGGCCGAGCTCGGCGGCCGCATCCTGGTGGTGATGGACAAGGACAAGAAGAAGGGCGACGCGCTGGCGACCGCGATCGGCGAGGAGTTCGTGTCGATGCGCGGCAAGACCATGCCCGACTACTACGGCGTGGAGGAAGGCATCACCGTCGCGTCGGAATCGAACGTGCATCCCGTGGTGATGGCCGATCCCGCCGACAATGCCGGCGGCGGGGCGCCGTCCGACAACACGTCGATCCTGCAGAGCATGATCGCGCGCCAGGTGGACGATGCGGCCG
>JADLEG010000087.1 GCA_020846275.1 Alphaproteobacteria bacterium
CACCTGCTGCTCCAGCTTGACGCCTTCCTTGGCCCCGACCGCGCCGATGAAGCTCTCCACGCACACCACCATGTTCTCGGCGAAATGCCCGTCATAGCCCCATTCCTTGAAATCGGCGGCATAGGCGATGCTGGGATATTCGTCCACCATGCCGGCGCCGTGGATCATCATCATGTAGCGGTTGGGTACATAGGCGTCGGGCACCTTCCAGCAGATCTCGCCGAACTCGCGGAAGCCTAGGCCCGGCTTCAACAGGTTCATGTTGTAGCGCACCTGCTCCTCGGCCAGCGCGTAGAGGCGGCGCTGCTCGTCCGTGGGCTTGCGCCCCGGGCAGACCCAGCTGCGCGACACGTCGGCGAGGTAGCCGAGCGGCCCCACCATGTCGGTGTCGAACGCGACCATGTCGCCGGGCTCGATCACGCGGTTGGTGCTTTCCTGGAACCAGGGATTGGTGCGCTCACCCGAGCTCAAGAGGCGGCACTCGATCCATTCGCCGTCATGGGCGACGTTGACCTCGTTCAGCACGGCCCAGAGCTGGTTCTCGGTGATGCCCGGCTCGAGCGCCGCGCGCATCCGGGCGATGCCGGCGTCGCACACATCCATCGACAGGCGCAGCGCCGCGATCTCCTCCGGCGACTTGATGGCGCGCGCCAGCTCGATCGGCCCTTGCGCGTCGCAGATCTGGACTCCGCGATCCCGCAGGAGAAAGGCGCCAGCCGGCTCCAGCCGGTCGACCGCCAGGCGCCGGTTGCGCCCGCCATGCTTGGCGACCAGGCCGGCGACCTCGTCGGCCCAGATCGCCGCCTTCTCCTCCCAGCGCGGCCCGGCCAGGAAATAGAACCAGGGCGTGGCGGAACGTATCTCGTCGACCGTTTCCAGCCGGCCATGGACATGCTTCGTGCTGGAGAACTCGAACAGGATCACCGGACCCTCGGTCGGCACGAAGACCCACCGGCCGGGCGCATGCATGGTCCAGACCTGGAAGACGCGGCTATCGGTGGCGTAGCGGATGTTGATCGGATCGGCGAGCAGACAGCCCATCAGGTCGTTGCGGGCGAGTTCGGCCCTGAGCCGCGCCAGGCGATAGGCGCGCAGCTTCGCGCGGTCGATTGCGGCGATCCGCGACGCGATGTCGAAGGCGAGCGGCTGCACCCGGCCCGGCTGTCTGCTTGGCAAATCCATCGCCCCCTCCACGCCCGAGCTTTGCGACAGCTTAAGCGAAGGGCGGCGCCGGCGGCAATTGCGCGCGGCCAGTGTCCCGGTTCGCGTTCAGGGCACTAGACTCAAATAGTTGCTCGTGTCCTTTTCGATTCCGAAGTTCGTACGGCGTGCGTCGCAAGCACGGACGAACTTCGCAATCGGGACACTAGTCCGGCGCCAGAATCGTGACGGCCCCGCGCCGGACGCCGATGTCGATCGCCATTGCCGCGCCATCGACCAGCCCGCCGAGGCGGACGGATTTGCGCGGCCCCGGCTTGTCGTCGACATGCGGGCGGCGCGCCTCGGCCTCGATCCGCACGCGCCGGCCGCGCACGATGGTCAGCGCCGGCGGATCGGGTTCGTGCTCGATGCGCCGGCGCAGGTAGTCGTCGAGCCGCTCGCGCTCGTCGGCGCGCACCAGCACTACGTCGAGCTTGCCATCGGCCGAATCCGCTGCGGGCGCCAGCATCAGATTGGGGCCGAGCGAGCAGATGTTCATCGCCTCGACGGCGAGGAAGCGGCCGGCGATCCGGCGCCGGTCGACCGTCACGACGGCCTCGAACGGGCGGGCGCGCCGGATCGCCTTGATGAAATGCAGGCGCGCGCGGCTGAGGCGCTGGTTCCGCGCCGCGATCGCCTCAATCTCGGCGGCAGCGCGCTTGTCGAGCCGCGCCATGGTGTCGGAAAACCAGCCGAGCCCGACCGATTCGACGAAATGCGACTCCTCCCATGGCAGGACGACCCGCCCGATGTCGAACCGCCGCGGCCGCGCGTCTTTCCATGTTTCCGCCATGCGCGCGTGCGAGCCGGTCAGCCCCAGCGCGCGCGCCAGGTTGTTGGCCGTGCCCATCGGCAGCACCGCCATCACCGCCTTGCCGCCGGCCAGCGCGATCGCCACGCGCCGCACCGTGCCATCGCCGCCCGCGGCCACCACCAGGCCTTCGGCGCCCGCCACCGCCTGGGCATAGTCCTTGTCCTTGGTGGACAGGTAGGTGACGTCATATCCCGCCCGGCGTAGCAGACGTAGCAGCGAGGCGCGCAAGGCTCGTCCCTCGCCCGCGCCGGGATTGTGGATCAGGGTAGCCCGCATCGATCGATTTCCCCCCGCTGCGCCGGCACCATCAACGCGCCAGCGCGCATTCCGTTGCATTGCGCCGGAACGCTTGCCGGCCGCGCCCCACCCCGGCAAGATCGCGCGGAGAGGGAACCGGTATTGGCCGCGGGAGCAGCAGCATGAACACGATCGCCTCGCCGTTCAGTCCCAACCGCGTCTCGTGGTCGGGCGAGAATCCAGGCATCTACCTGAGGGAGAGCGCAGAAGGAAAGTTCACCGCCCTTGCGTCGTTCTTCCGCGTGGTGCTGTCGCCCCACGGGCCGGGCAAGGCGGTGGTGGTCTGCGCCGCGCCCGACAAGGCCGCCGGCGCCGATGCCGGCAATTTCGTGCTGAGCGACAACGACAAGTTGGCGCGCTGGCTGGTCAGCGATTTCCTGTCGCATTTCGGCGCCTTCAAGGACAAGCCCGCCGTCAAGTCGCTCGCCTACCTGAAGCTCGACAAGGCCGAGACGCGGGGCGACGTGCGTTCGAGCTGGGTCGAGTCGATCAGTGGCGGCGGCCACAAAGTCGAGATGAGCTGGAGCGAACTTGGCGAGCCGGTCTGCGTCGACGTGCCGCCCGCGCAGTCCGCCACCGGCCGGCATCAGATGTACAGCCTGTTCATCAATGCCGGCGCGGCGAGCCTGGTGGTGGACAACAAGAAGATGCCCGGCGGCGTTTTCGCGCGCCCGTTCTTCGGCCGCGACACCGGGCGCACCGCCTTTCTGGCCTTTTCCGAAACCTGGCTCAATCCCGCATGAACGCAGGGAGAACCCGGCAATGACAAATCATCGCAGGACGATCGCAAGGCGCTGCACGATGGCGGCCGTCGCGATCCTGGCCATCGGTCCCGACGCCGCGCAGGCCCAGCCGGTCAAATATACCTGGCACGGCCAGGGCGAAAACGTGCCGGGCAGTTCGAAATGTCCGGGCTACACGCTGGACCTCAACGTCTACGTCGAGAACGGCAAGGTCTGGGGCGACTGGCTGCAGGTCGGGCGCGTGGTGCGGAATTTCGAGTTCCCCCTGGCGGCGGACGGCACGTTCGGGGGCAAGGTCGATTTGCAGGCCAGCATCATGAACGTGAAGGGCCAGATCACCCCGGACGGCGCGCGGTTCGACATGAAAGGCTACTGCATCTTCGGCGGGCGATTGAAGAAGGAATAGTCCTCGCACCGCGACCGCGGCCCAGCCTGGGGCCGACCCTTGCCTCGCTCGAGGAGCGCGACCGCCTGATGAGCATCGACGAGCGCGTCCATGCCCCGGCCGAGCCCAAAAGCGGCGTGCGCCGCCACGCCATCGAGGCGTTTGCCGCGCTGGACCCCGGCCAAAGCCGATGGTAGCGGCGGCGGCCGGCGGATTGACGGGATCCGAACGGGCTTCTAGCATGCCTGCATGAACATCGACCGCCGCCGCTTCCTGGGTCTGGGCGTTTTCGCCGCGACGGGCACTGCGACGTTGCACGCCGCCGGCGCTTTCCAGCTGCAGGAAATGAACGTGCCGACCGCGCGGGCTTATCGCCTGGCCTGCGAGGCGCCGGCAAACCACGCGCAGCTCCTGGCCGAGATCGACGCGTCGCTCGCCGGCCGGACGCTGACGGCCGAGGAGACGCAAGCGATCCGCGCCGCCGCGCGCTGCCCGCTGTGCGGCTGCGCGCTGGTCGCGGCGGCAGCGCCGATCCCGGCGGCCAACGCGCCCTTCTGATCCCGTTTCCGTCGCCATCATGGACCATCGCAGCGCGCTGATCACCGGCGCGTCGAGTGGCATCGGCGCCGCCTTCGCGCGCGTGCTGCCTGCGGTTACCAACCTGGTGCTGACCGGGCGCGACACGGGCGCGCTCGACGCGCTTGCCCGCGAGCTCGACCGGCCCGGCCGCACGATCGCGACCGTGACGGCCGACCTTGGCACCGACGCTGGCCGCGACGCGGTGATCGCCGCCGGCGAGGCGGCGGGGATCGACCTTCTGATCAACAACGCGGGGCTGGGCTTCTTCGGCCCGATCCCGCGCGTCCGGCCCGAGGACGAACGCGCGATGGTCGAGGTCAACGTGGTGACGCCGGTTGTCCTGACGCGCGCGTTGCTGCCCGGAATGCTCGGCCGCGCCAAGGCCGCGAACCGGCGCGCCGGCGTGATCGTGGTGTCAAGCATCTCGGCCTTCCTGCCGGTGTCGCGGCTAGCGACCTATGCCGCCAGCAAGGCCTTCGACCTGCACTATGCCGAGGCGCTGGCCGCCGACCTCGAGGGCGAGCCCTGCGACGTGGTGGCCCTGTGCCCCGGCTTCACCAGGACCAAGTTCGGCGAGCGCTCGGGCATGAAGCCCTGGATGTTCCACGGCGCCGCCAGCCCGGAGCGCGTGGCGCGCGCCGGGCTCGAAGCCCTCGGCCGCAGGCGCACGGTGGTGATCGGATCGGGCGCGGTCATGGCCCCGCTGGGGGCGCGCCTGCTGCCGCGCCGCTGGATGTCCTCGGGCGTGGTGGCGGCGATGAAGCGGCTGAAGCAGCGAAGCGGGATGTAGCGCGACCGCTGTCCTTCGCGGGGCTGACGGACTCTTGCTTGCGATCCTTGTCCATCCCGCCATTGCCGGGTCGTGCGCGGCGGCGCATGATTGCCGCAACGGAATGCCGCCAACGGGGGAGGAAGGGGATGTCGATCCGACATGGAATTTCACGCGTGGCCATCGGCGCCGCGCTGGCGCTTGCGGCCTTCACGGCGTCGGCGGCCGACTACCCGACACCGAAGACCGGCGCGTGGGTGGCGCGCGACTTCAAGTTCCACACCGGCGAGGTGATCGCCGAACTGAAGCTGGCGTATACGACCGTGGGCGAGCCCACCGGCGAGCCGGTGATCGTGCTGCACGGCACCGGCGGCGCGGCCGGTAGCATGCTGACCCCCGCCTTCGCCGGCGAATTGTTCGGGCCAGGCCAGCCGCTGGACGCGACCAGGTACTACATCATCCTGCCAGACGCGATCGGCCACGGAAAATCGTCCAAGCCGTCGGACGGCATGAGGGCGAAGTTTCCGCGCTACAACTACGCCGACATGGTCGAGGCACAATACCGGCTGGTCACCGAAGGCCTGGGGGTCAAGCGCGCGCGGCTGGTGATGGGCAACTCGATGGGCGGCATGCATTCCTGGATCTGGGGCGTCGCGCATCCCGAGTTCATGGACGTGCTGGCGCCGATGGCTTCGCAGCCCACCGAGATGTCCAGCCGCAACTGGATGATGCGGCGGCTGATCATCGATTCGATCCGCAACGACCCGGAATGGCAGGGCGGCAACTACGTCACGCAGCCCAAGGCGTTCAAGACCGCCAACGTGTTCTATGGCATCGCGACCAGCGGCGGCACGCTGGCCTACCAGATGATGGCGCCCACGCGCGAGAAGGCGGACAAGCTTTTGGACGAGCGGCTGGCCGCGCCGATGAACGCCGACGCCAACGACTTTCTCTACCAGTGGGACAGCTCGCGCGACTACAATTCCTCGGCCGGGCTCGAGCGCATCCAGGCCATGGTGCTGGTCATCAACGCGGCCGACGACGAACGCAATCCGCCCGAGACCGGATTGATGGAGAACGCGCTGAAGCGCATCAAGAGCGCGCGGCTGCACCTGATCCCGGCCAGCACCGAGACGCGCGGCCATGGCACCACCGGCATGGCGAAGTTCTATGCCGACGCGCTGAAGGAGGTGCTGCAGGCCGCGCCGAAAAAGACCATGTAAGCCGCGCCGCGACGAGCGGGAACATCGGTCCGGCGCGCGCGGCGCACCGGGCGCGACAGGGGGGCGAAGGCGACCTGCCCCCGGGGCTAGACGAGGAAGCTTCCGGCCGCGAGGCCGAGGCCGAAGGCGGTATGCGAGGCCAGCGCCTGCAGGCAGGGCACGATCGGCCGCGGGGCCTTGCTGGCCAGCACGCCCGCGCCCATTGCCGGCATGAAGAAGAACCAAGGGACCACCACGCTGCACGCACCGAACACCAGCCCGTTCAGCAACGAAGGTTCGATGCCGAGGCCGGAGCGCAGGAAGGCCAGGTAGGCGAAGCCGTAGAGAACCCCGGTCGCATAGTGCCCGATCCAGCCGATCGCCAGCTCGTTGGCAGCCGGCGGCTCGGCGGCGATCGAATCGTGGAACAGCCTGCCCCGCGCGGCGCCGATGAACCAGCGGCCGACCAACGCCCAGTTGCTGGGCGGCAGGCCGGACAGAAGGCGCAGGATGCGCTGCCAAATGTCGAGAAACGCGGTCGCGACCACGCCCGATGCGATGGCTTCCAGGATTCGCATGTCCCCCTCCGGCGACCGCAATCGTCAAAGACACCCCAGGCGGCCGCGCCGCGCGCATCCTAGGGACAATCTCCGGCGAATGCACCCGGGCGCCCCCCGGCCAACGGCGCGACCTTCACAACGTCGTGCCTTAGGGTAAACGGCGATGGCCAGGGGTAGCGCGCGGCACCTCCGCAGCCTAGGATTGCTGGCACGTGTCGTGGCGCGCTGGCGCCCGCAACGGGCGCCGTGGCGCGCCATGGAAACCGCCTGGGGAGGGGCGCCATGGCCAAGCTGAACGTCAACGGCAAAGCGTTCGACGTGAAGGTCGATCCGGACACGCCGCTTCTGTGGGCGATCCGCGAGCAGGTCGGCTTGACCGGCACGAAATACGGCTGCGGCGTCGCGCAATGCGGGGCCTGCTCGGTGCACCTCAACGGCGAGTTGGCGCGGTCCTGCGCGATCCCGGTCAGCACCCTGAAGCCGACCGACAAGATCGTGACGATCGAAGGCCTGTCGCGCGACGGCAGCCATCCCGTGCAGAAGGCCTGGGCCGCGGTGGACGTGCCGCAATGCGGCTACTGCCAGAGCGGCCAGATCATGGCGGCCGCCGCGCTCCTGAAGAAAAAGCCCAAGCCGAGCGACACCGACATCGACACGGCGATGACCAATATCTGCCGCTGCGGCACCTACCAGCGCATCCGCGCGGCGGTGCACATGGCCGCGAGCGGCGGCACCGCCGCCGTCACCACCAACAGCCAGAAGAAGGCATGAGGGGGCGCAGCATGGCACGCACATCGATCGCCTCATCGCGTTCCGCCAAGGTTTCACGCCGCAACGTCCTTGTGGGCGCCGCCGCCGCGGGCGGGGGGCTGGCGCTGGGGTTCCATGTCCCCGCGCTGGAGGCCGCCGTTCCCTCGCAACGCCCGATCGCCGCCGCCAAGGGCGCCGAGGTCAATGCCTGGGTCGTGATCGGCAACGACGAGACCGTCACGATCCGCGTCGCGCGCACCGAGATGGGCCAGGGCTCGCTGACCGGCTTGGCGCAGCTCGTCGCCGAGGAGCTGAACTGCGACTGGAAGAAGGTCCGCACCGAATACCCGACGCCGGGCCAGAGCCTGGCGCGCCAGCGCGTGTGGAAGGATTTCTCGACCGGCGGCAGCCGCGGCATCCGCGGCTCGCACGACTATGTGCGCGAGGGCGGCGCCGCGGCGCGCGAGATGCTGATCCAGGCCGCCGCGCAGCAATGGGGCGCCAAGCCCGGCGAATGCGTCGCCGCCGGCGGGATCATCACGCACAAGCCCAGCGGCCGCACCGTCACCTACGGCAAGGTGGCGGCGGCAGCGGCGAAGCTGGAGCCGCCGAAGTCCGTCAAGCTGAAGGACCCGAAGGACTGGACCATCGCCGGCAAGCCGCTGAAGCGCCTGGACACGGCGGACAAGCTGACCGGCAAGCAGGTCTACGGTGTCGACGTGAAGCTGCCGGGCATGGTCTCGGCCGCGATCAAGGACGCGCCGATCTTCGGCTCCGAGATCAAAAGCTACGACGAGGCCAAGATCAAGGCGATGCCCGGCGTGCGCCGGCTGGTCAGGGTCAACGCCACGACGGTCGCGGTGGTGGCCGACACGTGGTGGCAGGCGAAGAAGGCGCTCGACGCCCTGCCGATCCAATACGAGGACAGCCCGCACGCGAAGGAGTCGAGCGCGACCATCGCCGCGCGGCTGAAGGAAGGGCTGGAACCGGAGGCGAAGAACGTCTTCGTCGGCAACAAGAACGGCGATGCGCTCGCCGCCATCGCCGGCGCGGCCAAGAAGGTCGAGGCGGTCTATTCGACGCCCTTCCTGCATCACGCCACGATGGAGCCGATGAACTGCACCGCGCTCTACACGCCCGAGAAGTGCGAGGTGTGGTCGCCGACGCAGAACGGCGAAGGCTCGCTGGCCGCCGCGGCGGAGGCGTCGGGTCTGCCGCTCAACAAGTGCGAGGTCTACAAGATGCCGCCCGGCGGCGGCTTCGGCCGGCGCGGGCGCCAGGACTACGTGACCCAGGCGGTGGCCATCGCCAAGCAGATGCCGGGCACGCCGGTGAAGCTGATCTGGTCGCGCGAGGAGGACACGCAGCACGGCTACTACCGGCCGATCACGCGATGCCGGCTGGCGGCCGGGCTGGACGACAAGGGCGCGTTGGTCGGCCTGCATGTCCGCTTGTCCGGCCAGTCGATCGTCGCCTACCAGCAGCCGGCGGCGCTGCAGAACGGCATGGACAGCCGCATGTTCCAGGGCATGTGGGCCGAGCCGGGCGAGGCCCAGATCGGCTACAGCGTGCCGAACCTCCTGATCGAGCACGCGATGCGCAACACCCACGTGCCCGTGGGCCCGTGGCGCGGCGTCAACACCAACCAGAACGCCGTTTACCTGGAATGCTTCATGGACGAGGTGGCGAAGGCGGCCGGCAAGGATCCGCTGGAGTTCCGCCGCGCGCTGATGGCCAAGTACCCGAAGCACCTGGGCATCCTGAACACGGTCGCCGAGAAGGCCGGATGGGGCAAGCCGCTGCCGCAGGGCGTCTTCCGCGGCATCGCCCAGCACATGGGCTATGGCAGCTACAGCGCGGCGGTGGCCGAGGTGTCGGTCAACCGCGGACGGGTCAAGGTGCACCGCATGGTGCTGGGGGTGGACTGCGGCCACGCGGTCAATCCCGACCAGATCGCAGCCCAGGTGGAAGGATCGGTCGCCTTCGGCCTTGGCGCGGCACTCTACCAGGAGATCACGGTGAAGGACGGCCGCGTCGTCGAATCGAACTTTGACAACTACGAGATCATGCGGCTGGAGGCCTTCCCCAAGATCGAGACGGTTGTGGCGCCGAGCGGCGATTTCTGGGGCGGGGTGGGCGAGCCCACGATCTGCGTGGCGTCGCCGTCGGTGCTGAACGCGATTCACGCGGCGATCGGCAAGCCGGTGCGCTCGCTGCCGCTGAAGAACGTCGACCTGCGCTCGGCCTAAGTCCTCTGGCCCTGCCGGCCCGCCGCGCCTGGCGGCGGGTCCGGCGGCGGCTGGCTACATCCGCCCCATGCCGCCCATCGGACCACCCATCGGGCCCATAGGTCCCTTCATCAGCTCGTCGGCGGTCTTCTTCTGCTCGTCGCTCAAGGCCGCGTAGAGCGGCTGCGCGGCCGTGCGGATCGCGCGCAGGCTTTCCAGGTGCGCGGCCATCATCTTCTCATGCCGTTCGAGGTTTGCGAGCCAGCCAGCTTCCGCCGGCGGCTGCTGGCCGACCGGCGGCATCGCCGCCATCCGCTCCTTGCTGGCCTTGCGCACCGCATCGGCGAAACCGTTCCAAACCGGCGCTTGCGCGTCGGTGATGCCGATCTCGGCGCGCAGGAAGGCGAGCCGCCCCTCCAGGTGGCGGGCCGGCACCATGTGCATGCCGTGCATACCACCCTGCTGCATCATGCCGCCCATCCCCTGGCCGCCCATCCCCTGGCCGCCCATCCCCTGACGGCCCATGCCCGGGCGCCCGGGCTGGCCGGGCTTGCCCGCGGCGGCCGGTCCGCCATGGCCGGCATGCGGATCGGCCGCGGTCTGCGCCGCGACGGGGGCGGCGATTGCGATGCCTGCCGCAGCAACCAGCGCGATGAATGTCTTCATGTTCGCCTCCGGTGAAACAAAATTAAGTCTGGCCTGCGACGCCGGCGTCTGCGTTGATGCAGGTCAAGTTCCCGAACGGCGCATTAAATCGTTGTAATTCCAACCTCATCTACCATTCAGCCTGGGTTCATGGCCCGCGGCGCATTCTCGGCCACATCAGGGCGGCAAGGTCGTCGTCCGCAATGATCCAACCGGCCACGAAAGCCGGAGGAACCGAGAAGGAGATAGTCATGAAGCCAATGCACAAGCGACTGATCGCCGGCACCGCGATTGCGGCCCTGCTGGCGGTTCCCCTCGCGACCTCGGCGCAGGCCCGGGACTATCGGGGCGGCTACCGCGGTGGTTATCACCATCACGGCGGCAACACCGGCGCCTATGTCGGGCTAGGCCTGGGCGCGCTGGCGCTGGGCTCGATCCTGGCCTATTCGGCGACGCAGCCGGCCTATGTGGCACCGCCCGCCTACTACGCCCCGCCGCCCCCCGCCTATTACGCGCCGCCGCCGGCCTACAGCTACTATGCGCCGCCGCCGGGGGCCTACTACGACCCGTACACCGACAGCTACAAGACCTACCCGTCCTATGACCGGGGCAGCAATTGACGCTCCGGGGCAAATTCGCCAACGCAGGGCCGCTGCGCCGAGGCGCGGCGGCCCTTTTTCCTAAATAGGCGGTTGCCATGTGATGCAGATCACTGCGCCGGTCACGGAAATGCCTCAGCTTGATCCGCATACGAAGAAGACGCGGCAGTTCGCCGCGCCAAATTGACGAGGAGACGGCCAATGAGCGTGCTTGGCCGGTTTCTGGTGGTGTTCGGCGACAACGTGCTGACCGGCTCCCTGGCCGCCCTGGCGGTGGCCGTGTCGATCCCGGCCGCGTTCAGCGCGATTTTCGTCCTCTAGCTTCCAAGTAGCGACCCAAGTCCAGGCAAGGACAGGCGCGGCCGGTTCAGCGGTGAACCGGCCGGACCGCCTTTCTTGGTCCCGGTGGAGCCAAAGGGCTGGACCGATGCGTTGGTATATTATATTTTCCTAATATATCAACCAAGCGGGGACAGACGATGCCGGACGGATTGCGCGACATCGATGCGGCGGGGCTGAAGGCGGCGCTGGACCGGGGCGAGGTGCGGCTGGTCGACGTGCGCGAGCCGGACGAACACGCGCGCGAGCGCATCCCCGGCGCGACGTCGATGCCGCTGTCGCGGTTCGATCCCGCGGCCTTATCCCCTGTCACGGGCAAGAAACTGGTGCTGCACTGCGCCACGGGCACCCGCTCGGCCGAGGCGGCAAGGCGTCTGCAGGCGGCAGGCGTCGGCGAGGTGACGCAGCTCGCGGGGGGCATCGCCGCTTGGAAGCGGTCCGGCTATCCGCTCGCCGCCGATCCGGGCGCCAGGCTGCCGATCATGCGCCAGGTGCAAATCGTGGCCGGCGGTCTGGCGCTGTCCGGCACGGTTCTCGGCTTCACCGTGCATCCCTGGTTCTTCATCCTGTCCGGCGCGGTCGGCGCGGGGCTGATGCTGGCGGGCATTACCGGCACCTGCATGATGGCGAACCTGCTGATGAAGCTGCCGTACAACAGGACGCAGCGCGCCTAGATCCCCTAGCCGATGCCGCAGGCCGCGAAGGCGGCCGAGAACGCGCGCCGGCCTTCGGCGTCCATGCGATCGAACAGATAGCGTCGCGACGCGCAGAGCCGCGCGGCATGCGGATCGGCGGCCGCGCGGGCAGCCGCGACATCGAGCACGCCGATCGGCACGGTGTCATCGGGGCAGCTGAACCAACGGCTGCGCCGGCCCATGTGCTCACCCGCCGGCCGGTCGCCGCAGCGCGCGGCGATGTGCGGCGCGCCCGCGTTGGGATCGCTGAACATCGGCGTGGTCGACAGCGGCGCACGGTCCGCCAGCACCGCTAGGGGTACGTAGAGTCCGCTGGAATCGGTGGGCCAGGGCGGCAGCGCCGCGCGGTCGGACTGGGCCATCGGCTTGTCGGGGACATGGCATTGCTGGCACTGGTTGAGCGACCGGAAGCGCATCACTGCGCCGAAGGACGGCGTCACGCCGGTGAAAGGCGCCGGGGTATCGCGCACGAGCTGCGTCAGCAGCGCCGCGCCGGCGCCGGCGCGGTGCGGATCGTCGCGCGGCCATTCCCAGCCCGTCAGCGCCGCGCCCGGCGCGGCATCGACCGGGCGAAACACGCGGAAATACTCGCGCCCGTCCGCGCCCCAGCGCGTGCCCCGCACGTCGTCGACGCTCCATTGCCCGTCCCCGCCATCCGCCAGCGAGACGCGGTCGCTCTCGCTTCCCGGCGGCAGGGCCAGGGTCGGCCGCGCTTGCCCCGGCAGCAGGCGCACGGCGATGTGCGCCGCTTCAGGTACTCGCAGATAGACGATCGTGCGCCATCCCGGCGCGGTGGAGACGCGAATCGCCGGCGTCATCTCGACAAAGCCGTTGTCGTGCCAAAAGCGCTGGGGGTCGGCGATATCGATGCGCCGCGGCTCGAGCGCCGGTGCGGGCAGGTCGGCCCGCACGGCAGCGCAGCCGAGCATGGCAATAGCGGCAAGGGCGGCGAACGGGATCCAACGCGGCATCACCGGCAGCTTATCACTCTCGACATGCGCGAAGGTCGGTTTCGCACGCGGACGTGAACGGCGCCGTGGGCGAAGGGCTTCTAGTCCGCGCGCGCCGCCCCGGCTACGGCGGCGGTGTCATAGAACTCGAAATAGGTAACGGCCTTGCCGTTCTTGAAGCGCCAAAGGTCGACTTTTGGCGTCTCGACGCGCTTGCCGGTGGCGATGTTGCGCCACGCGGTGGTGCCGATCATCACGATGGTGTCGTCCTCGCAGACGAAGCGCTCGACGGTGTAGTGCTCCATCGTGAACCCGGCAGTCAGTTCGGACAGGTAGCCACGCACCTCCTCGCGCGAAGTACGGGTTCGGGTCCAGGGCACGCCGTGCTGGCCCGCCGCCAGGGAGCGGAAATCCATCTTGTCCGCGCACAGCTCGAGCCAGGTGTCGATGCTCTTGCCCTTGCTGTCATGCCACGCCTGATAGGCAGCCTTCAGGCGCGGCAGCGCCATCTCCCATTCGGCCATCGTGACCTCGTCTAGACCCCTGTCGCGAAGGTAGTCAGCGCGTAGCCGGCACGCAAGGCGAGAATCGCTATTTGCCCCAGCGCAGGACGAGCGGATCGACCGCGCGCGCGAGTTCGAGCAGCCCCGCGCGCGCGGCGGGATGAAGCGGTTCGAGCGGATGGCGGACCGCATCCGACTTGATCACCTTGCCTTCCATCATCGCCGCCTTGGTGGCGCGCAGACCGCATTGGCGGTTCTCGTAATTGATCAGCGGCAGGATGCGCGCATAGGCGGAAACCGCATCGGCCCGCCGCCCCGCGCGGTAGTGCGCCAGCACCGGCTTGATGAGGTCGGGGATCAGGGCGCTGGGCATGGTTCCGGTGGCGCCGGCGTCGAGATCGGCCAGCAAGGTGATCGATTCCTCGCCGTCGAACGGGCCTTCGATCGCGGCCCCGCCGGCCTCGATCAGCGCCCGCAGCTTGCCGGCAGTCCCCGGCACCTCGATCTTGAAATAGCGCACCGTCGGAATTTCCTTCGCCATGCGGGCAAGGAACGGCACCGTGAGCGTGGTGCCGCTGAGCGGCGCGTCCTGGACCATGATCGGGATACCGACCGCGCCGGCGACCTGCTGGAAGTGCTCGAAGATGCCCTTCTCGTCCGCGCGCAGGCTGGCGCCGTGATAGGGCGGCATCAGCATCAGCATCTTCGCGCCGGCCTTCTCGGCCGCCCGGGCGCGCTCCACGGCGATGCGGCTGGAAAAATGGCTGGTCGTGGCGATCACCGGCACCCGGCCCGCCACATGGCCCATGCAAAGGTCCAGCAGCACGTCGCGCTCGCGGTCCGCCAGCAGGAACTGCTCGGAGTAGTTGGCAAGGATGCAGATGCCGTCGACCCCCTGGTCGACCATGCAGTCGAGCACGCGCTTCATCCCCGCGAGGTCTAGATCGCCATTCGGCGCGAAGGGCGTCGGCGCGATCGGGTAGACGCCGGTATAGGGGGTAGGCATGGCCAAATTTCCTCCGGGACGGGGTATTCGTTGCGCCGATCATAGCGCGGCATGCGATCTTGCAATGTCCGGCCATTGGCCGTACAGTCGGCCGGTGGAGGCCGCCATGACGCGTAGAGCGACCAGGGCCGCGGCGCCGCCGCGTGCCCGCAACGAACGACTGGAAACGCGCATTTCGCGCGAGCAGAAATCGCTGTTCCAGCGGGCGGCGGAACTGCAGGGGCGCACCTTGACCGACTTCGTCATCGCGAGCGTGCACGAAGCGGCGGTGCGCACGATCGCCGAGGATCGCACTGTCCGCCTTAACGCCGAGGAGAGCCTGGCCCTGGCCGATGCGCTGCTGCGGCCGCGCTCGCCGAATGCCCGCCTGCGCGCGGCGGCGCGCCGATACATCGCCGCGACCGGACGCTGATTGGCGGGAGGCGCCGCCCCCTGCCGCGTCGAGCCGCTGGACGAGCGGCATGACCGCTCGGGCTTCGGCTGCGGCGTCGAGCCGCTTGATCGCTTCTTCCGCCAGCAGGCCGGCCAGGACATGCGGCGGCGCGTGTCGACGTGTTTCGTCGCTGTCGCCGAAGGCGACCCGTCACTCGCCGGCTTCTACACCCTGTCGGCAAGCGAAATCCTGCTCACATCCCTTCCGCCGGACTTGGCCAAGCGCCTGCCGCGCTACCCCAATGTTCCCGCCATCCTGATGGGGCGGCTGGCCGTCGACCTGCGCCATCGCGGCAAGGGGATCGGCGAATTCCTGCTGCTGGACGCCATGAGCCGAACTTTTCGCAGCGACATCGCCGCCTTTGCGTTCATCGTCGACGCCAAGGACGAAGCTGCCGCGGCCTTCTACGCGCGCTATGGGCTGCGGACGCTGGATGGCGGCGGACGCCGGTTGTTCCTGCCGGTCGCAGAGATCGCTAGATTGTTCGCCTGAACCTCGTCGCTACATCCGCATCCGCTTGCCCTCGGGGTCGAAGGGCGGGGCGGGGACGATGGTGGCCTTGCGGCGGTCGCCGATCAGCTCGATCTCGAACGCGCCCTTGCCCAGGTCGGCGGCCAGCGCCGCCGGCACGTAGCCCTGGGCCAGCGACAGGTCGACATAGTGGCCATAGCCGCCCGAGGTGACCCAGCCCACCACCTTGCCGCCATGCCAGATCGGCTCGTCGCCCAGCACGTCGGCGTCGGCGGCGTCGACCGCCATGGTGACGCGGCGCAGCTTGCCGCCCTGCTGCTTCTCCTTCAGCGCGGCGTCGCGGCCGATGAAGTCGTTCTTCGTCAGGTCGACAAAGCGGTCGAGCGCGGCCTCGAACGGCCCGTAGATGGGCCTGAGCTCGCGATACCAGGTCGGAAAATTCTTCTCCAGACGCAGGCACAGGAGCGCCCGCATGCCGAAATTGACGATGCCCGCGTCCTTCCCGGCGCCCATGAGCTCCCGGTAGAGCCGGCGCAGGTATTCCGGCGCGCACCAGATCTCGTAGCCTAAATCGCCGGTATAGGTGACGCGGTTGATCATCACCGGCACGTTGGCCACGTCCATCGCGCGGTGGTCGAGGAACCTGAATGCGGCGTTCGACACGTCCGCGTCGGTCAGCTTGTGCAGCACGTCGCGCGACTTCGGCCCGGCCAGCGACAGGCCGACCAGGCCCATGTCGTAGCGCCGGATACGGACCGACCCGTCCTTGGGCAAATGCCGCTCGAACCAGCGCATGTGGTATTTCTGCGCCTGCGACGAGCCCCACATCAGCAGGCGGTCGTCCGCGGCCTTGGCGATGGTGAAGTCGCCGATCAGCTTGCCGGCTTCGTTCAGCATCGGCGTCAGCACGATGCGGCCCAGGCGCGGCATCTTGTTGGTCATCAGGCGCGACAGGAACGCCTCGGCACCCGGCCCGGCGATTTCGTACTTGGCGAAGTTGGCGATCTCGGTCACGCCCACGCGCTCGCGCACCGCCTTGCATTCCGCCTTGACGTGCGGGAAGTCGTTGGAGCGATGGAACGACACGATGTCCCTGGCCTCGATTCCCTTGGGGGCGAACCACAGCGGCGTTTCCAACCCCCAGCTATCGCCCATGACCGCCCCCTGGGCGAGCATGGTGTCGTAGAGCGCCGTGGTCTGCTGCGGCCGGGCCGCGGGCAGCTCTTCGTTCGGGAAGCGGATCGAGAAGCGGCGGGAATAGTTCTCGCGCACCTTGGCGTTGGTGTAGGGGCGCGTGGCCCATTCGCCGAATCGCGCGATATCCATCGCCCAGACGTCGAAGCCGGGATCGCCCGAGACCATCCACTGCGACAGCGCCAAGCCCACCCCGCCGCCCTGGCTGAAGCCGGCCATCACCGCGCAGGCGCACCAGAAGTTCCGCAGGCCCTGGACCGGGCCGACCAGCGGATTGCCATCCGGCGAGAAAGTGAACGGCCCGTTGATGACGCGCTTGATGCCGGCCTTGCCCATCGCCGGGAAGTGCTTGAAACCGATTTCGAGCGAGGGCGCGATGCGGTCGAGGTCGGGCGGCAGTAGTTCGGTGCCGAAGTCCCAGGGTGTCTGCCGGGGCTGCCAGGGCACGCAGGCCTTTTCGTAGGTGCCCAGCACCATGCCCTGGCGCTCCTGGCGCATGTAGATCTCGGCCTTGAAGTCGATGGCGTGGGGCAGCTCGTGGCCCTTGTCCTTGTTGAACTGGATCACCTCGGGCATGTCCTCGGTGACGAGGTACATGTGCTCCATCGCCAGCACCGGCAGTTCGATGCCGACCATGCGCCCGACCTCGCGCGCCCACAGGCCCCCGCAGTTCACGACATGCTCGGCATGGATGTCGCCCTTGGTGGTGCGCACGGTCCAGGTGCCGTCCGGGCGGGGGTCGAGCGCGGTCACGCGGGTCTGCAGGTAGATCTCGGCGCCAGCGATGCGCGCGGACTTGGCGTAGGCGTGGGTCGTGCCGGCGGGATCGAGATTGCCGTCGGCCGCGTCGAGCATGGCGCCGACGAAATACTTGTCCTCAAGCAGCGGGAACAGCTTCCTGGCTTCCCCCGCGCTCATCAGTTCGGTCTCGAGGCCCAGGTAGCGGGCGCGCGCGTGGGCCATCTTCAGCCATTCCATGCGCTCGTTGGTGTCCGCGAGCATCAGCCCGCCCGAGCGGTGCAGGCCGCAGGACTGGCCGGAGATCTTCTCCAACTCGTCGTAGAGCCCGATCGTATAGCCCTGCAGCTTGGCGACGTTGGGATCGCCGTTCAGCGTGTGGAACCCGCCCGCCGCATGCCAGGTGGAGCCCGAGGTGAGCTGGTCGCGCTCGACCAGCACCACGTCGCGCCAGCCTGCCTTGGTCAGATGGTAGAGAACGCTGCAGCCCACCACCCCGCCGCCGATGACGACGGCCCGCGCCTGGGATTTCATCTGCGTCCCCGTGTCGCTAGAGCAGCCCGCGCTGGGCCAGGTTGCGCATCAGCGCGCCCGACCCGAAGGTCCAGGGCGGCGCCTTGTCCGAGGTCGTCACGCGGTTGACCAGCGAGCCCAGCGTGGGCGTGGCGATCGTGACGATGTCGCCCGGATGGTGGGTAAAGCCCGATCCTTTGGCGCCGCGGTCCTTGGTCGGCGCGAACATCGTGCCGAGGAACAGCACGAACCCGTCGGGATACTGGTGCGCCGCGCCGGCGGTGTGCGCCACCAGCTCCAGCGGGTCGCGGCTGATCTTGGCCATCGAGCTCTTGGCGTCGAGCAGGAACTGGTCCTCGCCGCGGACGCTCAGGTTCACGTCGGCCCGGCGCACGTCGTCGATCGAGTAGGTCTCGTCGAACAGGCGGATGAACGGGCCGACCGCGGACGACGCATTGTTGTCCTTTGCCTTGCCGAGCAGCAGCGCGCTGCGCCCCTCGAAATCCCGCAGGTTGACGTCGTTGCCCAGCGTGGCGCCCTTCACCTCGCCGCGCGCATTGACCGCCAGCACGATCTCGGGCTCGGGATTGTTCCAGGACGAATCGGGATGCAGCCCGATCTCGGCCCCGGTGCCGACCGAGGCCATCGGCGGGCACTTGGTGAAGATCTCGGCGTAGGGGCCGATGCCGACCTCGAGATAGGGCGACCACAAATCGCGCAGGATCAGCGCCTGCTTCAGCTTGTCGGCTTCGATCGACCCCGGCCTGACCGCCGACAGGTCCGCGCCGATCTCGCGGTTGAGCTCGCGACGCAGCGCATCCTGGCGTGTCGCGTCGCCCTTGGCCTTGGACTCGATCACGCGCTCGAGCATCGAGTTGGCGAAGGTGACGCCGGCCGCCTTGACCGCCTGCAGGTCGCAGGGCGCCAGGAAATAGGGCTTTCCCGGGTCGTGCTTGTCGGCCGGCGAATTGGCCAGCACCTCGGCGACCGTGCCGATCCGCTTGGCGCCCTTGGTCGCGCGCGCCAGGGTCAGCGGATTGGGCGCGTTCAGCAATTCGCTGACGGTGGGCGCCAGGCCCGTGATGTCCCAGACACCGTCGGCGCGCAGCGCCACGACGGCGGGGCCGGCCGGCCCGCCGGACAAGGGCCCCGGAAGCCAGGCGCGGCCGATCAGCGTGCCCTTGGTGCCGTCGGACGGCAGGCTCAGCGCGGCATCCAGCGTCAGGCGCATGGCGGTCGTCTCCCCCTTCCCATGGCGGCGGCGCCACTGTGGTGCGGTGGCGGGCGGCTGTCCAGACGGCGCGTCGCGGTCGGCATGATTGAACCCCGGGGCCGTTCTCTCTATATACCGGCGCGCGACAGGGAATTGGCGATGCGCGTCAACGGCAGGCACTACCGGACGATCTGGCCGGCGGAGGGCGAGGCGCACGGGGCGGTCGAGATCATCGACCAGACCCTGCTGCCCCACCGCTTCGCCACGCTTACGCTTTCATCCATGGACGACGCCGCGCGCGCCATCAAGACCATGCAGGTGCGCGGCGCGCCCTTGATCGGCGCCGCGGCCGCCTATGGCGTGGCCCTGGCGATGCGGCGGGACGCGTCGGACGAGGCACTGGACCTGGCCTGCGACACGCTGCTGAAGACGCGGCCCACGGCCGTCAACCTGCGCTGGGCGCTGGACGACATGCGCGCGACCCTGCGCAACCGGCCGCGCAGCGAGCGGGTCGCCGCCGCCTATGCCCGCGCGGCGCAGATCTGCGACGAGGATGTCGCGATCAACGACGCGATCGGCACGCATGGGTTGAAGCTGTTCGGCGAGGTCGCCGCGAAGAAGCCTCGGGACGGGGCCCCCCTCAACGTGCTGACGCATTGCAATGCCGGCTGGCTGGCCACGGTGGACTGGGGCACGGCGCTGGCGCCGGTCTACAAGGCGCACGACGCGGGCATGGACGTGCATGTCTGGGTGGACGAGACCCGGCCGCGCAACCAGGGCATGAGCCTGACGGCGTGGGAGCTGGGCCAGCACGGGGTGAAGCACACGGTGATCGCCGACAATACCGGCGGGCACCTGATGCAGCACGGCATGGTCGATCTATGCATCGTCGGCACCGACCGCACCACCGCCACCGGCGACGTGTGCAACAAGATCGGCACCTACCTGAAGGCGCTGGCGGCGCACGACAACGACGTGCCGTTCTATGTCGGCCTGCCCTCGCCGACGATCGACTGGACGGTGCGCGACGGGGTGAAGGAGATCCCGATCGAACAGCGCGGGCCCGAGGAGCTGTCCCGTATCGCCGGCCGCCTGGCGAACGGTACGGTCGCGACCGTGGACATCGCGCCAGAAGGCAGCGCCGTCGCCAACTATGCCTTCGACGTGACGCCCGCGCGGCTGGTGACGGCGCTGGTGACGGAGCGCGGCGCCTGTCCTGCGACCGAGGCGGGGTTGCGCAGCCTGTTCCCCGAACGCGCGGCGAAGAAGGCGGTGTGATGCAGAACCTGTGGTCCGACCGCGATGCGCGGGCGATGGTAAAACACTATGCCCAGCAGGGGGTGAACGAGGACCTGGCGCTGCGCGTCTACACCTCGCGCCTGCTCGGCGGCGAGCCGCGCCTCGTGCAGCACGGCGGCGGCAACACTTCGGTCAAGACCGTCGTGCGCGACCAGGTGGGCGACAAGGTCCCGGTGCTGTGCGTCAAGGGCAGCGGCTGGGACATGGAGAAGATCGAGCCGGCCGGACTGCCGGCCGTACGGCTGGAGCCGCTGCGGCGGCTCGTCGCCCTCGACGCGCTGAGCGACGAGGACATGGTCAACCTGCAGCGCGGCAATTTGATCGACCAGGCATCGCCCAACCCCTCGGTCGAGACGCTGCTGCACGCCTTCCTGCCGCACAAGTTCATCGACCATACCCATTCCAACGCCGTGCTTTCGCTGTGCGACCGGCCCGACGGCGAGAAACTGTGCCGCGAGCTCTACGGCAGGCGCGCGGCGCTGGTGCCCTATGTCATGCCCGGCTTCGCGCTGGCCAAGCTGGCGCGCGACGTGCACGCCGCCAACCCGAACTGCGAGGGGCTTGTCCTGCTGAAGCACGGCATCTTCAGCTTCGGCGAGACGGCGCGCCAGGCCTATGACCGGATGATCGACCTGGTGAGCCTGGCCGAGGCGCGGCTGGCCAAGGAGAAGGCGGCGAAGCGGGCCGTCGTGAAATTGCCGCGGACGATCGCGCCGATGACCGCGGTGGCGCCGATCGTCCGCGGCGCGCTGGCCCAGCCTGTGGACCGCAACGAGGGGCGCTGGACGCGCTTCGTGCTGGAGCATCGCGCGTCGGACCGCGTGATGGCGTTCGTCAATGGCGTAGACCTGGCGCGCCATGCCCGCGGCGGCGTGGCGACGCCCGACCACGTGATCCGCACCAAGCCGTGGCCCCTGGTCCTGCCGGCGGCCGAGACGGGGAAGCTCGACGATTTCGCGACTGCGGCGCGCGCGGCGGTCGTAGGCTACCAGGCCGAGTACCGCGCCTATTTCGAACGCCACAACGCGACGGCCAAGCCGAAGAAGAAGCCGCTCGATCCGCTGCCCCGCGTCGTGCTGGTGCCCGGCCTGGGCCTGTTCGGCCTGGGCGCGTCGGCCAAGGACGCCAGGATCGTCGCCGATATTGCCGAGACTTGGGTCGATGTCGTGACCGCAGCCGCGGCCGGCAAGGGCTTCGAGAGCATCGCCGAGCGCGACATCTTCGACATGGAATACTGGTCGCTGGAGCAGGCCAAGCTGGGCAAGTGGGCCGAGAAGCCGCTGCAGCGCCACGTCGTCGCCGTCACCGGCGGCGCGGGCACCATCGGTTCGGCGATCGGCGCCGCGTTCCGCCAGCAAGGCGCGGAGGTGGCGCTGCTCGACCTCAACGCCGATGCCGTGAGGGCGGCGGCGAAAAAACTGGGCGGGATCGGGATCGCCTGCGACGTCACCGACCGCGCTTCCGTCGATGCCGCCTTCGACGCCATCGCCGGCGCCTTTGGCGGGGTCGACATCGTGGTGTCGAATGCCGGCGCGGCCTGGCAGGGCAGGATCGGCGAGGTGGCGGACGCGGTGCTGCGCCAGAGCTTCGAGTTGAACTTCTTCGCCCACCAGCATATCGCGCAGGCCGCGGTTCGGATCTTCCGCGCGCAGGCCACAGGCGGCACGCTGCTGTTCAACGCATCGAAGCAGGCGATCAATCCCGGCCCGAATTTCGGTCCCTACGGCCTGCCCAAGGCGGCAACCCTGGCCCTGATGCGGCAATACGCGATCGACTATGGCGCCGACGGCATCACCGCCAACGCCGTCAATGCCGACCGCATCCGCTCGGGCCTGTTGACCGACGAGATGATCAAGAGCCGGTCGAAGGCGCGGGGCCTGAACGAGCACGACTACATGGCCGGCAACCTTTTGGGCCGCGAGGTGCGGGCGGAGGACGTGGCCGAGGCGTTCCTGTCGCTGGCGCTGGCGCGCAAGACCACCGGCGCGGTCCTGACCGTCGACGGCGGCAACATCGCGGCGGCGTTGCGCTAGGATGGGCGCGGGCCGGATGCCGGCCGCAACGCCCCCGCCCGGGAAGTCAGGGCCCTCGATGACGGACGATATCGTCGCCAAGCTAGAGCGGCGCCTGGGCCGCCTGCACGCCCGCCAGCGCCTGGGCATCGAGGGCGACCACGAGGCGCGCGTGTTCGGCCACGGGCTCAACTTTTTCCACATCGAGAACTGGTATTCGGTCCATTCGCTGATCCGCAAGACGCTGAAAGCCAGCGGCCTGTACTGGCGCGGCGCGGCCAATGCGCGGCGCGTGCAGGTCAGACGCAACGAGGTGGCGCTCGGCGGCCTGCCGACCGGCTTCGACGGCTTCACCATCCTGCATATCAGCGACATGCACGTCGACATCAGCCCCGGCGCGATGGAGACGCTGGAGTCGCTGCTGCCGGGCCTCCGCTACGACCTCTGCGTCCTCACCGGCGACTTCCGCGGCCAGACCTATGGTCCGTTCGACGATACGCTGGCCGGGCTCGAGCGCATCCGCGCCAGGATCGCCTCGCCGGTCTACGCGGTGCTGGGCAACCACGACACGGTCCGCATGCTGCCCGGCATGGAGGAGATGGGCATCCGCCTTCTGCTCAACGAATCGGTGGTGCTCGAGCGCGAGGGGCAGCGTATCCACCTGGCAGGTATCGACGACGCGCATTACTTCCGCGTCGACAACATCGAGAAGACGGCCGAGCGCATTCCGCACGACGAAGTGTCGATCCTGCTGTCGCATACGCCGGAGATCTACCGCCAGGCCGCCCATGCCGGGTTCCGCCTGCTGCTGGGTGGGCACACCCATGGCGGGCAGATCTGCCTGCCCGGCGCGATCCCGATCACCCTCGACTCGCACCTGCCGCGCCGGCTGGGATCCGGCGCCTGGAAGTACCGCGGCATGGCGGGCTATACCTCGGTCGGCGTGGGATCGTCGATCGTGGCGGTCAGGTTGAACTGCCTGCCCGAGATCACGCTGCACCGCCTGCGCTCAGCGCCTCAATAGGGCCGGTCGCGGATGCCAAGCCGATAGAGCAGCCGCGAGATCGCGAGCTCGCCGAGGAAGAAGACCGCGACGCAAACGACGATATCGGCCGCGCTCAAGGACAAGGCGGCCCGGCAGGCGAGCAGCGGAAACAGCGATTCCGGCACCTGGTCGAGACCGAGCGCCATGCTGCTGGGCGCCAGGCGAAGGCGGCGCTTGAGGAAGCTGGAGAACAGGTCGCCCGCCATCGCCAGCGCACCCACCTCGAGGCCGATCGATCCGTCGAGCCCGATCAGGGGCGCGATGGCCGTGGTGACCAGGACCGCCAGCACGATGCCGCGGATCGTCTTCGACCGGCCGAACAGCGGCTGGCCGTCGACGAAGCGCGCACCGCCATCCAGCGCCCAGGCGAAGCGATCGCCCAGCAGTTTCTTGGCGAACACCGGCGTCCCGTTCGCCACCGCCAGCAGGACCAGCAATTGCAGGTCGACCAGCGGCTGCATGGCGGCCGCTAGCTCTTGGCGTCGAGCTCGGGATAGCGCCGGTAGATGCCGATATCGCTGAACGGGATGCGCCGCTTCGAGGCCAGGTAGGCGGCGATGCGCGGCCGTTCCGCGACGCGGTTGTGGAGCGCCACGACGCGGGGCAGCTTCTTCTCCAACCGCTTCATCGCGTGCGGAAAGGCATAGCGCATGCCCTCGACGATCTGGAACAGCGACAGGTCGGGATAGGTCATCCGCCCGCCGACCAGGAATCGGTCGCCTGCCGGGTTCTGCGCCAGCACGCGTTCGAAATACCCCAGGAACTTCGGCGCCCGGTAGCGCCGGAAGGCAGCGCTGTAGCGCAGCGATTCCGGCTCCTGGTCGACATAGTGCAGCGCCGAGGAGATCGGATGATGCGTATTGTGGATCTCCTGCACGAAGTCGGTGACGGTGAGCTGGAGCTGGTGCGCCCACAGCCGGCCGGCGTCGTTCTTCGGCGCCAGCCCATGCCGGCCGCCCAGGTAAAGCAGGATGTTCGCGGTCTGGGCGATCACGAGCTTGCCGGCCTTCAGGAACGGCGGCGCGAAGGGCGGTGTTGCCGTGCGCCGGCTTTCCATCATGCGGATCATCGCATCCTCGCCGCCGGCGCGGCGCGCGACGTCGACATAGGCGGCACCCGCCTCCTCCAGCGCCAGGCGCACGAATTCGCCGCGCCCCTGGATTGTCGGCCAGTAGTAGAGCGAATAGCGCATAGCCATCCCTCGCGTGGGGCGATCGATTGCGGGTTTTAAGAATCTGTGCGGTCGAACAATTGCAGCCAGCCTCGCCAAGGTCAATATTTGAACCCCATTTTCGCTGGTGGAATTGGTATTGCTATTCACCGCTTGAAGCCGGGGATCGGCTGCCCTTGGGCCAGGCTGCTGGCGCTGCCTCGACTGCTTACGTTCATCGAGTGGGATCCATTGCCGATCCTGGCGATCTCCGGCGGGGGCGGGCACCGCGAGCAGTTGCTGGACACGACCCTCGGACTTGGCGCGAGTGCCACGCCCGGCAAGCCGTTCCGCATCGCCGACTTGCTGCAGGCGATCGACGCGCCGATCGCCCAGCGCCCTACCGGTGGGACGGGCGGAGGCTGAAGCACGCCGCCCGGGTCACTCCGCCGGCGATTCAGCCTGCTCTTCTCCGTAGTCCACGCGCTCGAGCCGCGCGAGGTGGGGCAGGCCGGCGGCGATCTCCTCGGACTCCGGCATGCTTGGCTGCGCGCCGCGCTTGATGCACGCGAGCGCGCCCGCGACCGAAGCGCCGGCCAGCGCGCCTTCCAGCCCCAGGCCGCCGGCAAGCCCGGCCGCCAGCGCGCCCACGAAGGCATCGCCTGCCCCGGTGGTATCGACCACCGCCTCGGGCTTCAGCCTCAGAGTCGGCACCAGCCACCCGTGCTCGCCGTGGAAGGCGATGGCACCGGCATCGCCCAGCGTTACGACGACGGCAAGTTGCCGGCCCGCCGCAAGGTAGCGCGCCGCCATCACCGGCGTACCGGACGGCAATCCGGCCGCCGCGGCCACCACCGGCGCCTCGTGCTCGTTCATCACCACGAGGTCGACGAGGCCGAGCAGCGAGGGCGGGATCGCCGCAGCCGGCGCGGCGTTCAGCATGATCGTCGCGCCCCGCGCGGCGGCGCGCCGCGCCAGCGTCTCGCTGGCCGTCAGGTCGGTTTCCATTTGCATCAGCAGCAGCGTCTCGGCGTCGAACCACTCGTCCGGCGCCATCGCCGGATCGAGCGTGCGGTTGGCGCCCGGCGACACAACGATCTGGTTCTGCCCGTCCGGCGCCACGGCGACCGTCGCCAGCCCCGTCGGTCCAGGCACCCGGGCGACGCGCGAGAGGTCGACCGCGCCGGCCGCCAGCAGGGAAAGCGCGGGTTCGGCGAAGGAATCGTCGCCCACGCAACCGACCAGCCGCACCAGCCCGCGGCCGGCGCGCTTGGCGGCCAGCGCCTGATTGGCGCCCTTGCCACCCGGGACCATTTCGACGTCTTTTCCGAGGATTGTCTCGCCGGACCGTGGCAAGGATGGCACGCGCAAGACCAAATCGAGATTGATCGACCCGAAAACGACTACCCCCATTGCGCCCCCCAGCGCCCCGCCGACGTTCGTATCGCAGCGATCCGACGCACGCATGACACTGTAGCCGATTCGCCTGGCCACCGCTCTTGTTGTCGGCGGAGGATTTGGCTAGTTTTATGCGTTGGGAGAGGTCGTCCAGCAACGGACAATCGAGAACGGCACGGCAAGCGGCCGTTCATAACCAGTTCTAAGGAAAACGGCACCCTCATGGACTTGGCATCAATTCGTCGGGCGTACAAGCGCTATGCCGGCATGTACGACGTTGTGTTCGGCGCGCCGATGAATCCCGGCCGCAAGCTGGCCGTCGCGACCGCCAACAAGAAGCCGAAGCAGCGCGTTCTGGAGGTAGGCGTGGGGACGGGGCTTGCGCTGCCCCTCTATCGCCGCGACATCACCGTCGTGGGCATCGACGTGTCGAAGGAGATGCTGGACCGTGCGCGCGAGAAGGTCGAGGAGAAGGGCCTGCGCAACGTCGAGGCGCTGTTGGAGATGGACGCCGAGAACCTGACCTTTCCCGACCAGTCCTTCGACACGGTGATCGCGATGTACGTCGCCTCGGTCGTGCCGCATCCCGAGCGGCTGATGGCCGAGATGCGCCGGGTATGCAAGCCGGAGGGCGACATCATCATCGTCAACCACTTCACCTCGGACGGCGGGCCGCTGCGCGCGGTGGAGTTCCTGATCAACCCGCTGTCCAAGACGCTGGGCTGGCGGCCCGAGTTCGACCTGAAGCCGCTCTTGAAGTCGGCCGGCATCGAGGTCAAGTCGATCCGCCCCGCCCATCCGATGGGCATGTTCAAGGTGATCCACTGCCGCAACAACCCGGCCCGCGTGCCGGCCGGCGCGGTGGGCGCCGAAGCCTATGGCGGCGTGGACATGGGCGAGCTGCGCACCGCCGAGATGCGCCGCTCGCGGCGGTAGCCCCGCGCGGGCGTCAGCCCGGCGGCACGACGGCGGTCGCCTCGATCTCCACCTTGGCGCGCTCCTCGACCAGCGCGGTCACCTGCACCACTGCCATCGCCGGGTAGTGCCGACCGATCACGTCGCGCCACGCGGCGCCGATCTCCTTGAGCCGCGCCAGGTATTCGTGCTTGTCGGTCACGTACCAGGTGGTGCGCACGAGATGCTCGGGTCCCGCGCCGGCGGCGCGCAGCACGGCCACGATGTTGGCGAGAGTCTGGCGAAGCTGGCCCGCGAAGTCGTCGGTCTCGAACCGGTCGACGAGCGGGTTCCAACCGATCATCCCGCCCAGGAAGATCTGCCGGCCCTCGGCCATGATCGCGTTGCTGTAGCCCCTGGGCCTGGCCCAGCCGTCGGGCAGGATCGTCTGGCTCATTGTTTTGACTCCGTGGGCTTGGACTGGGTGGCCATCTGCCTGAGCTTGAAGCGCTGCAGCTTGCCGGTCTCGGTGCGCGGCAGCGAGGTCACGAACTCGACCGCGCGCGGATACTTGTAGGGCGCGATCTCGCGCTTCGCGAAGTCCTGCAGCTCCTTGACCGTCGCCGGCGTCGCGTCGGCGGCATCACGCAGGACCACGTATGCCTTGACGATCGCGCCGCGCTCGTCGTCCGGCGCCGCCACCACGCCGCATTCTTTCACCTTGGGATGGTCGAGCAGCACGTTCTCGACCTCCGGGCCGGAAATGTTGTACCCGGCCGAGACGATCATGTCGTCGGTGCGCGCCGCGTACCAGAAATAGCCGTCGGCGTCGCGCGCATAGGCATCGCCGGTGAAGTTCCAGCCGTCCTTGACGTAGGCCTTCTGGCGATCGTCGGCGAGGTAGCGGCAGCCCGTCGGGCCGCGCACCGCGAGCCGGCCGATCTGGCCGGGCGGCATCTCGTGCCCGTTGCCGTCGACCACCCGCGCCTCGTAGCCCGGCACGACCTTGCCGGTCGAGCCGGGGCGGATGTCGGCGCCGGCGGCGGCGATGAAGATGTGCAGCATCTCGGTCGCCCCGATGCCGTCGATGATCGAAATGCCGGTCGCCTTCTTCCAGGCCTGGAACGTCGCCAGCGGCAGGTGCTCGCCGGCCGACACGCACTTGCGCAGGCTGGCGATGTCGGCGCCCGGCAGCAGGTCGAGCATGGCGCGATAGGCGGTCGGCGCGGTCGACATGATCGTCGCGCGATGCTGGGCGATGGCGGCGAGCAGGTTGGGCGGGCTGGGCTGCTCGACCAGGGCCGCGGCGGCGCCCATGCGCAGCGGGAACAGCAGGTTGACCCCCAGGCCGAAGGTGAAGGCGAAGGGCGGCGAGCCGATGAACACGTCGTCGACGCTGGGCATGATGACGTGGCGCGGGGTGGTGTCGCAGATCGCCAGCAAGTCGCGGTGGAAATGCATCGTGCCCTTGGCGGGGCCCGTGGTGCCCGAGGTGAAGGCGATCAGGGCGACATCGTCGGCGGACGTGTCGCAGGCCTGGAACCCCGCCGGCCGGGCCGCCATCAGCGCCTCGAGCGAGCCCGCCGCATCGGCGGCGCGGAAGGGCACCACGCGTCCGAGGACGGTCGATTGCACCCTGGCGGCCTCAAGGTCGTCGCGGAAGCGCGCATCGCACAGCGCAAGGCGGATGCGCGCCTTGTCGATGATATAGGCGAGCTCGCGCGCGCGCAGGAGCGGCATGGTGTTGACCGCGATGCCGCCGGCCTTCCATACCGCCAGGCAGCAGGCGGCCATCATCGGATTGTTGGGGCCGCGCAGCAGCACCCGGTTGCCCGGCACGAAGCCCATGTCGTCGACCAGCACGCGGGCAATGCGGTCGATCCGCTCGGCCAGCAGCGCATAGCTCCAGTTGGATTCCGAGGACTTCAGCGCGATGCGTCCGCCATGGCCGCGCTCGACCCAGCGGTCCACGAACTCGACCGCGGCGTTCAGCCGGTCGGGATAGAGAAGCCCGGGCGCGCGGTCGAACACCAGGTCGGGCCACTGGTCCGCCGGCGGCAGGTTGTCGCGGGCGAAGCTGTCGACATGGCCGGAGGGAAGCATCGCGATCACCCCCCCTGGCGGAGCACCTGCCCGGCGATCACGAGCTGCTGGACCTCCGAGGTGCCTTCGTAGATGCGCAAGGACCTGATTTCGCGGTAGAGGCGCTCGACCGGCGCGCCGGCGACGACGCCCATGCCGCCATGAAGCTGGACGGCATGGTCGATCACGCGCTGCGCAGCCTCGGTCGCATAGAGCTTGGCCATCGCCGCTTCGCGCGTCACGCGCGCGGCCTTGGTGTCGCGCGTCCACGCGGCGCGGTAGACCAGCAGCGCCGCCGCGTCGATTGCGACCGCCATCTCGGCCAGCTTCTGCTGCGTCAACTGGAACTCGGCGAGGGCCTGGCCCATGACCTGGCGCGCCTTGACGCGCGCGAGAGTCTCGTCCAGTGCGCGCCGGGCGAAGCCCAGCGCCGCCGCGCCGACGGTCGACCGGAACACGTCGAGCGTCGCCATCGCGACCTTGAATCCCTCCCCCGGCCCCCCCAGCCTGTGCGAGACAGGCACGCGCAGCCCGTCGAAACGCAGCGTGGCCAACGGATGCGGCGCCACGACCGCGATGCGTTCGGCGATCGCCAGGCCCGGCGTGCCGGCATCGACCACGAAGGCCGAAAGCCCCCTGGCGCCCGGCGCCTCGCCGGTGCGGGCGAACACCACGTAGAAATCGGCGATGCCGCCGTTGGAGATCCAGGTCTTGCCGCCGTCGATGACATAGGCATCGCCGTCGCGCCGCGCGGTCGTGGTGATCGCCGCCACGTCCGAGCCCGCGTCCTGCTCGCTGAGCGCGAAGGCGGCGATGCGCCGGCCCACCGCCACGTCGGGCAAGTAGCGGCGCTGCTGCTCGGGCGTTCCGAACAACGCGATCGGTGCGCTGCCCAGCCCCTGCATCGCGAAGGCGAAATCGGCCAGCGCGTCATGCCGAGCGAGGATCTCGCGCGCCAGGCAGAGCTGCCGCACGTCGAGCTTTTCGAGCGCACTGCCGAACGGCGCCGGCACCGCGCATTTCAGCCACCCCGCTGCCGCAAGTCGCGCCACCAGGTCGCGGCAGGTCGCATCGAGTTCGTCCTCGCGGTGGTTCTTCCCCGCGCCCAGCGCTTTTGCCGCCCAATCCTCCAGCCGGCGCGCGAAGTCGTGGTGCGCCGGATCGAAGAAGGGCCAGTCGAGAAAGGTGGAATCCGCCATCGCTTCCCTCACCCGGCCCGCCGCGCTCGCCACCCTCTCCCGACGGGAAAGGGTTCGCAATCCCTCTCCCACCTGAAAAGGGAGGGGCCCGGCGCGAAGCGCCGGGAGGGTGAGGGAATCGTGCCGAGCACCGCTAGTTCCCCTCGAACACGGGCTGCTGCTTGGCAGCAAAGGCGCGATAGGCGCGCGCGAAATCCTTGGTCGTCATGCATACGGCCTGGGCCTGGGCCTCGGCCTCGATCGCCTGCTCGATCGACATGGTCCATTCCTGGTGCAGCATGGTCTTGGTCATGGCATGCGCGAAGCTGGGGCCGGCGGCGAGCTGGCCGGCCATCGCCGTCGCTTCGTCCAGCACGGATTCGGGCGCCGACAGCCGGTTGTAGAAGCCCCATCGCTCGGCCTCGTTCCCGACCATCGAGCGGCCGGTGTAGAGCAGCTCGGCGGCGCGGCCCTGGCCGATGATGCGCGGCAGCATGGCGCAGGCGCCCATGTCGCAGCCCGCTAGACCCACGCGCGCGAACAGGAAGGCGACCTTGCTGCGCTCGGTGCCATAGCGCAGGTCGGACGCCATGGCGATGCAGGCGCCCGCCCCGGCGCACACCCCGTCGATCGCCGCCACGATCGGCTGCGGGCATTCGCGCATGGCCTGGACCAGCGCGCCGGTCATGCGCGTGAAGCGGATCAGGCCGGGCATGTCCATCGCGACCAGCGGCCCGATAATGTCATGCACGTCGCCGCCCGAGCAGAAGTTTCCGCCCGCGCCGGTGACGACCACGGCCTTGACGTCCTCGGCCTGCTTCAGCCAGCGGAACGCGTCGCGCAGCTCGGCGTAGGAATCGAAGGTCAGCGGGTTCTTGCGTTCGGGCCGATCGAGGGTGACCGTCGCGACCTTGCCCGCGAGCCGCCACTTGAAATGCCGGGGAGAGAAATCGGCTGCCTTCATGCGTTCCTGCCTTCCATTGCATTCATCGCGGCGGGGTCGAACGCCCGCTTCACCGCGCCGAGCAGACGGGCGAGCTCGTCGCGCTGGCGGTCATCGAGCCCGGCGAACACCTCGGCGATCCAGTCCGCGTGCACCGGCGCCATCGCCGCGAACGCGCGTCGGCCCGCCCCGGTCAGGCGCACCGTCGCGGACCGGCGGTCGGCCGCGTCCACGCGCCGCTCCACCAGCCCCTCGCGGATCAGCCGCGCCACCAGCCCGGTTACGTTGCCGTTGGTCACCATCATCCGCCGCGACAGCTCGGTCATGGTGAGCCCCTCCGGGACGTGGTCGAGCTGGGCCAACAGGTCGAAGCGCGGCAGGGTGGAACCGAACCGGTCGCGCAAGCCCGCCCGCACCTTGGCCTCGATCAGGTTCGAGGTCGACAGCAGCCGCAGCCACAGCCGCAGCGTCGCGCGCTTCTCGCCCGCGCTCATGCCGTCTCGCCGCCCGACACGGCGATCGCCTGGCCGGTGATCGATCCGGCATCCGCGCCGCACAGGAACAGCACCGTGGCCGCCACCTCCTCGGGCGTGATCAGCCGGCCCTGCGGGTTGCCGCGGGCCAGTTCGGCCCGCGCTTCGTCCGCGCCCCGCCCGGTCTTGGCGACGATCCGCGCCACGCTTTCCGCCACCATGTCGGTGTCGGTGTAGCCCGGGCAGACCGCGTTGACCGTGACGCCGCACCGGGCTGTTTCCTGCGCCAGCGCGCGGGTCAGGCCCACCACCCCGTGCTTGGCCGCGCAATAGGCCGTGACATAGGCATAGCCCTTCAGGCCCGCCGTGCTCGCGATGTTGACGATGCGCCCCTGGCCGCGCTCGACCATCGCCGGCAGGGCGGCGCGGCAGCAGAGATACGTGCCGGTCAGGTTGGCCGCGATCATGCGCTGCCACAGCGCCGGATCGGTGCGGTGGAATGGCGCGCTCTCGGCCTGGCCGGCATTGTTGACCAGGATCGACGGCGCCGCGAAACCCTGGCGCGCGCGGTCATAGGCGCGCGCGGCGGACTCGGCATCGCCGACATCGCCCTGCACCGCCTGGGCGTCGATCCTCGCCTCGCGCAGGGCGAGCACTGCCTTATCGAGGCGCGCCGCGTCGCGTCCGACCAGGGTGACGCGCGCCCCTGCAGCGCCCAGCGCGCGGGCGATGGCCAGGCCGATGCCCCGGCCGCCGCCGGTGACCAGCGCATGGTTGTTCGCCAGGCCGCCCGCCATCAGACCGGCCCCTGCTCGGACACGCGTGTCCCGGACGCGCGGCGGCGCTGGCGTTCCATCTGTTCCTTGCCCGCGAGGTATTGCGGCGGCCAGGGCTGCGCGGCGAAGCCCTGGCCGGCCGCCGCGCGCAGGGTCCAGTGCGGGTCGCTGAGATGCGGGCGCGCCAGGGCGCAGAGGTCGGCGCGGCCCGCCGCCAGGATGCCGTTGACCTGGTCGAAATCGGTGATGTTGCCGACGGCCATGGTGGCGATGCCGGCCTCGTTTCGGATGCGGTCGCTGAACGGGGTCTGGAACATGCGGCCATAGACCGGCTTGGCATCGCGCGAGGTCTGGCCGGCCGACACGTCGATCAGGTCGCAGCCCCGGGCCTTGAACAGCCTCGCAATGGCAACAGATTGGTCGCCGTCAATGCCGCCTTCCACCCAGTCGGTCGCCGACAGGCGCACCGAGATCGGCTTTTCCCTCGGCCAGGCCGCGCGCACGGCATCGAACACTTCCAGCGGAAAGCGCAGGCGGTTCTCCATGCTGCCGCCGTAGTCGTCGGTCCGCGTGTTGCTGATCGGCGTGATGAAGCCGGACAGCAGATAGCCGTGCGCCATGTGCAATTCCAGCCAGTCGAACCCCGCCGCGACGGCGCGGCGCGTCGCCGCCACGAACGCGTCGCGCACCCCGTCCATGTCGGCGCGCGTCATTTCGTGCGGCGTCTGGTTCTGCGGGCCGTAGGGAATGGACGAGGGCGCGAACAGCTTCCAGTTCCCCTGGGGCAGCGGCTCGTCATAGCCCTCCCAGCCTAAGCGGGTCGATCCCTTGCGCCCGGCATGGCCGAGCTGGATCGCGACCTTGGCGCGGCTGTTGGCGTGCATGAAATCCACGATGCGCTTCCACGCCGCGACATGCGCGTCGGTGTAGAGTCCGGCGCAGCCCGGGGTGATGCGCGCATCGGGCGCCACGCAGGTCATCTCGGTGAAGACCAGTCCGGCGCCGCCCATCGCGCGAGCACCCAGATGCACCAGATGGAAATCGCCCGGGGCGCCGTCGACCGCGCTGTACATCGCCATCGGCGACACGACCACGCGGTTGGCCAGCGTCACGCCGCGCAGCGTGAAAGGCTGGAACATCGGCGCGGCCTGGGGCGTGCTGTTCGCGCCAGCCCTGCCGGCGAACCAGCGCTCGACGTTCGAGAGGTACGACGCATCGCGCTGGCGCAGGTTCTCGTGGCTGACCCGCTGGCTGCGGGTGAGCAGGCTGTAGGCGAACTGGGTGGGCTCGAGATGCCGGTAGCGATCGACGTTCTCGAACCATTCCGTGCTGTTGCGCGCGGCGCTCTGCAGGCGCAGCACCTCGACCCGGCGCTCGTCCTCGTAGTCGCGCAGCGCATCGCCGAGCGCCACGTTTCGGCGGAGATGCTTCGCCAGCGCGATCGCGTCCTCCATGGCGAGCTTGGTGCCCGACCCGATCGAGAAATGCGCGGTGTGCGCGGCGTCGCCCATCAGCACGATGCGCCCGTGGCGCCAGGTGCGGTTGCTGACCCGCACGAAATTGAGCCAGGCCGATCCGCGCAGATGCCGCGCGTTGCTCATCAGCTTCTGCCCGCCCAGGTACTCAGCGAACATCTGCTCCAGCATGGCGATGCCCTGCTCGCGGTCCATCGCGTCGAACCCGGCCCTGCGCCAGCTCTCCTCGGACGTCTCGACGATGAAGGTGCTGGTCTCGCGGTCGAAGCGGTAGGCGTGGACCCAGAACCAGCCGTGCTCGGTCTCTTTGAAGATGAACTTGAAGGCATCGAACGGCTGCTTGGTGCCCAGCCAGATATAGCGGTTCCGACGCTGCTCCAGGTCCGGGCCGAACCGGCCGGCATGGGCCTCGCGGATGCGGCTGTTGATGCCGTCGGCGGCGACGATCAGGTCCGCGTCGCGGAACAGCGGCTCCTTCAGCAGCGCCTCGGGGGAAACCTCCGTATCGAAACGCAGATCCACGCCCAGCTCGCCGGCGCGGGCCTGCAGCAGCCCCAGCAGCTCGCGTCGCGCGATGCCGCAGAAGCCATGGCCGCCGGAGGTGACCACCTCGCCCTTGACGTGGATGTCGATGTCGTCCCAGTGCGCGAACCGGTCGATGATGCGCTGGTGGCTCGGCGGATCGGCCGCGCGGAAATTCTCCAGCGTCTGGTCCGAGAAAACGACGCCCCAGCCGAACGTGTCGTCCGGCCGGTTGCGCTCGACCACCGTCACCGTGTGGCGCGGGTCCGCCAGCCTCAGCAAGATGCCGAGATAGAGGCCCGCGGGCCCGCCGCCGATGATCGCCACGCGCATGGGCTTGGGACGCCTTCCCGTGATCGCCGCGAAGATACTTTAAGCTTAAAATATATTCCTGTCCAGTCCCGCGCGCCTGGCCCCCGGCCCGCCGGCGCTATAGGGTGCCGCGCGGGAAATAGCGGGCGTCCCTCATCCTTCGAGACGGCCGCTTCGCGGCCTCCTCAGGATGACGCGTTTGTTTGGTGATCGCAGAAAAATCGCGTCATCCTGAGGAGCGAGCGCAGCGAGCGTCTCGAAGGATGAGGATCGCCAAACAACGAGGAACGCGATGCGCTGGTCCAGGACCGTGGCGATGATCGAGGCCCATGCCGAGGGGGAGGTGGGGCGCGTGGTGACGGGCGGGGTGCTCGACGTACCGGGCGTGTCGATGCTTGAGAAGCTCGCCTACCTGAACGACAAGGACGACAGCCTGCGCCGCTTCCTGGTGTTCGAGCCGCGCGGCTATCCGGCGATGAGCACCAACCTGGTGTTTCCCCCCTCGCGGCCCGACGCCGACGCCGCTTTCATCGTGCTGCAGGGCGACCGGGCGCACGCCATGTCGGGATCGAACGCGATCTGCGTCACCACGGCGCTGCTGGAGACCGGCGTGATCGCGATGAAGGAGCCGGAAACGGTGGTGCGCTGGGACACCGCGGCCGGCCTGGTGACGGCCACGGCCACTTGCCGAAACGGCAAATGCGAGCGCGTGCGCCTGGCGATGAATCCCAGCTTCGTGCACGAACTGGACGTCGCGGTGGACGTGGACGGCGTCGGCAAGGTCAAATGCGACATCGCGTTCGGCGGCGTCTTCTACGCGCTGATCGACCCGCGCCCCTTGAGCCTTCGCATCGAGCCCGACCAGGCCCGCGCCTTGGTGCAAGCGGGCATTGCCACGCATCGCGCGCTCAACCAGAAGCTCGCGATCAAGCATCCCGAACTGCCGGGCATCGAGGGCATCGCCTACACCATGTTCGTGGACCGCGACGAGGAAGGGCTGCTGGGCGCCACGGTGATGGCGCCTGGGCGTTTGGACCGCTCGCCCTGCGGCACCGGCAACAGCGCGCGCCTCGCGGTGCGCTACGCGCGGGGCGAGGCGAAGCCCGGCGACCGGATGCTCGCGCGCTCGGTGATCCGCAGCCGCTTCGACGTGGGATTCCTCGGCCTCACCAAGGTCGCGGGCCGCGACGCCGTGCTGCCCGAGATCACCGGCCGCGGCTGGATCCACGGCATCCACCACGTCGGCGTCGACCCCACCGACCCCTACCCCCAGGGCTACAAGCTGGCCGACATCTGGGGCGACGGGTTCGACTTGCTTAAATAGCCGCGTGCCGCGCTGCGCCCTCCTTTGAGTCCCCCCTCCCTTGACGGGAGGGGGTTAGGGGGAGGGTGGCAGTCTCGCGAGAGCGGAGCGATGCCCCCTCCCCCTATCCCCCTCCCGCACCCGCGCGACGCCGCAGGCGTCGTCGCGCTTGGGGAGGGGGGACCAGAAGACAGAGACGGCTACTTCCTCACCCACGCCCGCAATTCGTAGCGCAGCACCTTGCCCATCGCGTTGCGCGGCAGGCGGTCCACGACCACCACATCGCGCGGATGCTTGAAACGGGCGAGGCGGCCTTCGAACCTCGCGAGAATCGCGGCCTTGTCGCAGGCCGCGCCGGCGCGGGGCACGACCACCGCCACCGGCTCCTCGCCCCATCGGGGATGCGGCCGTGCCACGACCACGCATTCCGCGATCGAGGAATCTTCCAGCAGCACGGCCTCGAGCTCGGCCGGGTAGATGTTCTCGCCGCCCGAGATGATCAGGTCCTTGCGCCGCTCGTCGACCCAGAAGAAACCGTCGGCGTCGCGATGCGCGATGTCGCCCGTGCGGAACCAGGCGCCGCGGAACGCTTCGGCGGTCGCCGCGGGATCGCGCCAGTATTCGCGCATCACGTTGGGGCCGCGCACCTCGATCTCGCCACGCACGCCGGGCGCGACTTCGCGGCCCTGGTCGTCGACCACGCACGCCTGGCAGTACTTCGCCGGCAGGCCGGTCGAGCCGACGCGCCCGGCGTGCTCGACGCGCTGGTAGACCGCGATCGGCGCGGTCTCGGTCGAGCCGTACACCTGGATCACCGGTACGCCGCGCTGGTGGAACGCATGGATCAGCGGCGCCGGCACGATCGACGAGCCGGTGGTCACGCAGCGGAGCGACGACAGGTCCGCCGCCGCCCAGCTCGGATGGTCGATCAGCGCCTGCATGGTCGCGGGCACCAGCACGCAGAGCGTGGGCCCGATGGACCGGATGGCGTCGAGCGTCGCTGCCGGGTCGAAGCGGCGGTGCAGCACCACCTCGGCGCCTGCGCGCAAGGCCGGCATGGTCTGGATGTTGAGTCCGCCGACATGGAACATCGGCAGCACGGTGAGCACGCGATCGTCCGTGGTCAGCGCGTGCATGTCGGCGGCGTT
This sequence comes from Alphaproteobacteria bacterium, assembly GCA_020846275.1. Lineage (GTDB taxonomy): Bacteria > Pseudomonadota > Alphaproteobacteria > JAEULC01 > JAEULC01 > JAEULC01. The sequence goes on from JADLEG010000087.1 coordinate 36,837, forward strand.
CAGCGCGTTCCATTCCAGTGCGTCCTGGGTCAGCACCGCGCCCTTGGGCCGGCCCGTCGTGCCCGAGGTGTAGACCAGCAGCACCGGCGAATCCGCCGTGCCGGCGACGGGCACGTCCGGGCGCCGCGTCGCGTCGGCCAGCGCCATCGCGCCGAACCACTGCGATTCGTCGGCGCCAAAATGCTTGCCCTTGATCGAGGGCAGGGCGGGCAGGATCGCCGCGAGACCGGCGCGGAATTCCTCCTCCGCGAAGATCAGCTTGGGCTCGGCGTTCTTGAGGATATAGGCGTGCTCGGGCGGGGCGAGTCGCCAGTTGAGCGGCAGCAGCATCGCGCCCAGCCGCGCGCAGGCAAACAGCAGCAGGATCATCTCGGGCCGGTTGAGGCCGAGATAGGCCACCCGGTCGCCAGGGTTGATGCCGCGATCGGCCGCCAGCAGCGCCGCGATCGCGCGTACGCGTCGCTCGATCTCGGCATAGTCGATCATCCTGCCCTCGAACCGGATCGCGGTTTTGCCCGGCGTCGCCGCGGCGTGGCGCTCAAGCCAGGCGGCGAGGGTCATGGCGCGGCGCGCCCGGCCGGCACCCTCGTCCTTCTAGACGCCGCTACGCGGCTCCTCAGGATGAGGCTGCCTTTCATGTTGCATCACCCTGAGGAGGCCCCGCAGGGGCCGTCTCGAAGGGCGAGGCCACGCACGGACCGTCAGGCATGCGCCTACTCGTCCGTCTCGCCCGGCGCGTAGAGCGTCTCGCGGCCCAGGCGGTCGAGGCAGAGCTCGGCCGTCCACGGCAGCATCAGCGCGCCGCAGCGGCTGTCGCGGTAGAGGCGCTCCAGGGGCAAGGGCCGCAGCATCGCTTGGCCGCCGCAGGTGCGCAGCGCCAGCGCGCACAGCGCGTTGGCGTTCTCCATGATGGTGAACTGCGCGGCGTAGCAGCGCAGCCGCGCCGCCTTGGGCGGATCCACCCGCGCCTCGTCGATCACCCGGCGGAACAGGGCCCAGGTCTGCTCGAGCTTGATGAACATCTCCGCCACGGCGATCTGCTTGGTGGGGTACATGCGCCGCTTGACCGGCGGCAGGCCCTCGATCTCCCCGCGCAGGTAGGCGATGGTGAAGTCATAGGCCGCCTGGGCGATGCCCATGTAGCTGGGCGACAGCGTCAGGAACATGTGCGGCCAGCGCATCGCCGCCTGGTGGTAGATGCCCGCGGGCATCAGCGCCGCGTCGTGGCCCACCTTCACGTCTTTCAGCAGCAGCGTGCGCGAAACCGTCGCGCGCATGCCCAGCGGGTCCCAGGCGCCCACCACCGACAGGCCGGGCGCGTCCTTGGGCACGGCGAGGTAGAGCGTGTCGCGCCGTCCCGCCCCCGGCTTGTCCTCGGTGCACAGCACGCCATAGTAATCGGCCGCGCCCGCCAGCGATGCGAATATCTTCTTGCCGTTCAGCACCCAGCCGCCGTCCACGCGTTTCGCCATGGTGCCGAACGGGGCATGGCCGGCCGCCGCCGCGCTGCCCTCGGAGAAGGGCTGGGCGTAGACCTTGCCCTCGCCGACGATGCGGCCGTAGTGCAGCACGCGGTTTGCCTCGTGCCCGGTGCGCTGCGCGTCGGTCATGTCGAGCGCGTCGGCCAGTGCGCCCGACCACATCGCCGCGCAACTGTGCATGTTGAAGGTCAGCGCGGTGGCGCCGCAGTGCCGGCCGATCTCCGCCGCCACCAGGCAATAGGTCTCGTAGTCCGCCGCCAATCCGCCGTACTGCGCCGGCACGCAAAGCCCGAGGAAGCCGGCGTCGCGCAGGTCGGCATAGTTCTCGAACGGGAACGACGCTTCGAGATCGTATTTGAACGCGCGCGGCGCGAATTTTTCCCTGCCCAGCTTCGCGGCGATGCCGACCAGCTCGCGCTGGCGCGGCGTGAGCCCGACCGTGGTGTCGATGGCGGGGTCGGTCATGCCGCCGCCTTCGCCTGTGCCGCCAGGAACGCCCCCAGCGCCGCGTTGAACGCCTGGGGCTGCTCGATGTTGGCGAGGTGGCCAGCCTTCGGCAGCTCGACATACAGCGCGCCGGGGATCTTCGCTTGCATGCGCTTCATCAGCTCGGGCGGCGCCACGGTGTCGCGCTGGCCCACCAGCAGCAGCACGGGCATCTTGAGCCCGGCCAGCGCGTCGCGCCGGTCGAAGGTCACTAGGCATTTCAGCGCCGCGCGATAGGCTGCTTCGGGGATCGCCGACATGGCGGCGATGGCCGCCGCGCGCGCCGCCGCGTCAGGCTGATCGCCCAACAGACCGTCGACGACGCCGGGCGCGATGCCCGCCATGCCCTTGCCCTCGTCGAGCGGCCTGGTGCGCTTGGCGATGAACTCCTCCTGCCACGCACCGGTGCTGCCGCCGAACGCGGCCGAGCTGCCGGACAGAACCAGGCTCAGCACGCGCGCGGGAAACCGCGCCGCGAACTCCAGCGCCACCATCCCGCCCATCGAATGCCCGACGACATGCGCCGAGGGCGCCGCCGCGCGGTCCATCAACCGCGCCAGCGCCTCGGCCAGCGCGGGGAAGGTGGTCTCGGGCATCATCGCGGTGTGGCCATAGCCCGGCATCTCCCAGGCGATGCAACGATGCGCTGATCCGAACGCCGCGAACTGCGCGCGCCACAGGTCGGGCCCGCCGCCGATCCCGTGCAGGAACACCAGCGGCGCCCCATTGTCGCCGGCAAAGGTCGCGAAGGGGACGACGATCATGCGAGCTCTCCTTCTCGCGTCCGACGCGCTGCAGATTCCATTTTGTCCCCCTCCCTTTGCGGGAGGGGGGTTAGGGGGAGGGGGATTCGTGCGTTCGCGCCGCTGCCTGCGCTATTCCGCCTGTCCGGCGCACACAGAAACCACCAAGACACCAAGGCACCAAGATGAGGATGCCGGACCAAGACGACGCGACGGGCGTGCCGCAAAGCGATTCCGATTCGGCGTTCTTCGGCTCGTTGCGGCGACTTCTCGGTTCTGCCTTGGTGTCTTGGTGTCTTGGTGGTTTTCGCGCACGCCAGGCGGACCGCGCCGAGTAGGCAGTGGAGAGGATGCCCCCTCCCCCTAGCCCCCTCCCGCAAGGGGAGGGGGACTCAGGAAACTCGCCTATACGAGCACTCGTCACCCCAGCTCTCCCACCAGCCTGCCCTGCTCCACCACCACAGCACCGTCGAGCGTCACGGTGCAGGCGCGCAGCGGCAGGTCGAAATGGCCCAGGGTGAACCGCCCAGCCGTCTCGTTGGCGCCGGTGGAGTAAAGGAAGTTGCCGGCGATCGCGCGCAGCTCGGTGCCGTTGGTGTCGCGCTTGTCGTACATCGCCAGCGCCTCCCACCGCGCCTTCGGGTTCATGCCCCAGCCGACATGCGAAACCGCATAGGCGTTGCGGTCGCCCCAGGCCGCGATGTAGTCGCGCATCATCGCCGCGTCCACGCCCGCGCCGTCGATCGCCGTCACGTAGTCGTCGGCGATCGTCATAGCGACCGCGCTTTCGACATAGCGCTTGAAGGTCAGGTTGGCGTCGCCCGGCGCCAGCACCAGCCGCCCGTTGACCGAACCGGCGCGCGGGAAGCACAGCACCAGCCCGCCCGGCCAGTGCGCCACGCTGCCCGGCCGGTCGCACCAGCCCCACACCCCGCCGGGCTCGGCGCCTTCGACCCGGATCGTCAGGTCGGTGCCGGCGGCCGAGATGACGCGCATCGTCTTGGCTGCCTTCAGGCGTTTCACGCCGGCCTTCACCTTCGCTTCCAGCGCCGGCCCATCGGCGCCATTGGGCGCCAGACGCTCCAGCGCCTCGGGATGTTCGTTGCTGACCATCAGCAGCCGTGCCCCGCCCTTCAGGATGTCCTTCAGCTCGGGCGCATGCAGCATGCCCTCGACGGTCAGGTCGACGACCAGCCCCGCAGACGCCAGCGCCGCCACCACGGGCTTGAGCCCGCCCACCGCGTCCGACGCGCCGGTGGACCGCACCGCGACGGGCGCGCGCTGGGCCGGGGTCGGGACCACCACGTGAAAGGCCCGCGCCCCCAGGCGGTGCAGCGCCAGTTCGGCGAGCTGCACGTTCACCGCCCGCGACTGGGTCTCGGACAGGATCGCGACAGCCTCGCCGCGCTGGACGCGGCAGAGCGCCAGGACGGACTCGAACGCGTCGATCCACTTGCCTTCGATGCGGTCGGCCAGCATCGGCCTGCTAGCCCCGTCGGCCGTCGGACGGCCCGAATACCGCGTCGATTCGCGCCAGCACCTCTTCGAGCACCGCCTCGACGCTCCTGCCTTCGAACGTCGCCCCGCCGATATGGTCGTCTGCGACGATCATGTCGTGGTCGGCCGCATCGACCACCGCGCCTTTCCGCGATCCAAAGCTCGGCTGCACCCGCAACGTCTCGACCCGGTAGACCTGCGCCTGGTAGAGGCCGCTATCGCCGGCCCGACGCACTTCGATTCGAAAGCGGAACGGCTCGGCGCCCTCGACGTCGGGAACGATGGGCTCCAACTCGTACGTCTTGACGATCTCGAACAGTTTTCTTGGCATGGTCGTTCGCTATTTCGAGCACGAGCATTGGCAGTGCCGGGAGTAGCATCCGCCGGGCGTCGATTGCGTCGCCGCGCGCTTGGCATCGCGGCAGGCCGAGGCTTCGTCGGGGCCTCTCGCCTGGCCCGTGGTCCTGGCCGGACAGCGCGCATCCCGGTTGATCTGCTGCACGTTGCAGCTTGCCGAGCAGGACCATCGGGCAGCCGCCGCCGTCCATACGCGGCCGCCAGGAACGCCCCGCCCCAGCGGGTCCGTCAGGGCATCGAGCAGGTCTTCCACATCCGGCGTCATGCTGGGGCCGTGAACGGTCGGCATCCCTTCCGACGCCGCCAGCATCTGCGGGAGGCCGAGCAGAAGGGCGATCAGAATCGCCATTCGCGCGATACCGCCCGCCAGGCATCCCCAACGGTGGACGGAACCTGTCCATACCGAGTCGCAATGCACCATCCGGTCCCCCTCGCCGGAACGACCATAGCGCATGTGACGGCCGGTTGACGACTGGCAGGCCCGCTCCGTCGACACGAGCATTTTCCCTTCTGCCGCCGGCTGTGCTTGAATGCGCCGCAATGAACGATACCGACACCCCGCATCCCCGACCCGTCGATACGCGCGCCTTCCGCATCGCCCTTGGCCGGTTCGTCACGGGCGTCACCGTGATCACGACCCTGGCCCGCGACGGACGGCCGGTCGGACTGACGGTCAATTCCTTCAACTCGGTCTCGCTCGACCCGCCGCTGGTGCTGTGGAGCATCGATCGGCGCGGCTCGTTCTACGACGCCTTCCTGGCCTGCGACCGCTTCGCCGTCAACGTACTGGGCGCGGGTCAGCGCGATCTGTCGCGCAAGTTCGCCGGCATCCCCGACGAGCGCTTCGACGACGTGAACATCGAGCCCGGGCAGGGCGGCCTGCCGCTGCTCAAGGGCTGCATCGCCTGGTTCGAATGCCGCACCCGCCATCGCTATGACGGCGGCGACCATCTGATCCTGGTGGGCGAGGTGGATCGATTCGAGCATCATCCCGGCCAGGAACTGCTCTATTTCGCCGGGCAATACGGAATCGCCTCCGCGATCTGACGCCCGGCGGCGATCCTGCCGGCGGCCTCGACTCTCCGGAACCTATCCCCGCGCGTCCCGTTTGCTTCCCAGGGGCGGACGGATGCCTGTCCAGCCTGGGGGAATGCGTTGCTATTGAGGAGATTTCCATGGTGTCAGTGAAGACGAACGCCCGCGCATGGGCCGCTGCCGCGCTGCTGGGCACCGCGCTGTTGGCGGGGCCGGGATTGGCACAGACCAGCCCGCAGCCCCAGTCGCCGGCGGCACAGGCGCCGGCCCGCACCAAGGTGGCCCCCGGCTCGGGCGCGCAGGCGGCGCGCACCTACTCGACGCCGGAGCGCGTCGAGGCGCGCATCCAGGATTTGCACAGCAAGCTCGCGATCACTCAGGCGCAGGAGCCGCAGTGGCGGCAGCTGGCGCAGACCATGCGCGAGAACGCCCAGGCCGTCGAGTCGAAGGCCGCGGAGCGCGAGAAGGCGCTGCAGACCATGACGGTGATGGACGACCTGCGGTCCTACGAGGCCCTGGCGAAGGTGCACGCGGAGACGATGACCAAGCTGGTCGCCTCGTTCGAGCCGCTCTACACCGCGATGTCGCCCGAGCAGAAGAAGCGCGCCGACGCGGAGTTCCAGGGCTATCGCAAGCGCGCGTCGAACACGCAGACCCAGTAGGCGGGCCCGTAGCCTCGCTTGCACGAAAGACAGGAGGTTGACATGAACCGCAGCAAGACCAGCCGTGCTGTTGCGCTGGCGCTAGCCATCGCGGCGACGGCCAGCGCGGGATATCTCGCGACGACCGGCGCCGCCCAGGCGGACGAGCGCTGGCGCCATCGCCACTGGGATCGCGGCGACTGGCATCGCCACCATCCGCACTACTATACGGCGCCGGGCTATGTTTACACGCCGCCGCCGGTGGTCTACGCGCCGCCGCCGGTCTATCCGCATCCCGGCGTTTCGCTGAATTTCCGCTTCTAGCCGAGAGTTGCGTACCCGGGGGCAGCTGCCCCCCGGGGTCCGCGCGCAGTCCAAGCCCGTTTACCCGGTCGCCTGCCTGATATAGCCTCCCCGGCAAAACACCGTCGGGGAGGTCGATATGCTTGGCTTGAAGAATTTCCTGGCTGCGAGTGCCTTGCTGGCGGCGGGCGCGTTGGCCTTTGCCGGCGCGGCGGTCGCGCAGGCGCCGATCAAGCTGGGCGCCGTGCTGGCGACCCAGGGCGGCCCGTCCTTCCTGGGCGATCCCGAAGCCAAGGTGCTTAAACTCTACGTCGACAAGATGAACGCCGAGGGCGGTATCGCCGGGCGCAAGATCGAGCTGGTGCTGTACGAGACCAACGGCGCGGCCGCGGATGCGGCGACCTTCGCCAAGCGCCTGATCGCGCAGGACAACGTCGACTTCATCATCGGCGGCAGCACGACCGGCGAAACCATGGCCATGGTGCCCGAGATCGAGCGCGCCGGCGTGCCCTTCGTGTCGCTGGGCGGTGCGTCGGTGATCGTCGAGCCGGTCAAGAAATGGGTCTTCAAGGTGCCGCAGACCGACCGCGCCGCGGTCGAGAAGGTCTACATCGACATGAAGCAGCGGGCCGCCAAGAAGGTGGGGTTGCTGGCCGGCAGCGGCGGGTTCGACAAGTCCTGCACCGACAACGCCCGCGCGCTGGCGAAGACCCACGGCCTGACCGTGGCGGCGGACGAAACCCACGGCGCGCAGGACACCGACATGACGCCGCAATGGACCAAGATCAAGAACGCCGGCGTGGACGCGGTGCTGTATTGCGGGTTCGGCGCGTCGTCGGTGGTGGTGACCAAGAACTACGCGCAGCTCGGCCTGAAGATTCCCTTCTACCACAACCACGGCTCGGCCTCGACGCGCTGGATCCAGGGCTCGGGCGCAGCCGCCGAGGGCGTGCGCCTGCCGGCCGAGCCGGTGCTGGTCGCCCGGCAGCTGCCCGATCGCGATCCGCAGAAGGCCGCTGGCGTGGCGTTCGGCGACGCCTACAAGGCCAAGTACAACGAGGAGCCGTCGACCTTTGCCGGCTACGCCTATGACGCGCTGCTGCTGATGGCCGACGCGATCAAGCGCGCCGGCGGCACCGACAAGGCGAAGGTGCGCGACGCGCTGGAAACGACCAAGGGCCTCGTCGGCGCCACCGGCATCTTCACGATGACCGCCGCCGACCACAGCGGCGTGGACGTGAAGTCCTTCCGCATGGTCGAGGTGAAGAACGGCGCGTGGCGGGTGCTGTACTGAGCCTGGCGTTTCCCTCACCCTCCCAGCGCTTGCGCGCTGGGGCCCCCCTCTCCCGCCGGGAGAGGGCGGCGAGCGTCGCGAGCGGGTGAGGGATCCCGGGCCATGCTCGAAACCTTCCTGCAGTTCCTGTTCTCCGGCATCACCGCCGGGGCGATCTATGCGCTGGTCGCGCTGGGCTTCACGCTGATCTACAACGCCAGCCACGTGATCAACTTCGCCCAGGGCGAGTTCGTGATGATCGGCGGCATGGCGACGGTGTTCCTGGCGGATGCCGGCTGGCCGATCTGGGCGGCGGCACCGCTGGCCGTGCTGCTGGCGGTCGCCGTCGGCGTGGCGCTGGAGCGCTTGGCGATCGCGCCGGCGCGCGAGGCGTCGACCGTCTCGCTGATCGTCATCACGATCGGCGCGTCGATCCTGCTGCGCGGCTTGGCGCAGCTCGTCTGGGACCGCAATTTCCACACGCTGGCGCCGTTCTCGGGCGAGGAGCCGATCCGCGTGCTGGGCGCCAGCATCCTGCCGCAGAGTCTGTGGGTGCTGGGCGGGTCGTTGCTGGCGGTGCTGGCGCTGGGCTGGTTCTTCGGCCGCACGCTGCTGGGCAAGGCCGTGATCGCGACGGCCCATAACCGGCTGGCGGCCGAGCTGATGGGGATCGAGACGCGCCACGTGATGACGCTGTGCTTCGCGCTGTCGGCGCTGCTGGGCGCGCTGGGCGGCGTGCTGATCACGCCGATCACGCTGACTTCCTACGATGCCGGGGTGATGCTGGGGCTGAAGGGCTTCTCGGCCGCCATCCTGGGCGGCATGGGCAGCGCCACGGGCGCAGTTGTGGGCGGGCTGCTGCTGGGCGTGGTCGAGGCGATGGGCGCGGGGTTCTTGAGCTCGGCCTACAAGGACGCCATCGCCTTCGTGCTGATCCTGGTCGTGCTGGTCGCGGTTCCGCGGGGGCTGATGGGCGCGCGGGGCGCCGAGCGGGTATGATCCGGCGGCGCGAGGCCCGGCGCGGCGGGCTGGGCGCGCTGGCGGCGGTGCTGCTTGTCCTGCCCTTCGTGCTGCCCAACACCTACTACCTGAACGTCGCGATCCTGGCGGGGCTGAACGCGATCGCCTGCATCGGTCTCAATCTCCTGATCGGCTATGCCGGGCAGATCAGCCTTGGCCATGCGGCGTTCTTCGGCATCGGCGCCTATGTCTCGGCGATCCTGACCGCCGGCCAGGGCTGGCCGCCGGTCCTGGCGCTGTTGGCCGCGCTCGTCTTGAACGGGGCGCTCGCCTTCGCGGTGGCGCGGCCGATCCTGCGCCTGCGCGGGCACTATCTTGCGATGGCGACCCTGGGGCTGGGCATCATCGTGGCCATCGTGCTGGCGCAGGAGGTCAGGCTGACCGGCGGTCCGGACGGCATGCCGGTGCCGCCCCTGGTACTGCTCGGCTGGTCGCCCCCGGGCGAAGCGGCCTGGTACGGCATCGTCGCGGTGCTGCTGTGGATCGCCGCCTGGCTCAGTCTCAACCTCGCGCGCTCGCCGATCGGCCGCGCGCTGGCGGCGCTCAACGCGTCGGAGATCGCTGCCGCCACGGCCGGGGTCGACGTGGCGCGCCACAAATCGCTGGTGTTCGTGCTGTCGGCCCTCTACGCGAGCCTGGCCGGCAGCCTGTTCGCGCACTACGCCGGCTTCATCACCCCGGCCAAGGCCGGGTTCCTGCAGTCGGTCGAGCTGGTCACCATGGTCGTGCTGGGCGGCATGGCCTCGACCTTCGGCGCGGTCGTCGGCGCGGCGATCCTGACCGCCCTGCCCCAGATCTTCGCGACCTTCCACGAATACGAGACGATCGCGCTGGGCGCGATCCTGATGGGCATCATGATCTTCCTGCCGCGCGGGCTGGTGCCGAGCCTGGCGCGGCTGGCGGGCCGGCGGTGAGCCTGCTGGAGGTCCAGTCCCTGTCCAAGACCTTCGGTGGCGTCGCCGCGGTGGCGGAGGTCAGCTTCGAGCTGGAGGCCGGGCACGTGCATTCGGTGATCGGCCCGAACGGCGCCGGCAAGACCACGCTGTTCAACCTGATCGCGGGCGCGGTGCGGCCCAGCGGCGGCAAGGTGCGGCTCGACGGCGCGGACATCACCGGCCTGGCGCCGCATGTGCTGGCCGAACGCGGCATCGGACGCAGCTTCCAGACGCCCCAGATCTTCGCCGCCATGAGCGTCGCCGAGAACGTTATGGTGGGGCGGCACCTGCGCCTGGATCGCCGCCTGCTGCCGAGCCTGCTGGGGATGCCGGCGGTGGACCGCGCCAACCGCGCGGCGCGCGAGCGCGCACAATTGCTGCTGGACCAGGTCGGGCTGGGCCAGGAGGCCGACCGGCCCGCCGGCGGCCTTGCCTACGGCGCGATGAAGCGGCTGGAGATCGCGCGCGCGCTGGCCGGCGACCCGCGCCTGCTGCTGCTGGACGAGCCGGCGGCCGGCTTGAACCCAACCGAGACGGCCGAGATCACCGCGCTGATCCAGGCGATCGCCGCCGCGGGCGTCACGGTCGTGCTGGTCGAGCACGACATGCGGCTGGTGATGGCGGTGTCCGACCACATCATCGTGCTCGACTCGGGCCGCAAGCTGGCGGACGGCACGGCGGCCGCGATCCGCGCCGACCCGGCCGTCATCGCGGCCTATCTGGGCCAGGCGCAGTGACGGCGGCGCTGCTGGAGGTCGCGGGCCTCGGCGCGCAGTACGGCCGCGTCGTCGCCCTGCACGACGCGACACTCGCCGTCGCTGCGGGCGAGCTGGTGGCGCTTGTGGGCGGCAACGGCGCGGGCAAGACGACCTTGCTGCGCACGATCTCGGGCGTCAGGCCGGCAAGCGCCGGGTCGATCCGCTTCGAGGGCCGGGACATCACGCGCCTGGCGCCAGCGCGGCGGGTCGGGCTGGGCATCGTGCAGGTGCCCGAGGGACGCCAGGTCTTCGCGCCCTTGAGCGTGGAGGACAACCTGCGGCTCGGCGCCTATGCGCGCGGCCGCGAGCGGTCGGCCGAGGGCCTGGCCCGCGCCTACCGGATGTTCCCGGCGCTGCGCCAGAAGCGCGACCTGCCGGCGGGATCGCTGTCGGGCGGGCAGCAGCAGATGCTGGCGATCGCGCGCGGGCTGATGGCGGAGCCGCGGCTGCTGCTGCTGGACGAGCCCAGCATGGGCCTGGCGCCGCTGCTGATCGCCGAGATATTCGCCGCCATCGCCGACCTCAAGCGCGCCGGCGCCACGATCCTGCTGGTCGAGCAGAACGCGACCCAGGCGCTGAAGATCGCCGACCGCGCCTACGTCCTCGAGACCGGGCGGGTGGTGCTCGAGGGCAGCGGCGCGACGCTGGCGCAGAACGAACGCGTCAAGGCGGCCTATCTGGGGATGTGAACCGGTTTGTGCTCCTCATCCTTCGAGACGGGTCTTCGGCCCTCATCAGGACCACGCGTCGGTTTGGCGAACAAGTAAAGAATCGCGTCATCCTGAGGAGCGAGCGCAGCGAGCGTCTCGAAGGATGAGGAATGCCGTGTCAGGGCTTGATCGGCGCGTTGCGGTCGACCGACCAGGGCTGGTCGAAGCGCGTGATGAACTTCAGCGTGAAGCCCATGCGCGACATCTTCCAGCCCTCCGGCGTGCGGACATAGTCGTCGCTGGTCGTCGCCGCCATGAAGACCGAGAGGTTGTTCTCGGCGAAGGTGCAGGTCTGCCACAGCATCCAGTCGGCATGCGCCGTGTCGCCGGCAAGCTGGATCGACGGGCTGAGGAAATAGTGCATCGCGAAGGACCACGGCACGTTGGCCAGGTGCTCGGCGATCACCGCGCGGCCGGCCTTGATGCCGAATTGCGGCCCGCCGTCCCACACCCCGTCCTCGGTGAAGACCGAGGCCTGCAGCACGCTGATGCGCCG
>JADLEG010000088.1 GCA_020846275.1 Alphaproteobacteria bacterium
CGATCACCAGGATCTTCACGTCGTTCAGCAGCACGCCGCCGCGCTCGAAATGGTCGAGCAGCCGGCCGGGCGTGGCGATCAGCACGTCGACGCCGCGGTCCAGGATCTTCTCCTGGTCGCCGAACGACACGCCGCCGATCAGCAGGGCCTTCGACAGCTTGTGATACTTGCCGTATTTCTCGAAGCTCTCGGAGACCTGGGCGGCGAGCTCGCGCGTCGGCTCCAGGATGAGCGAGCGGGGCATGCGCGCCTTGGCGCGGCCTTTGCCCAGGATCTCGATCATCGGCAGGGTGAAGCCGGCGGTCTTGCCGGTGCCCGTCTGGGCGCAACCCAGAACGTCGCGGCCGGTAAGCACGACCGGAATTGCCTGCGCCTGGATCGGGGTGGGGGTCGTGTAACCCGCGTCGCTAACCGCGCGCAGGACATCGGGGCCTAGCCCCAGGGATTCAAAACTCATCTAGTCCTTTTCAATCGTCGGCGGCCAACGGCGCCAACCTTTCGTACGATGTACCATCGTTGTCGCAGTGCAATATATGCACCCGTGCCGGTAAGTCAACCGTTAAGCCCCAAAAAATCGCGGTGGTTCAAATGCTTGTGACGCATGGCCGAGATGCGGCAGTGTCTTCCCGGCCGGTTGCGCAAGGAGCTGCAAGTCTTTGCACGCGCTGGCGGAATAGTGGATTGAATGCAGGCCGGCGATGGGCGAGGGTGTCATGCGACTGACATCCTGCTTCCCCATCCCCTTTGCCGGAGCCCCCCCATGAGCCGACAGGCCGCCATCGCACGCGCCGAGCGATTCTTCGACGATGGTGGCTTCCGCGACGATTTGGCGCGCTGGGTGGCGTTCCGGACCGAAAGCCAGGTCCCCGAAAGCCGCCCGCAGCTCGGCGCCTATCTGGCGCAGGAGATCGCCCCCAGCTTCGCGCGGATGGGCTTCGAGGTCCGGATCATGGACAACCCGGTCGCCGAGGCCGGGCCGTTCCTGGTCGCCACGCGGCGGGAGGGCGATGGCCTGCCGACCATGCTCGGCTACGGCCATGGCGACGTCATCCGCGGGCTCGAACCGCAATGGCGCCAGGGGCTCAACCCGTGGACGCTGACGGTCGAGGGCGATCGCTGGTACGGGCGCGGCACGGCCGACAACAAGTCGCAGCACCTGATCAACATCCGCGCGCTGGAGACCGTGATCCGCGAGCGCGGCAAGCTTGGCTTCAACTGCACGTTCCTGGTGGAGACCGGCGAGGAGATGGGATCGCCGGGGCTGCATGAGTTCTGCGCGCGCAACAAGGAACTGCTCGGGGCCGATATCCTGATCGCCTCGGACGGGCCGCGGCTGAAGCCCGGCCAGCCCACGATTTTCATGGGCTCGCGCGGCGCGTTCAATTTCGACATGACGGTGGACCTGCGCGCGGGCGGGCACCATTCCGGCAACTGGGGCGGCCTGCTCGCCAATCCCGGCGTGATCCTCGCCCATGCGATCGCATCGATCATCGATGCGAAGGGCCGGGTGATCGCGCGCGACATCCTGCCGAAGTCGATTCCCAACTCGGTGCGCGCGGCGCTGGCGGGGCTCGAAGTCGATGGCGGGGCGGATGGGCCGACGATCGACCCGTGGTGGGGCGAGCCGGGCCTGAGCGAGGCCGAGAAGGTGTTCGGCTGGAACACGTTCGAGGTGCTGGCCTTCAAGACCGGCAATCCCGACAACCCGGTGAACGCGATTCCGCCGGCGGCCAGCGCGCATTGCCAGATCCGCTTCACCGTCGACGTGCATCCCGACACGTTCATCCCGTCGCTGCGCCGCCACCTCGACAAGCACGGATTCCAGGCGGTGAAGCTGAGCGCCGCGCGCAAGGGCCACTATCCCGCGACGCGGCTCGACCCCGAGCATCCGGCGGCCCAATGGGCGTCCGCGTCGGTGGCCGCGACGACCGGCAAGAAGCCGGCGCTGCTGCCAAACCTCGGCGGCACGCTGCCGAACGACTGCTTCGCCGACATCCTCGGCATGCCGACGATCTGGGTCCCGCATTCCTATGCGTCCTGCTCGCAGCATGCGCCCAACGAGCACGTCCTTGCGCCGCTGATGCGCGAGGGGCTGCGCATGATGACCGGTCTGTTCTGGGACCTGGGCGAGAAGCCGCCGGTGACGGCGACGCACGCGCACTGACGCGGGGCTTTCGCGGGCGCTAAGCCTGCAGGACGCTCAAATCGCTGGACTGGCGGTCGACGATCTCCCCCAGCTCGCGCCGGAATTGCGCGATGAACTCCTCGGCCACGCCTGACAGCACGCGCTGCTCGGAATGCAGGGCTGCGAACTCGATCGGAATGCGCGGCCGGAACGGGCGCAGCGCCAGGCCGCGGTCGCGGAACTCCTCGGCCATCAACGGGTCGACGATCGACACACCCAGCCCCCCCGCGACCATGCCGCAGGCCATCTCGGTCAGGTTGGTCTCGACCTGGACGTGGCGCTGCACGCGCGCCGCGGAGAAGGCGAAGTCGACCCGATGCCGCAGCAGGGTGAACGGGCCGAGGGAAATGAACCGCTCGCCGCGAAAATCCTTGGGCTGCAGGTAGGCGCGGCGCGCCAGCGCGTGCCCCGTGGGGACCACCGCGACCGCATCGGCGCTTTGGATCATCTGGGCCTTGACCGCGTGGAACTCGAGTACGTCGGAGGCGAAGCCGAGGTCGCATTGTCCGGAGGCGACCGATTCCAGCGCGATCCGCGAGCTGACGCCGTGCACCGCGATGTCGAGCCGCGGCCGGTCGGCGAGGAAGCGGGCGACGAAGCGCGGCAGGAAGGTGGTCGCGAGGGCAGGGAAGGCGGCGATGCGCAGCACGCCCGCGCGCCGTCCGCGCAGGTCGGTCGCCGCCTGCGTGATGCGGTCGAGCCCGACGAAGGACTGCTCGACCTCCTGGTAGAGCGACAGCGCCTCGCCCGTGGGCATCAGCCGCGTGCCGCGGCGCACGAACAGCTTCAGCTTGAGGCCGTCCTGGAGGTCGCGGATCAGCCGGCTGACCGCCGGCTGCGTGATGTTCATCAATTGCGCTGCCGTCGTGACGCCGCCGGTCAGCATGACGGCGCGAAACGCTTCGACCTGGCGATGGTTCAGTCCGGACATATGTTCATAATATTTGGTTATGCCTTGCCGGTGCAATTCGATTTGACACGCCGCCGACGCCGGTAGACGCTGATCCTGGGGAAGAAGCCGCATGCGCGGGCATTCGGCAACAACTGGGGTGGCAAATGAATCGGATCGCATTCCTTGGCGCGATTGCAACGCTGGCGCTCGGCGCCGGGCCGGCGGCGGCGCAATCCTCGCTGACCATCGGCATGTACGGGGGCTCCTTCGAGAAAGCGATGCGCGAGATCGTCGTGCCCGCCTTCCAGAAGCAGCACAAGGTCGATTTCCAGTACGTCGCCGGCAATTCGACCGACACGCTGGCGCGGATGCAGGCCCAAAAGGCGAAGCAGGAAATCGACATTGCCTTCCTTGATGACGGCGTGATGTTCCAGGCCGTCGCGCTGGGGTTCTGCGCGCCGCTGGCCGACGGACCGGTCTATAAGGACCTCTACGACATCGCCAGGATTCCGGGGAACAAGGCGGTCGCGGCCGGCTTCGTCGCCACCGGGATCACCTACAACAAGAAGTACTTCGGCGAGAAAGGCTGGCCCGCGCCGACGTCGTGGAAGGACATTGCCGACCCGAAATACAAGAAGCTGCTGGCGATGTCGCCGATCACCGGCACCTACGGGCTGCACACGCTGGTGATGATGGCGCGGGTGAACGGCGGGGGCGAAAAGAACATCGATCCGGGCTTCAAGGCGATGCAGGCGGTCGCCGCGAACATCCAGACCTTTCCGCCCTCGCCGGCCAAGATGTCGGAGTCGCTGCAGGCCGGCGAGACGGTGATTTCGATTTGGGGCAGCGGTCGCACCGTCGCGCTCGCCAATACCGGCTTTCCGGTCGAATTCGTCTATCCCAAGGAGGGGGCGGTGGCGCTGATGGTCGGGGTATGCCCGGTGGCCAAGCCGGACGCATCCGAACTGGCGCAGAAGTTCATCCAGTTCAACCTGACCCCCGAGATGCAGGCGGTCTGGGCCAAGGAACAGGGCTTCGGCCCGGTCAACAAGAACGCCAAGCTCGAGCCGGACGTGGCCAAGCAGGTGCCCTATGGCCCCGACCAGGTTTCCAAGCTGGTGGCGGTGGACTGGGACACGATGAACAAGGAGCGCGAGGCCTGGACCAAGCGCTGGCAGCGCGAGATCGAGCGCTGAGGCCTTGGCCTTCCTCGAACTGACGGGGCTGGTCAAGCGATACGGAACGACGGCCGCCGTCGATGGCGTGGACCTGGCGGTCGAGCGCGGCGAATTCCTGTCGCTGCTGGGCCCGTCGGGTTGCGGCAAGTCGACGACGCTCATGATGATCGCGGGCTTCGTCGACCCCACCGCCGGGCGCATCGCCATCGGCGGCCGCGACGTCGCCAATATTCGCCCGAACAACCGCAACATCGGCGTCGTGTTCCAGTCCTTCGCGCTGTTTCCGCACATGACGGTGGCCGAGAACGTGGGGTTCGGCCTGGAGATGCGCGGCGTGGCGGCGGAGGAACGCGCGCGGCGCATCGCCGACACGCTGGCGCTCGTGCGCCTGGCGGATTTCGCCCAGCGCTATCCCAAGCAGCTTTCGGGCGGCCAGCAGCAACGCGTCGCGCTGGCGCGGGCCCTGGTGGTCCAGCCCGACCTGCTGCTGCTCGACGAGCCGATGTCCAGCCTGGACGCCAAATTGCGCGAGGAGATGCGCGTCGAGATCCGCGACATCCAGCGCCGCGTCGCGATCACCACGATCCTGGTCACCCACGACCAGTCCGAGGCCCTGCTGATGGCCGACCGCGTGGCGGTGATGGACCGTGGCCGCATCGTGCGGATCGGACGCCCCTACGAGGTTTACGAGGACCCTGGCAGCCGGTTCGTGTGTAACTTCCTCGGCCGCACCAACCTGATCCCGGCGGCGGTGATCGGCCGTTCGCCCGGCCGCTCGCGCCTGCGCATCGGCGCGGTCGAGATCGACGCGCTGGGCGATGCGCCGTCCGAACGCGCGACGCTGTCGCTGCGGCCCGAGCGCCTGGCCTTTGCCGAGGAGGGCCTGCCGGGCAAGGTCGAAAGCTGCCTGTTCATGGGCGGGCAGTGGCTTTACCGCGTCGGGACGGCGATCGGCGAATTGCTGGTGATCCGGCCGAACGAGGGCGGCAAGCACGTGCCCGAGGGCGGGCAGGTACGGGTGTCATGGGACGCGGACGCGCCGCGCGTCGTCCATGAGTGAGCGCCGCGCCATGCCCTACCTGTTGAGCGCGCCGGCGACCGCCGTGCTGACGCTGTTCCTGGCCGTCCCGCTGGTGATGGTGCTGCTGCTCAGCTTCAACACCTTCACGATGGCGACGGGCATCCAGCCGGGCTACAGCCTGGTTAACTACATCGAGGTCCTGGGCGACGAGTATTTCCACACGATCTTCGGCCGGACCTTCCTGCTGGCCGCCTGCGTCACCGCCGTCTCGGCGCTGATCGGTGCGCCCGAGGCCTATATCGTCCATCGCATGCGCGCGCCGTGGCGGTCGCTCTTCCTGCTGGTGATCCTGGGTCCGCTGCTGGTGTCGGTCGTCGTGCGCACGCTGGGATGGGCGGTCCTGCTGGGCCGCAACGGCATGGTCAATGTCGTGCTGAAGTCGCTCGGGATCGTCGAGAGCCCGGTCGAGTTCATGTTCACCTTCACCGGCATGACCGTTGCCCTGGTCCATGTGCTGGTGCCGTTCCTGGTCCTGTCGGTTTGGACCAGCCTGCGCCGCCTCGATCCGGCGGTCGAGGCCGCCGCGATCTCGCTCGGCGCGTCGCAGATCACGGTGCTTCGCCGCATCGTGCTGCCGCAGGCCATGCCGGGCATACTCTCGGGTTGCTTGATCGTATTCACGCTCGCGGCCAGCGCCTTCGCCACCCCGGCGATCGTCGGCGGGCGGCGGCTGAAAGTCGCGTCGATGGCGGCCTACGACGAGTTCCTGAACTCCCTCAATTGGCCGCTGGGCGCGGCGATCGTCGTCGTGCTGCTGGTGGCGATGGTGGCGATCGTCATGGTGTCGAACCGCGTGGTCGAGCGCCGCTTCCGGCAAGTGTTCGAGGGATGACCCGCAACGGCCCCCTGGCGCTAGCATTCCACGCCGTCTTCATTGCCTTCATCTTGGCGCCGCTGATCGTGGTGTGCCTGGTGGCGTTCACGCCGGAATCCTACCTGTCGGTGCCCACCACGCGCTGGTCGCTGCGCTGGTTCGAGGCGATCTGGGGCAGCGACTTCATCCCGGCGTTCTGGACCAGCGTCATGGTCGCCTGCCTGGCGGCGTCGATCGCGCTGCTGATCAGCGTGCCGGCGGCGATGGCGACGGCGCGCTACCAGTTCCCCGGCCGCGAGGCGCTGGTCGCCTATTTCCTGTCTCCGCTGATGGTGCCGCATGTGGTGCTGGGCGTGGCGCTGCTGCGCTTCATGGCCGAGGTCGGGCTGACCGCGAACCTGTTCGGCCTGGTGATGGGTCATGTCATCATCGTGCTGCCCTTTGCGCTGCGGCTGGTGCTGGCGGCGCTGACCGGCATGTCCCGCCATTGCGAATGGGCCGCCTGGTCCCTCGGCGCACCGCTTCACGTCGTCTTCCGCCGCATCACCCTGCCGATGATCCTGCCCGGCCTGGCCGGCGGGTGGCTGCTCGCCTTCATCCAGAGCTTCGACGAACTGACCATGACCGTGTTCATCGCCTCGCCCGGTACCACGACCCTGCCGGTGCGGATGTTCCTCTACATCACCGACAACATCGACCCGATGGTGGCCTCGGTGTCGACCGCGCTGATCGTGCTCGCCATCGTCATGATGGCGGTGATGGAGCGGGTCTACGGCCTGGAGCGGCTGCTGTCGGGAAAGGGGGCATCGTGAGCGACGCCGAGTACATCGTCGTCGGCGGCGGGCTTGTGGGCAGCGCGATCGGCTATGGCCTCTTGCGCCGCGGCAGGCGCGTGGTGGTGCTCGACGAAGGCGACGTGGCGCTGCGCGCCTCGCGCGGCAATTTCGGCCTGGTCTGGGTGCAGGGCAAGGGCCTGGGCATGCCCGCCTATGCCGACTGGGCCAGGCTCTCCGCCGATGTGTGGCCCGAGTTCTACACCGAGCTGACGCAGCGCACGGGCATCGACGTCAACTACCGCAAGCCCGGCGGCTTCCAGCTCTGCATGGGCGAGGCCGACCTCGCAGAGCGCGTCAAGTCCATCGACCAGTTGCGCGCGCAGCAGGGCGCGAAGGGCTACGACTGCGAGGTCGTCGACCGCCGGCGGCTCGACAATATCGTCCCGGGGCTCGGCCCGGACATTGTCGCCGGGATGTATTGTCCGCATGACGGCCATGTCAGCCCGCTGCGTCTCCTCAAGGCGCTGCACAAGGCCCTGGGCAACGCCTACCGGCCGAACGGGGCGGCGACGGCGATCCGCGCCGTCGCCGGCGGCTATTCGGTCGATGCCGGCGGCATCACCCATGCCGCGCCGCGCGTCGTGCTGGCGGCGGGGCTCGGCAACCTGCCGATGTGCGCGATGCTGGGCTTCAAGCTGCCGGTGCGCCCGCAGCGCGGGCAGATCCTGGTGACCGAGCGGCTGCCGGCCTTCCTCGACTATCCCTTGAGCGGCGTGCGCCAGACCGAGGAAGGCAGCGTGATGATGGGCAGCTCGCGCGAGGAAGTGGGCTACGACAACGGCACCACGCCGGAAACAATGCGCTCGATCGCCGCCAACGGCATTCGCGTCTTCCCGAAGCTGCAGCACGCGCGCGTCGTGCGGGCCTGGGGCGCGCTGCGCATCCTGGCGCCCGACGAGTTCCCGATCTACCAGACCGTGCCGGGCCATGACGGCGTCATGGTCGCGACCTGCCACAGCGGCGTGTCGCTGGCCGGCGCGCATGCGCTGCGCTTCGCCGGCCACCTGGCGGACTGGCGCCTGCCCGAGCATTTCTCCGCCTTCCATTCCAGGAGGTTCGATGTTCCGAAGACTGCATGAGCCCGCCAATGCGGTGACGATCCAGATTGACGGATCGCCGGTGCGGGCCGCTCCCGGCGACAGCGTGGCCGCCGCCCTGCTGGCGACCGGCAACCCGGTCTGCCGGCAATCGCCCGCCAGCGGCGCCGACCGCGCGCCGTTCTGCATGATCGGCGCCTGCTTCGAATGCCTGATGGAGATCGACGGCGTACCTAACCGCCAGGCCTGCCTGGTGCCGGTGCGCGAAGGCATGCAGGTGCGCCGCCAGGCACGGCCGACGCCGGTGGGGGCCGTGGCGTCCCCGGCCGACAAGGTGGCGTCATGAGCGCGATCGACCTGGCGATCGTCGGCGCCGGTCCGGCCGGGCTTGCCGCCGCGGCAACGGCGGCGGAGCTTGGCCTCTCCGTGACCGTGTTCGACGAGAACACGGCGCCCGGCGGGCAGATCTATCGCGGCATCGAAGCCGTGGCGGGGCCGCGGGCGCGAGACCTGGCCGTGCTGGGCCCGGCCTATGCCGCCGGCAAGGCGGTGGTCGAGCGCTTCCGCGCCAGCAAGGCCGGCTATTCGCCCGCCACGACCGTCTGGCTGGTGCAGAAGGATCGCCGCCTCGGCATCCTGCGCGACGGCAAGGCTAGCATGGTCGAGGCGCGCCGGGTGCTGATCGCCACCGGCGCGCTCGAACGCCCGGTGCCGATCCCCGGCTGGACCCTGCCCGGCGTGATGCTGGCGGGCGCGGCGCAGTCCCTGCTGAAGGCATCGGGCATGGTGCCGGCGGGACCGGTCGTGCTGGCGGGCAACGGCCCGCTGCTGTGGCAGCTCGCCGCCCAGTTCGTGGCGGCAGGGGTGAACATCGCCGCGCTGCTGGAAACCGGATCGGCCTACAAGGCGGCGCTGCCGCATCTGCCGGCGGTGGTGCTCGCCGGCGGGTACCTGGCCAAGGGGCTGGGGCTGATTGCCAGCGTGCGCAAGGCCGGCGTGCCGATCCGCCGCTCGGTCGAGGGGTTGCGCGCGGTCGGCAAGGGGCGGCTGCAGGCGGTGGAATTCACCGCGGGCGGCCGCGCCGAGCGCATCCCCGCCGAGCTGCTCTGCCTGCACCAGGGCGTGGTGGCGAACGCGCAGCTCGGCATGGCGATCCCGCTCAAGCACGAATGGGTCGAAGCGCAGCGCTGCTGGCGGCCGGTCCTCGACGCCTGGGGCAACAGCGACGTGGAGGGCATCGCCGTGGCCGGCGACGGGGCGGGGATCGGCGGGGCGGATGCCGCCGTGCATGCCGGGCGCATCGCCGGGTTCGAGGCGGCGCGGGCGCTGGGACGGATCGACGCGGCGGCGCGCGACGCGCGGGCCGCGGGCGACGTCGCGGCCTGGCGCCGGCACCTGCGCGCGCGGCCGTTCCTCGACGCGCTCTACCCGCCGGCCCGCGCGCTGCGCGTTCCGGCCGACGACGTGATGGTCTGCCGCTGCGAGGAGGTGACGGCGGGCCAGGTGCGCGAGGCGGTGCGCCAGGGAGGCACTGGCCCCAACCAGGTGAAGTCCTTCACCCGCACCGGCATGGGCCCGTGCCAGGGCCGGATGTGCGGCCTGACCATCTCCGAGATCATCGCCGACGCGCTCGGCAAGCCGGTCGCCGCGGTCGGTACCTATCGCATCCGCCCGCCGATCAAGCCGCTGACCGTGGGCGAACTGGCGGCGCTGGAATGAGCGCGCCCGGCGACTTCGACGTCATCGTCATCGGCGGCGGCCTGCACGGCTGCTCGGCCGCCTATCACCTGGCGGCGGCGCGGCTGAAGCCCGTCGTGCTGGAAAAACACGTGGTGGCGCGCCATGCGTCGAGCGCGAGTGCCGGCGGGGTGCGCCGCCTGGGGCGCGATCCGGCGGAGATCCCGCTCGCCATGGCGTCGATCGAGATGTGGCACGCGATGCGCGCCACGCTGGGCGACGACGGCGAGTTCCGCGCCACCGGACAGGTGCGCGTCGCCGAGAACGTAGACGAGCTTCGCCAGTGCGAAGCGCGCGCCGCGCAGGTCCGCGCGCTGGGCTACGACCATGAAGTGGTGATCGACCGCAAGGAATTGCGGCGCCTGGTGCCGGCCGTGGCCGAGCAGTGCATCGGCGGGCTCTACACCGCCCGGGACGGATACGCCTTTCCGTTCAAGGCCACGACGGCCTTCCGCCTCAAGGCCGAGGCGCTGGGCGCGGTGGTCAAGGAGGACACGCGGGTCGAGGCGATCGAGCGCAGCGGCGAGCGCTGGCTGGTAACGACAAACCGCGGCCCGTTCCGCGCGCCCGTGCTGGTCAACGCGGCGGGCGCCTGGGGCGCCGAGATCGCGCGCATGCTGGGCGAGGAGGTGCCGATCGAGCCCGTGGCCCTGATGATGATGGTGAGCGGCCGCATGCCGCATTTCCTCGACCCCACGGTGGGCTCGATGGGGCGCAAGATGTCGTTCAAGCAGATGCAGTCCGGAACCGTCGTGATCGGCGGCGGGCATCGCGGCCGGGTCGATCCCCTGACCGAGCTGACCGAGCTCGAGTTCCAGTTCCTGGGCGAAAGCGCGCGCACGGTGGCGGCGATCTTTCCGTTGATGAAGCATGCGCCGCTGGTGCGGTGCTGGGCGGGGATCGAGGGCTTCACGCCCGATGAACTGCCCATCATCGGCCCGTCGAAGGCCGTCCCCGGCGTGTTCCATTCCTTCGGCTTCTGCGGCCACGGATTCCAGCTTGGCCCCGTCGTCGGCAGCATCACCGCGCAGCTCGTGACCGGCGGCAAGACCAACCTGCCGATCGAGCCGTTTCGAGTCGACCGCTTCGCGGGCTCGCCGCCTCAGGCTTGACGCCGCCGCGCGGCCTCGCCCCTAATGCGCGCTGCGGCAGGTCTGCCGGGCAAGGGCGGGGATGAACGACATCGCATCGGTAAGGGCGCGGCTCGAGGCGGACTACGCCGGGCTCAGCACGCAATTGCGCGGCGCCGCGCGTTTCGCCCTGAAGGAGCCGGGCTTCGTCGCCCTCTATCCCCTGCGCCGGGTGGCGCAGCGCGCCGGCGTCAGCCCCGCCACCTTCGTCCGCCTGGCCAAGCATCTGGGCTTCGCCAGCTACAACGGCCTCAAGGAAATCTTTCGCGACGGCATGCATTCCGGCGCCGCGCGCTACGCCACGGATGCGCACCAGCTCCTGTCCTACAAGGGCGGGCGCGGCTTCGAACGCGCCTGGCGCGCGACGGGCCAGGTGCAGGTCCGCAACATCGCGGAGATGATGGCCAGCATCCAGCCCGGCGCGGTGGAAGCGGCCGGCCTGTGCCTCGCCAAGGCGCGGCGCATCTTCATCATGGGGCTGCGGTCGAACTACGCGCCGGCCTTCTATTTCCACTACGTGCTGCGGACCTTCATGCGCAACGCGATCCTGCTGGAGGACCGCATGGGCATGCTGATCGACGAATTGGGCGATATCGGACCGAAGGACGCCATGGTGGCGCTGAGCGCCGATCCCTATGCGATCGAGGCGGTGAAGGCGGTGGAATACGCCGCCAAGGCCGGTGCGCCGGTCATCGCGCTGACCGACCACAAGCTGTCGCCGATCGCGGGACCGGCGACGCACGTGTTCGTGGTGCCCAACGCCAGCGCGTCCTTCTATCACTCCATGGTGCCGAAGATGGTGCTGCTGGAGAGCCTGGTCTGCCTTTTGGTGGCGCGGGGCGGGCAGGCGGCGGTCGACCGGGTCAAGGCCGAATTCGACCGGCGCGAGGACTTCGGGATCTACTGGCACGACAAGAAGCGCGGCTGAGCGCAAGCGGAGCGTTGCGCCCGCATTCCCGTTGACGGAACAAATGTTCCAAACGATAATTTTCTGTGTCGTTCGTTTCGACGGGGCGAAACGGGCCGGACTTGAGGGGGAGGACGCGTGTCGAGGCAGGAAGTCCTGGCGGTCACGGTGCCGTCGGTCGAAGAGCGCCGTCGCGCGATCGAGCGCGAGACGTTGCCCGCCAATATCGGCGCGCTGCTTGACGCCGCCGCGGACGAGGTTCCGGAACGCCAGGCGCTGAACTTTTTCGAGAGCGGGGAGGCGCTGACCTATGCCGGGCTGCGCGCGCAGGTTAACCGTCTCGCCAATGGGCTTGCCCGCGCAGGCGTGCGTCGGGGATCCCATGTCGGCGTCATGCTGCCGAACATCGCAGCCCTGCCGGTCACCTGGCTGGCGCTCGGCCGGCTGGGCGCCGTCATGGTGCCGATGAACATCGCCTACACCGCGCGCGAGATGACCTATGTCATCGAGGACGGCGAGGTCGATCAACTCGTGATCCACGAGGATTGCCTGCCCACCCTGGCCGGGCTGTCGCCGCTGCCGGCAAGGCTCAAGCCCGAATGCATCTTCGTGGTCGGCGCGGGCGACGGCGGGTTCCGGCGCTGGGACCGGCTGATCGAGGGCGAGCGCAGCGACTTCACCCCGATGGCCGCGGTCGGCTTGGACGACCTGCTGAACATCCAGTACACCTCCGGCACCACGGGCTTTCCCAAGGGCTGCATGCTGCCGCACCGCTACTGGCTGACCATCGGCCGGGTGAACGCCTTCCGCGACGGCCGCGACTACCGCCGCATCCTGGCGGCGACGCCGTTCTTCTACATGGATCCGCAGTGGCTGACGACGATGACGTTCTGGCGGCGCGCCACGCTGTTCGTCGCGCGGCGCCAGAGCGCCAGCCGGTTCATGGATTGGGTGCGCGAGCATCGCATCCAGTTCACCCTGTTCCCGGAGCTCGTCTTCAAGCAGCCGCCCAACCTGCGCGACCGCGAGAACGAGATCATCCGCGTCAACATGTACGGCCTGCACAAGGAGAACCACGCCGCGCTGGAGGAACGCTTCGATTTCATCGCCCGCGAGGCCTTCGGCATGACCGAAATCGGCTCGGGCATGTTCATGCCGATCGAGGCGACCGACATGGTGGGATCGGGCTCCTGCGGCAAGCCCTCGCCCTATCGCGAGGCGCGGATCGTCGATGCCGAGGACCGGCCCGTCCGGCAGGGCGAGGTGGGCGAACTGCAGATCCGCGGGCCGGGCATGCTGCAGGGCTACTACAACAAGCCCGAGGCGACGGCGGCGGCGCTGAAGGACGGCTGGTTCCGCACCGGCGACCTGTTCCGCCAGGACGAGCGCGGCTACTTCTACATCGTCGGTCGCCTGAAGGACATGATCCGCCGGGCCGGCGAGAACATCGCCGCGCGCGAGGTCGAGGCCGTGCTGCGCGGCATGCCCGAGGTGGTGGAGGCGGCGGCGGTGCCGGTGCCCGACGACACGCGGGGCCAGGAGGTGAAGGTCTATCTCGTGCTCAAGCCGGGCCTCAAGCCGGCCGACCTGCCGCCGGAGAGGCTGATCCAGTTCTGCGAGGCGAACCTGGCGAAGTTCAAGGTGCCGCGCTACATCGCCTATATCGACAAACTGCCGAAGACGCCCTCGGAGAAGATCGCGAAGCAGAAGCTGGTGCAGGACGTCGCCGACCTGCGTCAGGGCAGCTTCGACCGCGTTGTGGGGAAATGGCTGTGACGGACTTCATCGATTTCAGCAGCGTGCCGCAGACGCCTGAATTGGCGAAGACCGCGCCGCATCTCTACAACTACCGCCGCGTCTACCGCGACAGCGGCGATTCCCCGACGCGCAAGCCGGCGACGGCCGAGACGCTCAAGGAATACCTCGCGATGTACGAGCGCCTGGGCGCCAGGCACGTCGTGGTGAAGGCCAAGGACATTGAAACGAGCTTCGGCTACAGGATCACCAACGAGGACGTCGCGGCGTTCTGCAAGAAGCACGGACCGCGCTATGTCGGCTTCGCCGGCGTCGATCCCCACAAGGGCATGCAGGCGATCCGCGACCTGGAACACGCGGTCAAGGAACTGGGCCTGCGGGGGCTCAACATCCAGGGGTTCGAGAACAAGATCGACATCGACGACCCGAAGATGTACCCGCTCTATGCCAAGTGCATCGAGCTGGACATCCCGATAAACCTTCACACCAGCGTCAACTTCTCGGTCGACACGGCGATGGACCACGGCCAGCCGCGCAAGCTCGACAAGGTGATGGTGCATTTCCCCGAGCTGCGGGTCTGCGCGGCGCCGCCGGGCTTCCCCTGGGTGCACGAGCTGATCGCGGTCGCCTGGCGCCATCCCAACGTGTCGATCGGCCTGGTGGCGGTGCGGCCGAAATACCTGGCGGTCGCGAATTCGGGCTACGAGGGGCTGCTGCAGTACGGCAACTCCGTGCTGCAGGACCGCATCATCTTCGGTTCGTCCTATCCGGCGCTGCCCGTGGATCGCTGCATCGAGGAGATCGAGGCGCTGCCGTTGAAAGACGGCGTGAAACGCAAATGGCTGCACGACAATGCGGCGCGCTTCCTGGGATTGAAGTAGGTTCATAACCGGTTCGTCCGATCCTTGAGGATCGCGGACCAACGCAAGGGGAGGTCGATCAATGAAAGCGACGTGGAAAATCTCTCGCGGCCTGTTGCTGGCGGCTGCCGCGGTCCTGCTGGCGCCGGCGGCGCTGGCGCAGACCGAGCCGCCGAAGCCGGCGCAGATCGTCATCAACGATTCC
The DNA here is from genome assembly GCA_020846275.1 of Alphaproteobacteria bacterium. Lineage (GTDB taxonomy): Bacteria > Pseudomonadota > Alphaproteobacteria > JAEULC01 > JAEULC01 > JAEULC01. The sequence continues at coordinate 14,618 of JADLEG010000088.1, forward strand.
GGCGGCGACATGCAGAACGCGATGCGCAAAGCGTTCTATTCCGAGTTCGAGAAGCGCTACGGCATCAAGGTGGTCAACACCAGCCCCGTCGACCTGGGCAAGCTGCAGGCGATGGTGAAGAGCAACAACGTGGAATGGACGGTGACCGAGATCGGCGGTCCCGACGCGATCCGCGCCGAGCAGTCCGGGCTCCTTGAACCGCTCGACCTCAAGATCATCGACCTGAAACAGTTCCCCGCGCATGTCCAGGACCGGAAATACGTCTTTCCAAAGGGGGTGTATTCGACGGTCATGGGCTATCGCACCGACATCTTCAAGGAGGGTGCGCGTCCGAAGACCTGGGCGGATTTCTGGAACGCCGAAAAGTTCCCCGGGCCGCGCACGATGCAGAACGCGCCCCAGGACAACCTCGAGTTCGCGCTGATCGCCGATGGCGTGCCGATGGACAAGGTCTATCCGATCGACGTGGAGCGCGCCTTCAAGAAGCTCGATCAGATCAAGAAGCACGTGGCGGTCTGGTGGACCACGGGCGCGCAGTCGGCCCAGGTGCTGATCGACAAGGAGGCGGTCCTGGGCACGGCGTGGAACGGACGCTATTACGGGGCGATCAAGAACGGCGCCCCGATCGTGATCGAATGGAACCAAGGCTCGATGAAGGAATCGGCGTTCGGGATTCCGAAGGGAGCCAAGGACGCCTATTGGGGCCAGAAGTTCCTGGCGCTGGCGGCGGAAGCCCCGGCCCAGGGCGCCTATGCCAACATCATCGGCTACCCGGGCTTGAACCTGCAGGCCGACAAATATACCGATGCCGCGATGATACCCTACCTGCCGACCGCGCCGCAGAACTTCCCCAGCCAGTTCTGGACCAACCTGGCGTGGTGGAACGAGAACGGCAAGGCGATGGAAGAGCGCTGGCAGCGCTGGATGCTGCAGAAGTAGCATCGGCGGATGGGCGCAGCGCCGTCGACGCGGGACTCTACGCATAGCGCGGCGCCGGAGACGAGCGGGCCAGGGCTCGCCGTCACCGGCGTCGTGCGCCGCTTCGGCGCGGTCGTGGCGCTGGGCGGCGTCGACCTGGCGGTGCGGCGTGGCGAACTCTTGACCCTGCTGGGGCCCAGCGGCTCCGGCAAGACGACCCTGCTGAAAGTCATCGCGGGCTTCGAGATCCCGGACCAAGGCTCGGTCTTCCTGGGCGGGCAGGACGTGACCTTTGCCGCGCCGGCGAAGCGCGACATCGGCATGGTGTTTCAGAACTACGCGCTGTTCCCGCACATGACGATCGCCCAGAACATCGCCTTCCCGCTGGAAATGCGGAAGGTGTCCAAGGCGGCGATCCGCGAGCGGGTCGACAATGCGCTGAAGCAGGTCGATCTGCCGGGCTATGGCGAGCGCCTGCCGAAGCAGCTGTCCGGCGGGCAGCAGCAGCGGGCGGCCCTGGCGCGGGCGATCGTCTTCGGGCCCAGCCTGCTGCTGCTCGACGAGCCGTTCGGCGCGCTCGATCGCAAGCTGCGCGAGCAGATGCAGCTCGAGGTGCGCCGCCTGCAGCAGAAGCTCGGCCTGACGGCGGTGTTCGTGACGCATGACCAGGAAGAGGCCCTGATCATGTCCGACCGTATCGCGGTGATGGAACAGGGCCGGATCGCCCAGCTCGGCACGCCCCAGGATATCTACCATCACCCCGCCAATCGTTTCGTCGCCGGGTTCATGGGCGAATCCAACCTGATGCAGGCGCGATTGACCGGCCCCGGCACGGCGTCGGTCGAAGGCGGGGCCAGCCTGCGGTTCGCGGCGGGGGCCGTCGGGCCTGCCGGCTCGGCCGTCGGGCTGCTGCTGCGCCTGGAGCGGCCCCGTGCGCTGAAGGACGGGGAGGCGGCGGCAAACGCCTTCGCGGGATCGGTGGTCGAGGTCATCTACCTGGGCGAAACGGTCAAGTACCGCATCCGCCTCGATCCCGGGTTCGAGATCGTGGTGCGCTGGCCGTATCGCGAGTCCGGCGGCTCGCTTAAGGTCGGCGACCGTCTGCGGGTCGGTTGGGACGCCGCGGACATGCAGCCGGTAGCCTGGACATGACGGCCATCGCGGCCGGCGCCCGATCCGCGCGCACGCCCTGGCGCGGCTGGCGGGCGCACGTGCTGGCCGCCCTCTTCACCGCGCCGGCGCTGCTGTTCCTGCTGCTGTTCTTCCTGTGGCCGGTGCTGCGGCTGCTGTCCTTGAGCGTCGAGGGTGGATCGCTGGCGCCCTACCAGAAGGCGCTGACCGACGGACTCTATGTCCAGGTGCTGTTCAACACCGCGCTGATCGCGGCCTACGTCAGCGCGGTGTGCCTGGCGTTGGGTTATCCTGTCGCCTATTTCCTGGCCAATGCGCGCGAGCCCTGGGTCACGATCGGCATCGTCTTCGTGCTGCTGCCGTTCTGGACCAGCATCCTGGTGCGGACCTATGCGTGGATGGTGCTGCTTGGCCGCAATGGGGTGATCAACCGGCTGTTGCTCGAAACCGGGCTGATCGCGGCCCCCCTGCCGCTGCTCAACAACCTGACCGGCGTGCTGATCGGCATGGTGCACGTGTTGCTGCCCTACATGATCTTTCCGCTCTACGCGGTGATGCGCCGGGTCGACCCCGGACTGCTGTCGGCAGCCGAGGGGCTGGGGGCGCCGGGCTGGCAGGTCTTCCGCCGCGTCTACCTGCCGCTGACCCTGCCGGGCGTGCTGGCGGGCGTCACGCTCGTTTTCATCCTGTCGATCGGGTTCTTCATCACGCCGGCGCTGCTGGGCGGCGGCAAGGTGATCATGATCGCGGTCCTGATCGAGAGCCAGGTGCGGCAGTTCCTGGCCTGGGACTTCGCCGCGGCCCTGTCGGTCGTGCTGCTGGCGATGACGCTGCTGGTCTATTTCGGCCTGAGGCGCCTGTTCCGGGGCGACCTGCAATGGGGATGAGCCCACGCGGCCGGCCTGGCTTGCCCGCGTGGCGCATCGCGCTCTATGCGTGGTGCGGCCTGGTCTTCTTCTTCCTGATGATGCCGCTGGTGATCGTCTTTCCGCTGTCCTTCAGCTCCTCGCCCTACCTGCAGTTCCCGCCGCCTGGCTGGTCGCTGCGCTGGTATGTCGCCTATGTCAACGACACCGCCTGGATCGACGCCACGCTGCGCAGCGTGAAGATCGCGGTGTCGACCACCGTTCTGGCGACGGTCCTCGGCACGATGCTGGCGTTCGGGCTGGTGCGCGGGCGCTACCCCGGCAAGGCGCTGGTCAACCAGGTCTCGCTGATGCCGCTGATCGTGCCGGGGATCATCTACTCGATCGCCGCCTATTCGCTGTTCGCCCAGGTGAAGATGATCGGCGATTGGCGCGCGATCGTCCTGGGCCACGCGGTTCACGCCATCCCCTACGTGGTGATCGTTGTCGGCGCGGCGCTCCGGACCTACGACGAGGCTTACGAGCTGGCGGCGATGAGCCTGGGCGCGGGCCGCCTGCGGGCGATCTGGCGCGTTACCCTGCCGCAGATCCGCCCGGCCCTGGTGTCGGCCATGTTCCTCGCCTTCATCTCGTCGTTCGACGAGCTGGTGGTGGCGATGTTCCTCGGCGGCTCGAACATGACCCTGCCGAAGAAGATGTTCGACAACATCCTGAACGAGATCGATCCCACCATCGCGGCGGTCTCGGTGCTGCAGGTCGTGCTGGTTTCGCTGCTGCTGGTCGTCGTATCGCGCTTCGGTGCGGGGGCCAAGCCGGTGGGTTGACCGCCTGCCGCCGGGCTTGCACCCACGGCGTCGGGTCCGCCACAATCGAGCGGAAGAACGCGGGGGAGGGGATATGACCCACGGAATGGTCGTGGCGCCGCAGCCGGAAGCCGTCGAGGCGGGCTGCGAGCTGCTGATGCGGGGCGGCAACGCGGTCGACGCGGCGATCGGCTGCGCACTGGTGCAGGGGGTGGTCGATCCGCTGATGACGGGGATTGCCGGATTCGGCAGCCTGCAGGCCTATCTGCCGGGCAAGAAGGTCCATGCCTGCATCGACTTCCACGGCCGGGTGCCGGCGGCGGCCAGGCCCGACATGTGGGCGCACCTGATCGAGGGCGAGGCACGCGACGGCTTCGGCTTCATCCTGAAGGGCCAGGTCAACGACGCCGGCTACCAGTCGATCACGGTGCCGGGCAGCCTGAAGGCCTATGCCGAGGCGCACGGCGAATGGGGCGTGCTGCCCTGGCGCGAGGTGATGGCGCCGGCGATCGCCCAGGCCGAGGCGGGCTGGGTGATGCGGCCCGAGGTGTTCCGCTTCATCTTCCAGCGCGAGAACATGGGCCGGGTCGAAAGCGACGAGCGGGTGAAGATGTCCGCGACCGGCCGGCGCCTCTTCTTCGACGATAAGGGCGAGCTGCGGCGCCCCGGGTCGAAAATCAAGAACACGGACATGGCCGCCACCCTGCGCCAGATCGCCGACCAGGGGGTGGACGCGTTCTACACCGGCGACATCGCCCGCAAGATCGCCGCCGACATGAAAAAGAACGGCGCGCTGCTCGGCTACGAGGACCTGGCGAGCTACAAGACCAGGCGCAACGACCCGCTGTGGGGCAGCTACCGGGCGTGGAAGCTCGCGACCAACCAGCCGCCGGGCGGCGGCATCATGCTGGTCGAGATGCTCAACATCCTCGAGAACTTCGACCTCGCGGCCCTGGGCCACAACACGCCCGAGTACATCCGCGTGGTGTGCGAGGCGATGAAGCGGGCGACGGTCGACAAGGACCAGCATGTCGGCGACCCCGATTTCTTCCCGGTGCCGGTCGACCGGCTGACCGACAAGGCCTATGCCCGCGCCGCCGCCGAGGGGATCAAGCGTGGCGAGAAGATCAGCGTGCCGCGCCTGCAGCAGAAGAAGGAGGCGGCCGACACCACGCATGTCTCGACGGTGGACGAGCACGGCAATTGCGTGACGATGACGCATTCCCTCGGCATGCCCTCGGGCGTCATCACCGACGGGCTCGGCTTCATGTACAACGGCTGCATGGGCGTGTTCGACCCGCGGCCCGGCCGCGCCGGGTCGATCGCGCCGGGCAAGAGCCGGTTCAGCTCGCTCTGCCCGACCATCGTGTTCGACCAGGACCGCCCGCATATCGCGATCGGCGCGCCGGGCGGCACCCAGATCGCGATGGGCGTGTTGCAGGCGATCCTCAACGCGCTCGACCACAGGATGACGATGGCCGAGGCCGTGGCGGCGCCGCGCTTCTCGTCGACGAGCGACGCGATCGACGTGGCGAACCGCGTGCCCAACTTCGTCACGCGCGAATTGCAGAAGCAGGGCTACCAGGTGATCCGCAGCTTCTACAGCTACACCTTCGCCGCCGTGCACGGGATCATGATCGGGCGCGACGGCAGGCTGAGCGGCGGCGCCGATCCCAGCCGCGACGGCATGGCGCTGGCGGTATAGCGAATAAATCGGGGGAAGGTCGATGCGTTTCAGACGATTGCTGGGCATGGCACTGGCCGGGTTGCTGGCGGCGGGCCCCGCCCTGGCCGACAAGAAGAGCGATACGCTGCGCTGGACCTCGCGCCAGACGATCAGCTCGGCGGACCCCTATTTCAACGAGTTCCGCGAGGCGATCCTGATCATCGGCCAGATGGTGTGGGACACGCTGATCTACCGCGATCCGCAGACCCAGGAATACAAGCCGCTGTTGGCGAGCAGCTATACGTGGAAAGACAACGTCACGCTGGACTTCGACCTGCGCCGCGACGTGAAGTTCCACGACGGCAAGCCGTTCGACGCCGACGACGTGGTCTACACGGTCAACTACGTCGCCAATCCCGAGAACAAGATCAACATCCAGAGCAACGTCAACTGGATGAAGTCGGCCGAGAAGCTGGACCAGTTCAAGGTGCGGCTGAACCTGAAGGCGCCGTTCCCGGCGGCGCTGGAGTACCTGGCCGGGCCGGTGGCGATCCTGCCGAACGGCTTCTTCGACCAGGCCGGGCCGTCGCATCTCAACGTCAAGCTGAACGGCACGGGCCCCTACCGCTTCACCAAGTGGGAGCCCGGCAAGGCCGGCGAGTTCGAGGTGAACAAGGACTACATGGCCAACAGCCCGAAGGGCAGGCCCGGGATCGGCAAGGTCCAGTTCCGCATCATCCCCGACGTCAGCGTCCAGATGGCCGAATTGCTGTCGGGCGGCGTCGACTGGATCTGGCAGGTGCCGAACGACCAGGCGCAGAAATTGGCGACCATGCCGAACGTCAAGGTCGTGCCGTCCGAGACGATGCGCGTCAGCTTCCTGATGTTCGACGTGAAGGGCAGGGCGGGCCAGCATCCGTTCACCGACCTGCGCGTGCGCAAGGCCGTATCGCACGGCATCGACCGCGAGGGCATCGTCAAGAACCTGATCGGCGCCGGCTCGCGGGTCGTGCATTCCGCCTGCTTCCCCTCGCAGTTCGGCTGCACCGAGGACGTGGCGCGCTACGCCTTCGACCCGGCCAAGGCCAAGGCGCTGCTGGCCGAAGCCGGCTACCCGAACGGGTTCGAGATCGAGATGTACGGCTATCGAGAGCGGCGCTGGATCGAGGCGATCATCGGCAACCTGGCGAATATCGGCATCAAGGCCAAGCTGACCTACCTGCAGTACCCGGCGCTGCGCGACAAGGTGCATGGCGGCGAGGTGAAGTTCACCGACATGAGCTGGGGGTCGTATTCGATCAACGACGTGTCGGCCTTCGTGAACGCGTGGTTCACCTTCCTGCCGGACGATCTGGCGCGCGATCCCGAGGTCAAGGAGTGGCTGGAGAAGGCGAGCGCGCTGGTCGACGGGGCGGAGCGCAAGACGCTTTACGACAAGGCGCTGAAGCGCGTGGCGGAGCAGGCCTACGTTCTGCCGCTGTACACCAACCCGGTGATCTACGCCTACACCAACGAGGTGGATTTCACCGCCTGGGCCGACGAGAACCCGCGCTTCTACCTGGCGAAGTGGAAATGAGCCCCGCCCCGCTGGATACGGCGCCGGCCGCGCAGGTGCGCGAGGTTGCCAACGTCTTCGTGCCGATGAAAAGCGGCCTCAGGATCGCCGTGCGGCTGTTCCTGCCGGCCGACGCCGAGACCAACCCGGTGCCGGCGATCCTGGACTTCTTCCCGTACCGCAAGAGCGACTTCTCGTGCTGGCGGGACTCGGCCAACTACGGCTACATGGCGACGCAGGGCTATGCCTGCGTGAAGGCGGATTCGCGGGGCACCGGCGATTCCGACGGGCTGCAGCGCGACCAGTTCTCGCCGCAGTACATCGACGACGCGGTCGAGCTGATCGAATGGATCGCGCGGCAGAAATGGTGCACCGGCAAGGTCGGCATGACGGGCGTGTCGTGGCCGGCCCATGCCAGCCTGATGACGGCGGCGCGCCGGCCGCCGGCGCTGGGCGCGATCATGCCGCTGAATGCCGCCGACGACCGCTACCTGAACAAGTACCAGGGCGGTTGCTTCCTGCTCTACGGCGTCACGCACAGCGCCTTCATGGTCAGCCTGAATACGCGCCCGCCGCGGCCCTCGGTCGTAGGCGACGCTTGGCGCGACGCCTGGCGCGAGCGCATCGACTGCGCGTCGCAGCCGGTGGAAAGCTGGCTGCAGCATCCCTGGCAGGACGAATACTGGGCGGGCGGTTCGGTCGCCAACAATTTCAAGGCGATCGGCTGCCCGGTCTATGCGGTCGCCGGCTTTGCCGATGTCGGCTACGTGATCAACATCCCCCGCCTGCTGAATGGGCTCGACGTGCCGCGCAAGGGGTTGATGGGCCCCTGGGGGCACCGCTATTTCCTCTACCCCGGCCCGAACATCCACATGCTTGGCGAGATGAAGCGGTGGTTCGACCACTGGCTGAAGGGCATCGATACCGGGATCATGAGCGAGCCCCAGGTCCATGCCTATATCCATGAAAGCGCGCCGCCCGATCCCGGTGCCACGACCTTGCCCGGCCATTGGGTCGCGGAGCGGCAATGGCCGCCTGCGGGGATCACGCCGCGGCGCTACGCGATCAATGCGGGCGGCCTGGCGGCCGAGGCGGGGGGCGAGGTCGCGGTCACGGTCCGCACGCCCTTGACCGTCGGCATGATGGCGGGCGAATGGATGCCCTGGTACGTCGCCGGCCCGGCGCCGGAGCTTGCCGCCGACCAGCGCATCGACGACGGCCAGTCCGTCTGCTTCGACAGCGCGCCGCTGGAGCGCGATTTCGACATGCTCGGCGCGCCGACGGTGACGGTCGAGCTGGCCAGCGATCAGCCGCAGGCGCAGCTTGTCGTGCGGCTGTGCGAGGTTTTCCCGGACGGCACCTCGCGGCGCGTGACCTATGGCTTCGTCGACCTGGCGCATCGCGACGGCGACAAGGCGCCGGCGCCGGTGGAGCCGGGCAAGCGCATCCAGGTCCGGCTTCCACTTTACCCGACGGGCTATGCCTTCAAGGCCGGCAACCGGCTGCGCCTGGCGGTGTCAACAAGCTACTGGCCGATCATCTGGCCGACGCCGCGGATTCCGACCCTGACCCTGTTCGCGGGCGCCTCGTTCCTCGAGCTGCCGGAGCGGGCGCGCCGCGACGAGGACTCCAAGGTGCGCGACCTCGGCAAAATGACCATCGGGCCGGGCGTACCGCAAACCGTGCTGCGCAAGCCCTCGGTCCGGCACACGTATGCACGCGATGCCGCCACGGGCGAGACCAGCCTGACGGTCGAGGCCGATATCGGCCGCACGCGCCTGGACGACCGCGATATCGAGAACGAGACGGTGCACCGCCGCTGCTACTCGATCCGGCCGGACGATCCGCTGTCGGCGCGGGTGGAATCGCGCTGGGAGGTCGGGCTTCGAGAGGGTGACTGGAGCATCGGCTCGCGGGTCGAGAACGCCACCTGGGCCACCGCCGAGGCGTTCGAGATCGACACGCGCCTCGATCTGACCGAGGGCGGCCGGCCGTTCCACGCCCGCGTGTTCCGCAGCACGGTGAAGCGCGGGGGAGGCGTCTAGTGCTGCTCTTCGCCGCCCGGCGGCTGATGCTGGCCGTACTGGTGGCGCTGACCGTCTCGGTGATCTGCTTCTTCCTGCTGCACCTCTCGGGCGACTTGGCCCAGGCGCTGGCCGGATCGTCGTCCTCGGCGTCGGATGTCGAGGCGGTGCGCAAGGCCTACGGGCTCGATCGTCCGATCATCGTGCAATATCTCGGCTGGGCGTCGCGCGTGCTGACCGGCGATCTCGGCCAGTCCTATTTCTTCAAGGAGCCGGTGGCGAAGCTGATCGCCGAGCGCCTGCCGGTCACCATGGTGCTGGGCGTCTGCGCTCTCGTCTTCGCGGTCGCGCTCGCCCTGCCGCTCGGCGTCGTCGCGGCGCTCCGGCCGAACTCGTGGATCGACCGCACCGCGCTGACCATCTCGGTCCTCGGCCAGGCCCTGCCCAGCTTCTGGTTCGCGCTGATGCTGATCATCGTGTTCGGGCTGACCCTGCGCTGGCTGCCGATCTCGGGCTCCGGGACCTGGCAGCACCTGGTGCTGCCGTCGATCGCGCTCGGCTACTACGCCACGCCGGCGATCATGCGCCTGACCCGGGCGGGGATGATCGAGGTGCTGGCGTCCGACTACATCCGTACCGCCCGCGCCAAGGGGCTGCGCGCGCCGTCCGTGCTGTTCAAGCACGCGCTGCGCAACGCGGTGATCCCGGTCGTGGCCCTGGCGGCGGTGCAGTTCGGATTCATGCTGGGCGGCTCGATCGTCATCGAGACGGTGTTCGCGCTGCACGGCATCGGCTACCTGGCGTGGGAATCGATCGCGCGGGCGGATTTCCCCATCGTACAGGCGATCGTCCTGATCCTGGCGTCGGTCTACGTGGTGCTGACCTTCCTGGCGGACATCCTGAACGCGTTCCTCGACCCTCGGCTGCGCGTGGGCTGAGGGGCGAATGACCCTCTCGACCGCGCTCGCAGAGGCCGAGGCCCGGATCGCCGAGCCGTCGCCCGGGGCGCTGCTGCGCCGGCGCATCTTCGGCCACGGCGGGTTCCTGTTCGGCGCGATCGTCGTGGGCCTGGTGCTCGCCACCGCGCTGCTGGCGCCCCTTCTGGCGCCGCACGATCCCTATGCGCAGGACCTGACGCGCCGCGTCGTCAACCCGATCTGGCACGCCGACGGCACCTGGCGCAATCCGCTGGGCACCGACCAGCTCGGCCGCGACTACCTCAGCCGCCTGATCTACGGCGCGCGCATCTCGCTCCTGATCGGGGTCGCCACCATGGCGATCTCCGGCGCGATCGGCAGCGCGCTCGGCGTGGCGGCGGGATATTTCGGCGGCCGGGTCGACATGGCGATCACCTTCCTGATCACCACGCGCCTGGCCATGCCGGTCGTGCTGGTCGCGCTGGCGGTCGTCGCGCTCGCCGGCGGATCGCTGAAGGTCGTGATCCTGGTGCTGGGGTTCCTGTTGTGGGACCGCTTCGCCGTGGTGACGCGCAGCGCGACGATGCAGGTGCGCAACCTCGACTACATCGACGCGGCCCGCGCGGCGGGGTGCTCGGACCTGCGGGTGCTGGCCTCCGAGATCCTGCCCAATATCCTGAACCCGCTCATCGTAGTCGCGACGCTGGAGATGGCGCACGCGATCTTGCTCGAGGCGGCCTTGTCCTTCCTCGGCCTGGGCGTGCAGCCGCCGCTGCCGTCCTGGGGCCTGATGATCTCCGAGGCCAAGGAATACATGTTCTTCAGCCCCTGGCTGATCGCCGTGCCGGGCGCGGCGCTGTTCCTGCTGGTGCTCGCGGTCAACCTTTTGGGCGACGGGGTGCGCGACATCGCCGCGCCGGAGAACCGCAATTGACCGCGGTGCTGGAGGTCGAGGGGCTGCGTGTCGACATCGCGATGGCGGCCGGTGCCTTGCACGCGGTGCGCGGGGTCGACCTGGCGCTGGCGCCCGGCGAGACGCTGGGCCTGGTCGGCGAGACGGGCTGCGGAAAGTCGCTGTCGGCCCTGGCGCTGATGGACCTGCTGCCCCGCCGCGTGCGGCGCAGCGCCCGGCGCATGGTGCTGGACGGCGAGGACCTGGCCGCCGCCAGCCCCCGGCGCATGGAGGATCTGCGCGGCGACCGCATGGCGATGATCTTCCAGGAGCCGATGACCTCGCTCAATCCCGCCTACACGATCGGCAACCAGCTTGCTGAGGCGCTGATGCGCCATCGCGCGGTTGGCGCGGCGGCTGCGCGGGACCGCGCGGTCGAGCTGCTCGAGAAGGTGGGCATTACCGCGGCCGGCGAGCGGCTGCGGCAATATCCGCACCAGCTCTCCGGCGGCCTGCGCCAGCGCGTGATGATCGCCATGGCGCTGATGTGCGGACCGCGCCTTCTGATCTGCGACGAGCCGACCACGGCGCTCGACGTCACGATCCAGGCGCAGATCCTGCTGCTGCTGAAGGCGCTGCAGCGCGAGTTCGGCATGGCGATGATCTTCATCACCCACGACCTGGGCGTGGTGGCGCGCATCGCCGACCGCATCGCGGTGATGTATGCGGGCGAGGTGGTGGAGCTGGCGTCGGCGGCCGAGCTGTTCGCCGCGCCAGGACATCCCTATACGCGGGGCCTGCTGCGCTGCCTGCCGGTGCCCGGCCGGGATCGCGGCGAACCGCTGGGCGTCATTCCCGGCATGGTGCCCAACCTGGCGCAGGAGATCGCGGGGTGCGCCTTCGCCAATCGCTGCGATCGGGCCGCGGACGCTTGCCGCGCGGCGCCGCCGCCCTGGGCGCCGGGCGCGCACCGGGCGCGGTGCATCCTGGCGCCGCGGGCCGTGGCATGACCGGCGCCGGCGCCGTGCTCGAGGCGCGCGGCCTGGAGCGCAGCTTCAGCGTTTCGGCCGGCCCGTTCCGCGCCCGGCGCCTGCTGCACGCGGTCAGCGGCGTCTCGCTCGCGGTCCGGCGCGGCGAGGTGCTGGGCATCGTTGGCGAATCCGGCTGCGGAAAGACCACCCTGGCGCGAATGCTGCTGGGGCTGCTGCCGCCCAGCGCGGGCGAGGTCAGCGTCGGCGGCATGGCGCTGTCGCGGCTGGATCGCGTCGACCTTGCGAGCCTGGTGCAGCCCGTGTTCCAGGACCCCTATGCCTCGCTGAACCCGCGCAAGACGGTGGGCGCGATCGTCGGCCTGCCGCTCGCGGTCCGTGGCGTCGGGCGCGGCGAGCGCCGGTCGCGCGTCGCGGCGATGCTCGAGCGCGTGGGCCTGGCGGCGCGGCTGATCGACCGCTACCCGAACCAGCTTTCGGGCGGGCAGCGCCAGCGGGTCGCCATCGCCCGCGCGCTGGTCGCGCGGCCGGAGGTGGTGGTCTGCGACGAGCCGACCTCGGCCCTCGACGTATCGGTGCAGGCGCAGATACTGAACCTGCTGCAGGACCTGCGGCGCGACCTGGGGCTGACGATCGTCTTGATCAGCCACAACCTGGCCGTGGTGGAGCGCATCGCCGACCGCGTCGCTGTGATGTATCTCGGCCGCGTCGTCGAGGAGGCGCCGGCGGCGGACCTGTTCGCGGCGCCGAAGCACCCCTACACGGCGGCGCTGCTTGCCTCGGTGCTGACGCCCGACCCGGGACGCGGCATCCCCGATTCCGGGCTCGGTCTCGCATTTCCCAACCCGCTGGACCCGCCCTCGGGCTGCCTTTTCCATCCGCGCTGCCCGCGGGCCATGGCATCCTGCGCCGTCCAGGCGCCGGTGGTGCATGAGGCCGCAGCCAGCCGCGTCGCCTGCCACCTCTACGCGCCTGCTTGAGCTGCGCCGAAAGCTCCGAAACGCGCCGGTTTTTCCGTGTGCGGTGCAGCGAGCGTTAACGAACCGTTAGCAATTGGGAGGCTAAGTAAGAAACGCCGGCGCGGAGGGCGGTTAGATGATAAATTCCTATATTTTTAAGGACCTTATGAAGACCCCGCAAACGCTTCATCTGCGCGGCGTTTGCCCCCAGTACGGCGTCTTCACGCTTAATTTCATGGACGAGAATGGGCGCCAGCCCCTGCACTTGGCGTTCCGCGTCAGCGTCGGCCAGATCGCGCTCAACGACAATCTCGCGGGACAGTGGGGCGAGGAGGTGCTGATCGAGAACGTCGAGTTCCCGATGGGCCTGCCGTTCGAGGTCGTGATCGAGCTTCTGGGCCGCAAGCGCCTGCGGGTGTCGATGGACGGCACGGTGCTGGGCGAATTCGTGTGGCGCCTGGACATCGCCGAGGCCGCGCGCCTGGACATGGTGGATGTCGAGTTCAGCCTGTTCCGCAACGACAAGGAATTCAAGACGCTGCCCGAGAACGTGACGGCGGCGGACGATTCCGACTACATCGACGAGGACGAATACGTCGAGGAACCGGCGGGGATGCCGAGCGCCGAGGGCGCCGACCAGCTGACCCGCTACCTTCGCGACCTGCGCGCCGACCACCTGCAGGGCATCGAGCGTCTGGAAGCGCAGATCGGCGCAATCAGCGAAGAGTTGCGGGCGCTGCAGAAGGTGTCGGCGGGCATCGCGGCCAGCGTGCAGGCGCTGATCTCGCTCGACATGCGCACGGCGGAATCGGCGCAGCGCCCGATGGCGCTCGCGAAGCCGGGCCCGGCGAAGACGCCTGCGCCGAAGCGGCCGGACGTGCAGCTGCCGCCGCGCGGCCAGGTCGTCGAGGACCGCTTCGTCGACGGGTGGGGCGACTGGCGCCATCACCAGAAGGTGCGGCTGTCCGATTTGGGCCTGTTCGTCGTGCAGCAGGAACGCAGCACGCCCGGCCTCGAACGCAAGGCCATCGCGGTCGATCCCGGCTCGTTCTACGAATTCGCCGTCTCGGGCAATTTCAAGGTAGCGGAGCACAAGCTGTTCCTGGCGGCCTACGACCCGGACAACGACCTGCATCTGACGCCCGCGCGCTATGTCCAGCGCGAGTCGGGCACAGAGTCTCAGGTGTTCATGACGACCGGGCGCACAAAGCGCCTGATCCTGCGCGTGCTAGTCGACAATCCGAAGATCGGGGATGAGTGCCGCCTGGAACACGCAACCCTGACTCTGCTCGGACGGGCCGATCTCTATGTTCCCGCCAGAGTCGACAACGGCGAAACCATCGAGAAGATCTGCGCCTCGATGGCGTCGGTGGCCGGGCGCGACGGCATGGTTGTCGACGCGGTCCACAGCCTATACCCCTTCGTCGACAAGATCCGCGTGTACCTCAACAACTACGAATCGGTGCCTGAAGGGTTGAAACTTCCGCGCGTCGAGATCGTGCGGTCCCAGCAGCATGGGGACAACGGCGACGCGGGGAAGTTCTTCTGGGTCGAGGACAAGGAGTTCAACCTCAACCTAATCTGCGACGACGACATAATCTATCCGGCCGACTATGTCCCGGCCATGGTCGCTGGCCTGAAGCGCTACGGCAACAAGGCGATCGTCGGCCTTCATGGCATACTGCTGAAGCAGCCCACGCCAGCCTATTACAATGAGCAGTTCCGCCATGTGCGTCGCTTCGTGCACCACAACAACGTGGACTATCAGGTCCATGTGCTCGGGACCGGCTGCATTCTCTACGATGCCCGGACCTTGAAGCTCGAACGGCGCATTTTCCAATACCGCAACATGGCCGATATCTGGGTCATGGAGCAGGCGCAGCAGCAGAACATCCCCGCGATTTGCATCGCGCGACCTCGCAACTGGCTGATCCAGAACAAGCTGCCAGGCGGCGTTGCGAACATCTACGACGCTTCGCACGGCAAGCAAGGCAATGTCTTCGATACCAGCGCGCTGCAGAGCCTGCGGGTCAAGGACAGTTGGCCGGTGACGTTGCAGCCGACGTTCGACAACGGCGCCCGCCGGCCAAAAATCGTCATGTCGATCACGACATGGAATCGCGTCGACTATCTGAAGGAATGCATCGAGTCCTTCATGCGCACCCGCTCGCCCAAGTACGACTGGGTGCTGGTCGTCGCGGACGACGGTTCGACCGACGGCACGCTTGCCTATCTGGACCAGCTTGTCCTGCCGCACGAGATCCACGTCATCCGCAACAAGGGCCGCTTTGCCTGCGGCCAGACCAACACGATCTTCGATCTGTGCCAGAAGATCGGCTTCGATTTCGCGTTCAAGATCGACGACGACATCCTTTTCAAGAA
Organism: Alphaproteobacteria bacterium; assembly: GCA_020846275.1. Taxonomy (GTDB): domain Bacteria; phylum Pseudomonadota; class Alphaproteobacteria; order JAEULC01; family JAEULC01; genus JAEULC01. The sequence continues at coordinate 29,720 of JADLEG010000088.1, forward strand.
GCGCGGCTGGGACACGCTGTACATCGACGCCGCGGCCGCAAGCGGCTATGGCCACCTGTGCCATCGCAACTGGCCGCATTTCACCGGGCTGAAACGGCGCAACAACCCGTCCTACTCGCCGCCGGCTCCCCATATCGATGCCTCCGGCAAGTGCGAGACGATCGTGGGCGTGTGGGAATGCGACGGTTGCCTGTTCACCTTCACGCCCGAGATGATCGAAAAGGTCGGCTACTGCGACGAGGCCAACTTTCCGATCCGCGGCCAGTGGCACATCGACTATTCGATCCGCGCCTGTCGCGCTGGGTTCAACGACCCGAAGCATTTCTACGATGCGCGAGACAGCAATGCGTATATCGAGTTGCAGGCGAACAAGCCGACGTATCGCTGCTCGCTGCCCTGGGGCGACGCGTACAAGAAGACCAAGGAGCCGGCGGAACTCGAGCGCCGCGAGCGGGTGATGCGCGACGAGCGGCGGATCTACGTGGCGCCCTTGCATGCGCCGGCGCCTCTTCGGCGCGCGACCAAGGCGGCGCAGTTCTTCGACAAGGTCTACGTGCTCAACCTCGACCGCCGGCCGGACCGGCTGGCGTCGATCGATGCCCAGATGCGGCGGCTGGGAATTCCCTACGAGCGCTTTGCTGCGATCGACGGGAACCTGAAGCCGCATATCGACGGGTTCAACGCGTACCAGCGCCTGCCCCTGGTGGCCTGCCCGGAGGGCGTGCGCAAGCTGACGCGTTCCAAGGACTTCTACCAGAACTACGACAGCCACGTGGCGCGCATCGCCTACATGGAAGGCCAGTTGAAGGCGAAGGCGATCCGCACGCCGGGTGCCTGGGGCTACCTCAAGAGCTACATTGCAATCCTGGAGAAGGCGCTGGCCGCGGGACACGAGTCCTTCCTGATCCTCGACGACGATGCCGTGTTCCACCGCGACTTTGACGCCGTGTTCGCGGCGGCGGCCACGGAGCTGCCCGAGGATTGGGCGATCTTCCAGCTTGGGGCCCTTCAGTATGACTGGGGCGACCAGTGGATCTCCAAGTATTCCGAGCACCTCTACATGTGCAACGGGTCCAGCGTCGGTTCGCATGCTACCGGCATCCGTCGCAGCGTGGCGCCGGCCCTGCTGCACGAGGCGCAGCGCTTCGACCTGCCGCTCGACGTCGGCGCGCTCTGCCGGGTAAAGCGGAGCCACGCCGACAAGTCCTTCACCGTCCTGCCGAACCTGATCATCCAGGACACCAGCGAGAGCGATATCGCCTCTTCCGACGTGCAGCAGGGCGAGGGGCAGAAGCGCACGAACGTCTATCGCTGGAAGCTCGAGGACTATCCGGGCGCAATTCCGGAACGCGAGCCGACCAGGCGCGTTACGCGTCGCGTAACATCGCGGGCCGCGTCGTCCGCGCCTGTGGCCGGAACGGGCTGACCTGGGTAGCCGGGGTTGTGGTCCGGCGACGTCCTAGCGCGCTTGAGCCGATGCGGGAAGGGAGGCCGACATGATCCCCCGCATTCTGCACTATGTCTGGGTCGGCGGCCGGCCCTTGCCGGAGAAGACGCGGATCAACATCGAGACCTGGTCGCGGTTCTGTCCGGATTTCGAGATCAAGTCCTGGACCGACGACAACGTCTCGTTCGCGCACCCCTACCTGGCGCGCTGCCGCGCGCTGGGCAACTGGGCCAATGCGTCGAATTACCTGCGCCTGGTGAAGCTGCTGGCGCACGGCGGGGTCTACCTCGACACCGACATCATGCTGCGCCGCCCGTTGACGCCGATGCTGCGCGATCGGTGCTTCCTGGGCTTCCAGGTCGAGGTGCAGGAAAACGACTGGGTCAACAACGCCGTGTTCGGCGCCGAGCCCGGCCACTGGTTCGTCGAGCTGTGCCGGCAACGGCTGCTGGAAGCCCACGATGGATCGGAGCCGGCGAATTTCTCCTCGCCCCGATTGGTCACGCGGCTGTTGATAGAGCGAGGCTTGACGGCGTACCGCGCCGGGGGGGTAACGGTTGGCGATGTCCACGTCTACCCGCGGCCCGTGTTCTATCCCTATTCCTGGCGCGAGGAGTTCACGCTGGCGGCCATCAAGCCGGAGACGACCACGGTGCATTTCTGGGAGAAGTCCTGGCACACCGAGCCGGGGGCGTCGCCGGAGTCCGCGCCACGCACGGCGCTGGAACGGCTGGAGCTGAAACATCATCGGCTGATCCGCGATGCCGTGCTGGCGGTCAAGCCGCTGCGCGAGCGCGGCGGGCGGCTGCGCGGCCTGGTCGACCGGCTGCATCGTCTGGTGTCGCCCGGCGCGCGGGCTGTCGGGCGGTTTGGCTTGGTGGTGGCGGCACTGTGGATGGCGCGCTGACCGTGCTGGAACGGCGATGACGGGCCGGGCGGCTGCGCCGTTCGCGGTCGGCGACCGGATGGTGATCCTGGCGGTCACCACCTACAACCGGCGCGACTACCTGCGGGAATGCCTGGACTCGTGGGCCGCGACGCGCAATCCCGGCTATCGCTGGCTGGTGGTGATCGCCGACGACGGCTCGACGGACGGTACGCTGGACTATGTCGAGAACCCAGGCCTGCCGGCGGACTGCCACGTCATTCGCAATTTGCGCCGCGGCGCCGGCGGCCAGACGAACACGATCTTCGCGCTGTGCCGCCGCCTGGACTACGCCATCGGCTTCAAGATCGACGACGACCTGGTGTTCCGCCAGCGCGGCTGGGACGATCTCTACATCGAGGCGGTGCGCAGGAGCGGCTACGAGCATCTCTGCCACCTGAACCTGCGCCTGTTCAACGCCGAGCGCCGGCCGGCGAAGCCGCTGGTGGCGAACCAGCCGCTGGCCGTCGATCCCTCGGACGCCTGCGCCGCCTATACCGACGTCTACAACTGCATGGGGTGCCTGTTCACCTTCACGCCACGGCTCCTGAAGACCGTCGGCGATATCGACGAGTCGAATTTCCCCATCCGCGGCGACTGGCATATCGACTATTCCGCGCGCGCCGCCCGCGCCGGCTTCAACCGAGCCGACACGTTCTTCGACGCAAAAGGCAGCGGACGGTTCATCGAAATCCAGAACAACCTGAAGAGCGTCTACCAGCACACCATCGCCCCGCACAGCGCCGCGATGCGCGCGGTTTCCGCCCCGGCCGAGCTGGAGCGCCGTCGCCGGATCGTGCGCGACGAAAGCCGCGTCTTCGTGCAGATGGCAAAAAAAGCGGGCTGAGGCCTTTGCCTGCGCCAACGGGCCGGTCTGCCCCTATAATGCCGGCAGCGAAGCCGGGGAGGGGACGAGGCGATGCCGGTGATCTACGTGGCCAGGAGCCAGGCGCTGCAGAAATGGGGCGCCGAGGTGGGGCTCAGCAAGCATGTCTACAAGGTTGGGATCGGCGAGGGGAAGGCGGCCGAGATCGAGGCGCAAATGAACGGCGAAAGCCTGGCCGGCCAGACCGACTGGAAGCTGGTGAAGCTCCAGAAGCTCGACCAGGCGGTCGAGGAGGATCAGGCGATCGCGCGCCTGGCCGGACGCGAAAAACCGGTCGATCCCAATTTCTACCCCAAGCTGCGCGGCGCGCGCGGCATCTTCAAGGTCAAGCTCGAGAACGTCGGCAACGCAATGCTGGTGCAGCAGGCGCTGGGCACCGGCGAGATGAAGATCGAAAAGGTCAAGCCGGCGGATGTCGCCGCCTATCTGATCCGGAACGCGATCGAGTAGATTCACCGCGCGTGAATTCCTTAGTTCGGTCCCCCCTCCCCTCGCGGGAGGGGGGACAACAAGATTGGCGCGGCACGCTCACCCCGGAAAGTGGCAGGCCGCCTGCTGGCCGCCGGCGGCGCTAAGGGCGGGCTCTTCCTCGGCGCAGATCGCCTGGGCCTTCGGGCACCGCGTGCGGAAGCGGCAGCCCGAGAGCAGGTTGCCGGGGTCGGGCGGCTCGCCTTCCAGCCAGAAATCCTGCGTCACGCGCGCGCCGCCGATCCGGGGGATCGCGGCCAGCAGCGAGCGCGTGTAGGGGTGCTGCGGGCGGTCGAAGATCGCCTCGACCGGCCCCAGCTCGACGATGCGTCCGAGATACATGACGGCCACCCGCCGGCACATCATCCGCACGACGGCCAGGTCGTGGCTGATGAAGATGTAGGTCAGGTTGAACAGGCGCTGCAGCTCGCCGAACAGGTTGAGCACGGTCGCCTGCACCGAGACGTCGAGGCCCGAGGTCGGCTCGTCCAGGATCACGACCTTGGGCTGAAGGGTCAGGATGCGCGCCAGGCCGACGCGGCGCTGCTGCCCGCCGCTGATCTCGTGCGGGTAGAGGTCGAGATGGGTTGCCGGCAGCCCCACCGCCGCCAGGATGTCGCGCACCCGCTTGTCGCGCGCGGCCTGGTCGAGATCGGTATGGATGATCAGCGGCTCATGCAGGGACGAGCCGATCTTCCAGCGCGGGTCGAGCGAGGTGCCCGGGTCCTGGTAGGCGTATTGAAGGTGCCGGCGCAGCTTGCGGTTCTTGCGCGGGGCGACGCCGGCGATCTCCGCGCCCTCGAACCGGATGCTGCCGGCGTCGGGCTGGTGGATGCCCATCAGCGTCTTGCCCAGGGTGGACTTGCCGCAGCCGCTTTCACCGACCAGGCCCAGAATCTCGCCCGGCATCAGGTCGAACGACACGTCGTCCAGCGCCTTGATCCATCCCCGCCGCCGGTTGAACGGGCCGCGGATCGGGAAGTAGCGGCGCAGGCCGTGGACGCTGAGGATCGGGTCCATCGCGCTCACGCCTGCGGGTGGTAGCAGCGCACGGCGTGGCCTTGGCCGGGCAGGGTGACGGGCGGGCGGGACCGGCTGCAGGCCGGCTCGGCGCGCTCGCAGCGGGGATGGAACCGGCAGCCGGCGGGCGGCGCCAGCAGGTTCGGCACCTCGCCCGGGATGCCCAGCACCTTGCCGTCGGCGCGCGGCAGGCTTGCCAGCAGACGCGCGGTGTAGGGATGCGCCGGGTGGCGGAAGAAGGCGTCGGTCGGCGCGGCCTCGACCTCCTGCCCGGCATACATCACGGTGATGGCATCGCAGATTTCGTAGGCCGTGCCCAGGTCATGGGTGGTCAGCAACACGGCCACGCCGCGCTCGGTCGCCAGCCGGCGCAGCAGCTTCAGGATCTGCGCCTGGATGGTGACGTCGAGCGCGGTGGTAGGCTCGTCGGCGATCACCAGCCGGGGCTCGGGCAGCAGCGCCATCGCGATCATCAGGCGCTGGCGCTGGCCGCCCGAAACCTCGTGTGGATATTTCGCCAGCACCTGCCTGGGCTGCGGAAGCTGCACGGCATCGAGCATCGCCAGCACGGCGTCGCGATCGGCCGCCCGGCGGGCGCGCGTGTTGTGGCCGCCGTCCTGCGCGCGGCGCGGCGACTTCCAGCGCATGATCTCCATCATCTGCGTGCCGATCGGGAAGACCGGGTTGAACGACGTGAAAGGGTCCTGCGGGATGAAGGTGATCGCCTTGCCGCGAACCTGGTCGTTCAATGTCGTGTCGTCGGCGGACAGCAGGTCGCTCCGCTCGAAGCGGATGCGCCCTCGCTCGATCAGGGCGGCGTGGCGCGGCAGGATGCCGAGGACGGTGCGGGCCAGCGTGGTCTTGCCGCAGCCGCTTTCGCCGACAAGGCCCATGATCTGCCCCGGCTGGATCGCCAGGTTGACCCCGTCGAGCACGCGGGCGAGGCCCGCATCCGTGCGGAAGCCGAGCGACAGGTCTTCGACCGCAAGCAGTTCAGGCATGGCGACCCACCGCCCGGCGGATACGCGGGTCCAGGATGTCGCGCAGCCCGTCGCCCAGCAGATTGAAGCCCATCACCACCATGAAGATGGCGATGCCCGGCGCGGTCGCGTACCACCACGCCTCGGGCAGGAATTCGCGCGACTCGGCGATCATCCGGCCCCATTCCGGCGCGGGCGGCGGGGCACCAAGCCCCAGGAACCCCAGCGCGGCCGCCGTCAGGATCGTCGCGCCCATGCCGATCGACGTGCGCACGATGATGGCGGACGCGATGTTCGGCAGGATGTGCATGGCCATGACGCGCAGCGAGGATGCGCCGAGCGCGATCGCGGACTCGACGAACACCTCGTTCTTGATCGAGCGGGTTTCGGCATAGACCAGCCGCGCCCAGAACGGCCAATAGGTGATGCTGAGCGCCAGGATCACGTTCTCGATCGACGGGCCCAGGGTCTGGGCGATCGCGATGGCCAGCACGATCTGCGGCACCGCCAGGAAGATGTCGGAGACGCGCATCAGAAGGTCGCTCGGCCAGCCGCCGTAGTAGCCGGCGACAAGCCCGACCGGCACGCCCAGCAGCACCGCGCTGCCGACGGCGATCAGCGCGATCGAGATGGTGATGCGCGCGCCGAACAGGATGCGGCTCAAGAGGTCGCTGCCCATCCGGTCCGTACCCAGCCAGTTGACGCCATCGGGCGGGCGCAGCCGGTTGGCGGTGTGGAATTCCGCCACGTCGGCCGGGAAGGGCGACAGGAGGGGGGCGAACACGGCGGCCAGGACGAGAAGCAGGATCAGGCTCGCGCCCATCAGCGCGGCGCGGTCGCCGAGAAAGCGGGCGGCCGTGCGGCGCCACGAGCCGGTCATCGCGCACCGCGCGGATCGATGACGGAATGCAGCAGGTCGACCAGCAGGTTGACCACGACGATCAGGCCGCCGGTCCAGATGGTGAACCCGATAATCGCCTTGTGGTCGGATTGTAGGATCGACTGCACGGCGAAGCTGCCGAGCCCGGGCCAGTCGAACACCGTCTCGATCACCACCGCGTTGGTCAGAAGCACGCCGAAGATCAGGCCTATCTGGGTCACGGTCGAGATCAGCGCGTTGCGCAGCACGTATTTCCACACGATCAGCCGGGGCGGGATGCCCATCGCGCGCTGGTAGAGCACGTGGTTGCTGTTGATGACCTCCAGCACGCCGGCGCGCGCGAAGCGCAGGATGGTAGCGGCCGCCGGCAGGGCCAGGGTGAGGGCAGGGAGCGCGAGGTGCGATAGGGCGCTGCCGAGGGATTCCCAGTCGCGGCCGATCAGGGAGTCGAGCACGTAGAAGCCGGTATAGGGCTCGGGACCGAAGCCGTCGATGCGGCCGTTGAGCGGCGCCACGCGCAGCTTCATCGAGAACAGGAACTGCAGTTCCATCGCCAGCCAGAAGGCGGCGATGGCAAGGCCCGACACGCTGATCACGCGCAGCACTTGGTCGATCCAGGCATTTCGCCGCAGGGCCGAGACGACGCCGAGGGGTATCCCCAGGAGGATCGCCAGGCTGAGGGCGGTGATCGACAGCTCCAGCGTGGCGGGCAGGCGCTTGGCCAGGTCCTCGGAGATCGGCCGCTGGGTGTAGATGCTTACCCCCAGATTGCCCGACAGCACGTCGCGGAAATGGTTCAGGAGCTGGATCGCGATCGGCTTGTCGTAGCCAAGCTTGACGCGCAGCGCGGCAACCTGCTCGGGCGTCGCGTTCTCGCCGGCGACGATGCGCACCGGGTCGGTCGGGATGACGTTCGAGATCAGGAAGACGATGACGATCAGCCCTGCCATGGTCGGAAAGAACCAGGCAAGTCGCGACAGCACCATTTCAAGACGGCGCATGCGGAGCCTCGCGGTGAACCCGCCGGCGGCCGGTTGCACGCACCGGCCGCCGGCGGTCAAGCAGCCCGGCGGTTACTTGAATGACGCCCAGCGCATGTCCTGGCCGCTGCCGATCGGACAGAACCGGATGCCGACGACATTGGCGGCGTAGGGGCCGTACCATTTCGTGTTGTAGACGAAGATGCCCATCGCCTCGTCCGTGACCTTGCGCGCGGCTTTTTCGTAGAGCTCCTGGCGCTTGGCCTGATCGTTGGTCGCCAGCGCGTCGTTGATCCACTTATCCAGCTCGGGATCGTTGTTGTAGGAATAATTCCGCGTGTTCAGGTAGCGCGAGCCGTACAACTCGCCGACCCAGTTGTTGGGGTCGACGTAGTAGGTGCTCTTCCACAGCGGAACGAGGTCGTAGTTCTTCTCGCGGTCCTGCATGCGGCTCTGGATCACCTGCCAAGGCGCGGATTCGATCTTGATCTCGATGCCGACCTTCTTGGCGGCGTTCTGCAGCAGGGTGGCCGACTGCTCGCTTTCGCTGAAGCCCGCGAGCGCGCCGATCGTGATCGGCCGGATCGGTTCCTTGACCTGCGCCAACTCGGCCTTGGCCTTCTCCAGGTCGAAGGCGAAGCCTTTCAGGTCCTTGGGCGCACCCCACAGGTTGTTCGGATTCGGCCCCGGGTTGCGCGCGACCGCGCCCTTCAGGATGTCGTTGATGAAGCCGTCATAGTCGAAGGCGTAGGCGAGCGCGCGGCGGAAATGCACGTCGTTCAGCGGCGGCCGGCCGTTATGGACCGAGAAGTAGAACACGCGCATCGATTCCTGCTCGAGAATCTGCACGTTCTTCTCTTGCTTGAGGCGCAGGATCTGGTCGTAGGGCAGGTAGCCGTCCGTGCCCTGGAAATCGCCCTTGATCAGGCCCTGGACGCGGGTGTTGGTCTCGAGCACCGTGCGGAACTCGATTTCGTCGAAAGCCTTCGGCCCCCAGCCGGCGAAATGCTCCTTGAACCGCTCGCCGACGAAGCCGATCGCGGGGTCGTAGCGCTTGAGCTTGTAAGAACCCGTGCTGGCGACGTTCTTGGCGAGCCAAGCCTGGCCCCAGTCGCCGTCCTTCTCGTTCGCCTTCACCAGCTTGGCGTTGACGATCAGGATTTCCGGCACGGTCGACATGAAGATGGCCGAGGCCTCTTTCAGGTTGAAGACGACGGTGTACTTGTCCGGTGCCTTGGTGGAGCCGGGATCGATGATCGGGATGAACAGCGAGGATGCGCCCTTCTTCGTCGCCAGCATGCGCTCGATCGAATAGACCACGTCGTCTGCGGTCATCTCGCTGCCGTCGTGGAACTTGACGCCCTGCTTCAGCTTGAAGGTCCAGGTCTTGCCGTCGGCCGAGGCGGTATGGCTCTCCGCCAGCCACGGGATCAGCTTCGGCGGGTTGTCGACCCAGCGGTAGAGCCCGTCGTAGAAGTTGATGCGCGAGGCCGCCCGGCCCACGTCATAGATCGCGTGCGGGTCCAGGTTGTCGTAGCCGCTGTTGTTGGCATGGACATACTTTCCCTGCGCCAGCGCCACCGCGGGCGCCGCCGCTGCCGCCAGGGCGGCGATCAGGCCGATGACCGTTCTTTTCATGTCTCCCTCCTCCTTGCATCCCTGTTCGTTAGGCGATGGGCCCTCCCGTCACGGGCAGGACCTGTCCGGTGATCCATGACGCGTAGGGCGAGGCCAAGAACATCACGGCCTGCGCGATGTCCTGGGGCTCGCCCAGGCGGCGCATGGCGACGCGTTCGACCATCGCCTTCTGCCCCGCCTCGCCATAGGACTGCCACTGGCGCTCGTAGTCCGGGCTGGTGCGCAGGAACCCGGGCGCCACCGAGTTGACCGTGATGCCGAACGGCCCCAGCTCGTGCGCAAGCTGGCGGACCAGCCCGATCTGCGCGGCCTTGGCGGTGGCATAGGACTGGATGCCGGTCAGGCTGACGCCCAGACCGGCGCGGCTCGATATCACGACGATCCGGCCCGCGCGCTTGCGCTTCATCCCTGGCACGGCGGCGCGCGCGGCATAGAAGGCGCTGGTCAGGTTGGCGTCTTGGATTGCCGCCCAGGCGTCGTCGCTGATGGTCTCGACCGGCTGCTTGGTCTGGCCGCGGACGCCGCCCGCGACATGGACCAGGATGTCGATCCCTCCCGACGCGGCTTCGGCTTCTGCGACGAAGGCGTTGACCCGCTCCGATCGCGACAGGTCGAGCGCGCGGGTCTCGATGCTGCCCCCCCGCAGGGGCTTCACGCGCGCTTTCAGCGCGGCAAGCTCGTCGGCCAGCAGGTCGCAGGCCCAGACGGCGGCGCCGCGCTCCGCGAAGCCAGCGACGATGCCGCCGCCGATGCCCCTCGCGGCACCGGTCACCACCACGGTCTTGCCTTCGAAGTGGATGTCCACCGCGATCGCTACTCCGCCGCCAGATAGGGCCTGAGCTGCGGGAAGGCCTGCGCCGCGATCGCGAAGCCCTTGCGCACCTCGCTGCCGTCGCCCCGCAAGGCGGCGGGCGGCAGCGCGGCGACCTCCTCGAACACCCGGCGCTTCAGGAAATGCCGCCAGTGCACCGGCATGGTGCCCAGCAGCTCTCCCAGCACCGCGTAGTTGGCGTCGGTCCAGGTCCGCTCGTACTCGATCCGGCTGGCGTTGAAGTTGAAATGCGCCGGCTCGCGCTCGGCGGCGGCCATGCGCGCGCGCAGGACCGAGGTCGCCGGCTTGTCGATCGCGCCGTCGCGGATGACGACGCCATAGTCTTGCTCGGCGGCAGTCGCCGAGACCTTGCCCTGCTGCACGTCGAACAGCACCAGCGCCGGATCGCGCTCCCAGGGGTTGCCCCAGCCGCCGCCGCCGCAGGCCGACACCAGGATCACATCGTCGGGGTCGAGCGCCACCACGTCGGTATTGCCCAGGTCGACCGCCTTGTCGGTGTCGCGATTGCGCCAGAACAGCGAGGTGGCGCCCGGCAGCCCGCCATTGGCGCCCCAGGCCGAGAAGCGCGTGCGGTCGCGGTTGCGCGCGGTCACGACGGTGTTGGGCGCGAAGACCTGGAACTCCAGCAGCGTGCCCAGCCCGCCGCGATGCTTGCCCGCGCCGCCGCTGTCCGGCACCAGGCCATAGCGCCGGATGTGGATCGGCACCTCGATTTCGTTGATCTCAACGGGCGTGTTCTTCAGGAAGCTCGAATTGGCGCCCGATCCGTCGGCGCCGTCGGTGCCGGCCCAGCCGCCGGCGCCGCCGGTGATCGGGTCGATCGAGGCCATCAGCAGCCGTCCGGTCTGGTTGTCGATCGTCTTGACGTTCATGATCGCGCTGCTGCCGGCAGGGCCGGCGGGCAGCAGGTCGGGCACCGCCGCCTGGAAGGCACCGATGGTGACGCCCTGCAGGCGTCCGCAGGTCATGCTGCGCATGCCCACCGCCGCCGGGAACTTCGGGTTCAGGATCGTGCCTTCGGGGATGATGCAGCGGGCGGGGCGGGTAATGCCGCCGTTGAGCAGGATGGTCGGATCGATCGAATAGAGGCAGTAAGTGTAGCCGACCATCAACAGGATGTGCCGCTCGGCCCCGCCAGTCGGTACGTTCAGCGAGGACAGGAGCTGGGGGTCGGAGCCGGTGAAATCGAGCACCGCCTCGTCGCCCTGGATCTTCAGGTTCAGGGCCAGCCGCACCGGCAGTCCGCCCGGCGCGTCCTCGTCCAGGTAGTCGGCGAAGAAATACTCGCCGTCCGGGATGCGGCCGATCAGGCTGCGCGCCTGCTTCTCGCCCAGGTCCAGCAGGTCCTTGACCCCCTGGCGGAACACGTCCAGGCCGAACTTGCGGCACATGTCGTGGACCTTGCGCTCGCCGGTGTTCATCGCGGCGATCTGGGCCTTCAGGTCGCCATGGTTCTGCTCGGGCATGCGCACATTGGTCAGCATGACGTTGAGCAGTTCCTGGTTGAGATTGCCCTCGGCGTAGATCTTGGCGGGCGGGATGCGGATGCCCTCCTGGTGCACCTCGGTGAGTTGCCGCGACAGCGAGGCCGGCACCGCGCCGCCTACATCGGTGTTGTGGATATGGCCGACCGCGAAGGCGACGAGCTGGCCTTCCCAGAAGATCGGCTTCCACATGTGCAGGTCCGGCGTGTGGGTGCACACGAAGCCGCTGTAGGGATCGTTGGTGACGCAGATATCGCCCGGCCGGTAGTCCGGGATCAGCTTGATCGCGTTGCCGTAGTCCAGCCCGATGAACCAGGTGGCGCCCAGGTCGCGCGGGCTGGCGAAGGTCATGCCGTCGGGCGTCGTCAGCCCGGTCGTGAAGTCCTCGGTCTCCTTCACGAAGGTCGAGTGTGCCGTGCGGAACAGCGTGAAGGCCATGCTGTCGGCCGCGGCCTGGGCATGGTTGGCGAGGATCTGCAGCGTTACCTTGTCGATCGACATCGGATACCCCTAGGCCTTCAGGCTCAACAGGATGTTGCCGTGCGCGTCCACGCTGCCGTCGAACCCGGCGGGGGCGCAGGTGGTGCTGTCCTCCTGCACGATCACGCAGGGACTGGCGAAGCGGTGGCCGTACCCCAGATCGGCGCGGCGGTAGAGCGGTACGATTTGCCGCTTGCCGTCCATAAAGACCTCGATCTGCTTCGCCGGCTTCGGCGCATCGCTGCGCTTGTCCTGCACCGGCAGCTTGGGCTGCGGCGAAGCGCCGACCACGACCATGCGCAGGCTGATGATCTGGATCGCATCGGCGGCGTCGCTGTGGCCGTAGAGCCGGTCGTGCTCGGCATGGAAGGCGCCGGCGATCTTGTCGACATCGCCCGCCGCGATCCATTCCAGCTTCAGCGGCACCTCGATCTCGAAGGACTGGCCGCGATACCGCATGTCGGCCGAGGGCTGCAGCACATGGGGTCCAGCGAATTTCTGCTCCTCGGCGATCCAGGCCTTGGCGCGCCGCGCCAGCGCGTCGAACTCGCGCTTCAGCCGCGCCGTCTCGCCGCGATCCAGCATGTAGTAGGCGGTCGAGATGAAATCGTTCTTGATGTCGGCGATCAGGCCGCCGAGCGCCGACAGCACGCCCGGCGCCGTGGGGATCATCACCTTGCCCATGCCCAGCTCGCGCGCCAGGAAGCAGCCGAGCATCGGCCCGGCGCCGCCGAAGGCCAGCAGGGCGAAGTCGCGCGGATCGACGCCCTGGCGCGAGGACAGCTTGCTGACCTCGCGGTACATGCCGGCGACCGCAACCTGGATGATGGCCTCGGCGGTCTGCTCGGCGCTGCGGCCCAGCTTGCCGCTGATCGTGTCGATCGCCGTGCGGGCCTTGGCCAGGTCGACCGTCACTGCGTCGTAGCCCAGGTTGCCGTGGCCGATGAAGCCGCAGACCGCGAAGGCGTCGGTCATGGTGGGCCGCGTGCCGCCGCGGCCGTAGCAGGCCGGGCCGGGCGTCGAGCCGGCGCTTTCCGGGCCGACCTTCAGCGCGCCGAAATCGTCGACCGTGGCGATCGAGCCGCCGCCGTCGCCGATCGAGGTCACCGACACGGTCGGGATGAAGATCGGGAACTCGCCGACCGTCTCGCCGGTCCCGTAGCTGGGCGTGCCGTCGATGATGACCGCCACGTCGGCCGACGTGCCGCCGATGTCCAGGCTCATCACGCGGTCGAGACCGGCCTGGCGCGCGGCGAAGCCGGCGCCGATCACGCCCGCCGCCGTGCCGGACAGCAGCATCTGCAGGCAGGACTGCTTGCCCAACTCGGCTGTCATCACGCCGCCGTTCGATTTCGTGACCATCGCCTCGGTCGTCACGCCGGCCTGCTTGAGCGCGGCCTGCAGCGACGTCAGGTATTGGGTGATGCGCGGCTGCACATAGCCGTGAATCACCGCCGTGGTGGTGCGCTCGTACTCGCGGATGATCGGCCACACGTCGCTGGAGCAGTAGACGGGCAATCCCGGCGCCCATTCGCCGATCAGCCGCTTCACCTCGCGCTCATGCGCGGGATTGCGGTAGGCGTGCAGCAGGGCGACGACGATGCCCTCGGCGCCCATCGCCTTTGCGCGGTCCAGCGCCGCGCGCACGCTGGCCTTGTCCAGCGGCTTCTCGACCGTGCCGTCGGCCAGCAGGCGTTCGCTCACGGGGATCACCCGGTCGCGCGTCACCAACGGCACCGGCCGGGCCGACATCAGGTGGTAGGGATCGGGCATCTTCAGCCGCGCAAGCTCCAGCACGTCGACGAAGTTCTCGGTCGTGAACAGGCAGAGGCGTATGCCCTTGCGCTGGATCACCGAGTTGATGCCGACGGTCGTGCCGTGGGTGAAGTAGGAGACCGCGCCCGGCTTGATGGCGAAGCGCCGCTCCAGCTCGCCCAGGCCGGTGATCACCTCGCGCCCCGGCTCGGCGGGCGTGGACAGGACCTTCAGCGTCGACAGCTTTCCGGTGCTTTCGTCCAGCGCGCAGAAATCCGCGAAAGTGCCCCCGATATCGACGCCGATGCGATAGCCCATGCTTTCGAGTTCCCTTGGTTCAGGCCGCTTTCCGGTACCCCAGGCGCTGGCTGATGCGGCCGGCGGCGCGGATGACGGCGGCGATGATCTGCCGCTTGGCTTGCGGGTAGCGCGAGGACACCGTGCCCACGTTCAGCGCTGCCGCGACCGTCCCGTCGCGATGCAGGACCGGGGCCGCGGTCGCCGTGCCGCCCAGCACGTATTCCTGGTCGAGCACCGCGTAGCCGTCGAGGCGCACTTGCGCCAGCAAGCCGTGCAGTTTCTGCCGATCGGTGACGGTGTTCGCCGTATAGGCGCGCAGCTTGGTGCGCGTCAGATAGGCTTCGGTCGAGGCGGGATCCCACCAGGCCAGCAGCACGCGGCCCATGGCGGTGCAATAGGCCGGTCGCAGGCCTACGAGGTCGGCGTCGTAGCGGATCGGCGCGCGGCTGGCGGCCTTGCCCAGCGCCTTCACGTCGCCGCGCGCGCCGCGCACGCCCAGGAAGACCGTCTCGCCCAGCTCGTCGCGCAACTGGTCCATGATGGGCTGCGCCAGGGCAAGAAGCTGCGCCTCGCTGCCGCCGACCCAGCCCGGCGACTGCCGAAGCGACTCGTGGAAGGCGTAGCGGTCGGTGCCGTCGCGCTCGGCATAGCCCCGCGCCACCAGCGTCTGCAACAGGCCGTGGGCGCTGCTCTTGGGAATGCCCAGGGTGGCGACGACGTCCTTGAGCGCGATCGGCGCGGGGCAGCGCGCCAGCAGTTCCAGCAGCTCAAGGACCCTGGCGGCCGACTTGACTTCGGTGTTCATCTATTTGAACGCCGTTCGTTTCCCCAAACGAACCTAGGGATCGCGTCGGCTCCTTGTCAAGCCGGCTGCTTGTGGAGAAAGAGTAGCTGTTTCAATCTGTTGGTATCGAAGTGCGATAGGAGTCGATGCAATGCTCAAGCCCCACACCCCACTGATGATAGCCCCTCCGGCCGCCCTGTATGTCCATGGCATGGAAGTGCCGGCAAATGCCCGCTGGTTGTTCATTTCCGGTCAGGTCGGCATGCATCCGGACGGGCGGGTGGGGCACGACGCGCGCGAGCAGGCCGAGATCATCTGGGGCAACATCCAGGCGATCCTGAAAAGCGCCGACATGCGCCTGACCGACATCGTTAAGCTGACCACCTATGCCGTCGGGTCCGAGCACCTGCGGCCGTTGCGCGAGGTGCGCGAGCGGGTGCTGGCGGGCTATCTTCCCGCATCGACCCTGCTGGTCGTCGCCGGCCTGGCGCAGCCCGCCTGGCTCGTGGAAATCGAGGTCTATGCCGCCCGGGCTTGAGGCGATGGAGGTGCTGCAATGGGACTGCCCCGCCGCCTTTGGCAGGAGATGACGACCGAGGACTTCGCGGCGATGCCGGCCGACCGGGTGGTCGCCGTGCTGCCGGTGGCGGCGATCGAGCAGCACGGCCCCCATTTGCCGGTGGTCGTCGATGCCTGCATCGTGGACGGCATCGTTGCCCGCGCGCTGGAGCTTATGCCGGCCGATCTGCCGGTCACGGTGCTTCCCACGCAGGCGGTGGGGAAGAGCAACGAGCACCTGGCCTTTCCCGGCACGCTAACCCTGTCGGCCGAGACCCTGGCGCGTCTGTGGACCGAGATCGGCGAGTCGGTCCACCGGGCGGGGGTGCGCAAGCTGGTGCTGTTCAACAGCCATGGCGGCCAGCCGCAGGTGATGGAGATCGTGGCGCGCGAGCTGCGCGTGCGCCTGGGCATGATCGCCGTGGCGGCGAACTGGTATTCCTTCGGCGTCCCGGACGGGCTGTTCCCGGCCGACGAGCTGCGGCACGGCATCCATGGCGGATCGGTCGAGACTTCGATGATGATGCATCTGCGCCCCGACCTGGTCCGTCGCGACAAGCTGCGCAAGTTCGAATCCTTGGGCCAGCACATGGCGAAGGACTACCGGCTGCTCGGCCCCACCGGCACGGCCAGGCTGGCCTGGCAGACGCAGGACCTCAATCCCGCGGGGGCCTGCGGCGACGCTACCGACGCCGATGCCGGGCGCGGCGCCAAGGTCGTGGATCACGCGGCGCGGCAGTTCGTGGCGCTGCTGGAGGAGGCCCACCGCCTGCCGCTGTCGACGCTGCGCACGCGCGATGCGGCGCCGACATGAGGCTGTAACCGCATCCGTTCAGGATCGAGGCATCCAGGTTGCCAAGCCTTCCCGGGACGGCATAAGGTTTGCTTCACTGACGTAATGAAGCCCCGGGGCGCCGGGCGGTTGAAATGATGGGGGAAGTGGGCATGACGGGACGGGTGTTCGCTTCGGCGGCGGCGCTGGCAGGATTGGCGATGGCCGCGCCGGCCATCGCGCAGGACAAGGTGACCTTCGCCACCAACTGGAAGGCCGAGGCCGAGCATGGCGGGTACTACCAGGCGCTCGCCGACGGCACGTTCAAGAAATACAACCTCGACGTCACCATCCGTCCGGGCGGCCCGCAGAGCAACGAGCGCGCCTTGCTGCCCGCCGGCCGCATTGAGTTCCTGATGGGCGGCAACATGATTCAGGCGTTCAGCGCGGTGAAGGAGGGGATCCCGACCAAGGTCGTGGCGGCGGGGATGCAGAAGGATCCCCAGTGCTTCATGACCCATCCCGGACAGGGCTTCGACACGTTCGAGTCGCTGAAGAAGACGACACTGCTGGTGGGCAAGGGCGGCTTCGCCAGCTTCTATCAGTGGATGATCGCGGAGTACGGGTTCACCGAGGGCCAGGTGAAGCCCTACACGTTCAACGCCGCGCCGTTCCTGGCCGACAAGAAGCTGGCGCAGCAGGGCTACGTGACGGCCGAGCCGTTCGAGGTGGAGCGCCAGGGCAAGTTCAAGCCGAACATCTTCCTGCTCGCCGACAACGGCTTCGACACCTACGCGACGACGGTCGAAACGCGCAACGACATCATCGAGAAGAACCCGGACATGGTCCAGCGCTTCGTCGATGCGACGGCGATCGGCTGGTACAATTACCTCTACGGGGACAACAAAGCCGCGAACGGAATGATCAAGAAAGACAACCCCGAGATGGACGATGCCCAGATCGCCTTCTCGATCGCCAAGATGAAGGAATACGGCATCATCGACTCGGGCGACACGCTGAAGCTCGGCATCAATGCGATGACCGATGCGCGGCAGAAGAGCTTCTACGACAAGATGGTGAAGGCCAAGGTCGTCGACGCCGGGCTGGACTACAAGAAGGCTTACACGCTGCAATTCGTGAACAAGGGTGTCGGCCTCAATCTCCGCAAGCCCTAGCCCGCGGACCAGCCCGGCGCCGTCACGCCCGGTGGCCCCACCCTTGGTGCGCCTGCGCGGCGTCGCCAAGCGCTTCGGCAACGGGGTGCTGGCGCTGCAGGGGCTCGACCTCGACATCGCCGAGCACGAGTTCCTGAGCCTGCTCGGGCCGTCGGGGTGCGGCAAGAGCACGGCGCTGCGGCTGGTCGCGGGGCTGGGCGGCATCAGCGGCGGGACGATCGAATGGGGCGCCGCGCATGGCGCGCGCGATATCGGCTTCGTGTTCCAGGAGCCGACCTTGATGCCCTGGGCGACCGTGTTCGACAATGTCTACCTGCCGCTGCGCCTGCAAGGCATCGGCCGGCGGGACGCCGCCGGCGACGTCGCCGCGACCCTGGCCATGGTCGGGCTCGGCGGGTTCGAGAAGGCCTTTCCGCGCGAATTGTCCGGCGGCATGAAGATGCGCGTGTCGATCGCCCGCGCGCTGGTGACCAAGCCGCGCCTGCTGCTGATGGACGAGCCCTTCGCGGCGCTGGACGAGATCACGCGCATCAAGCTCAACAACGACCTGCTGGAGCTGTGGCGCAAGCAGAGTTGGACGGTGGTATTCGTCACGCACAGCGTCTACGAATCCGCCTACCTGTCGAGCCGCATCGTCGTGATGGCGCCGCGGCCCGGACGGGTGGTGGCCGAGCACCACGTCGACGTGCCCTATCCGCGCGACGAGGAATACCGCACCTCCACGGTCTACAACGAGCAATGCCGCGTGGTGTCGCGCAGTCTGGCTGTGGCGATGCAGGAGCAGCCGGCATGAGCGCGGAGGGCTTGGAGCGCGCGGCGCGCGTCGTGCTGCCGGCGGCGATCGCCGTGGTGGCGCTGACGGCCTGGGACCTCGTCGTGCGCCTGAACCAGATCCCGCCCTACATCCTGCCCGGACCGATGCTGGTCGCCGAGACGTTCTGGTCCGACTGGGGCACGCTGTGGCCGGCCTGGGTGGTGACGCTGCGCTTCACGCTGATGGCGCTGGCCGTCGCGGTGATCGGCGGGGTGGGGCTGGCGCTGCTGTTCGCCCAGTCCAAGTGGATCGAGTTCAGTTTTTTTCCCTATGCCGTGATCCTGCAGGTCACGCCGCTGATCGCCATCGCGCCGCTTATCCTGATCTATGTCGAGAATACGCATGTCGCGCTGCTGATCTGCGCCTGGATCGTGGCGTTCTTCCCGATCCTTTCCAACACGACCTTGGGGCTGAACAGCGCCGACCACAACCTGGTCAACCTGTTCCAGCTCTACGGCGCCAGCCGCTGGCAGGTCCTGCGCTATCTGCGCATTCCCTCGGCCATGCCGTATTTCCTCGGCGGCCTGCGCATCGCCGGGGGGCTATCGCTGATCGGCTCGGTGGTCGCGGAGTTCGTGGCCGGCACCGCGGGCGAAGGCTCGGGCCTCGCCTACCGCATTCTCGAGGCCGGCTACCGGCTGAAGGTGCCGCGCCTGTTCGCCGCGCTGGCGATGATCTCGGCGACCGGCATCCTGATCTTCATTTCCTTCAGCGCTCTGTCGCACCTCGTCCTGCGGCGTTGGCACGAGAGCGCCGTGAAGCGCGAGAACTGACCATGGAGCCTTGGCCGCCGCGCCTGCCCGAGGGCGGCACGCTGCTGCTTGCCGGCGCGGCCGTGCCGGCCTGCCTGGTCGACGGCGCGCCGCCCGAGGCGCGGCCCGACCGCGACGGCCTGCTGCGCCTGGACGTCGCGATTGATGGTGGCCGGATCGCGGCAATCCGGGCCGCTTCGTCGCCGGCGGGACAGGCGGACATCGACCTGGCCGGCGGCCAGGTATGGCCCTGCTTCGTCGACCTGCATACCCACCTCGACAAGGGCCATATCTGGCCGCGTGCCGAGAACCCGGACGGCACGTTCGACGGCGCGATCAACGCGGTGCTGCGCGACCGCGAGACCAACTGGTCGGCCGAGGACGTGGCGGCCCGGATGGACTGGAGCCTGCGGGCCTCCTACGCCCACGGCACGGCCGCGATCCGCACGCATATCGACTCGCAGCAACCGCAGGCCGCGGTCTCCTGGCCGGTCTTCGCCGCGATGCGCGAGAGATGGCGGGGGCGGATCGAATTGCAGGCCGTCACGATCATCATGGTGGAGAACCTGGCCGGGCCCTATGGCGATGAACTCGCCGACCTGGTGGCGCGGCATGGCGGATTGCTCGGCGGCGTCGCCGCGCAATCGCCTGCGCTCGACCGGCACCTTGACCGTGTCTTTGCCCTGGCCGCCGTGCGCGGCCTCGACCTCGATTTCCATGCCGACGAAAGCGACAATCCGCAGGGGATGGGCCTGCGGGCGATCGCCGAGGCGAAGCTGCGGCACCGCTTCGCCGGCAAGGTGACGGTCGGCCATTGCTGCACCCTGGCCTTGCAGGCGCCGGAGGAGGTTGACCGCACGCTCGATCTTGTGGCGCAGGCCGGCGTCTCGATCGTCAGCCTGCCGATGTGCAACCTGTACCTGCAGGACCGCGCCGGCGGCCGCACGCCGCGCTGGCGGGGCGTGACGCTGCTGCACGAGATGGCGGCGCGCGGCATTCCCGTGTCGGTGGCCAGCGACAATTGCCGCGACCCCTTCTACGGGTACGGCGACCACGACGGGCTTGAGGTCTTCACCCAGGCCGCGCGCATCGCCCAGCTCGACCGCCCGGTCGGCGCCTGGCCGGCGGCGGTGACCCGCACGCCCGCCGATGTCATGGGGCTGGCGCAGCACGGCCGCATTGCCGTCGGCGGCCCGGCGGACTTGG
This sequence comes from Alphaproteobacteria bacterium, assembly GCA_020846275.1. GTDB lineage: Bacteria > Pseudomonadota > Alphaproteobacteria > JAEULC01 > JAEULC01 > JAEULC01. Next base: position 49,856 of record JADLEG010000088.1, read on the forward strand.
TTCTGTTCGACGCGCGGGGCTACAGCGAGCTCTTGTCCCGGCCCCAGGCCGACCGGCTCGTGCTGCGCAACGGCCGCCCGATCGACACGCGCCTGCCGAGCTACCGCGAGCTGGACCGGCTATTCGCATGAGCGACATCGACGCCCTGCTGCGCGACCTTGGCGCGATCCGGACCATCGTCGACCGCGCGCAGGTGAAGCTGCGCAGCCGCGATTTCTACTGGTATAGCCCGATCCTGAAGAAGCGGCTCAAGGATGTGACCGCGGAGCTGGTCGTCCTGCCGGCGAGCGAGGCGGAGCTGGTCGAAACCTTGCGGGCCTGCCATGCGCGGCGCGTGCCGGTGACGCCGCGCGGGGCCGGCACCGGAAACTACGGCCAGGCCATGCCGCTGCGCGGCGGGGTGGTGCTGGACCTGTCGTTGTTGACGTCGGCTCGCCTGATCGAGCATGGGCTGGTACGCGCGGCGGCGGGGGCCAAGCTCAGCGATATCGACCAGCAGGCGCGTGCCGAGGCGGGGCTGGAGATGCGCATGCATCCCAGCACCTGGCGGACTGCGACGATTGGCGGATTCATCTGCGGCGGATCGGGCGGGGTCGGCTCGGCCACCTGGGGCGGGCTGCGCGACCGCGGCAACGTGACGGGGCTGCGCCTGCTCACCATGGAGAAGCATCCGCGCGCCCTGGAACTGCGCGGCGACGACGTGCAGAAGGCGATCCATGCCTACGGCACTACCGGCATCGTGACGGAGGTCGAGATGCCGCTTGCCACCGCTCACGCCTGGGTCGATTTCGTCGTCGGTTTCGAGGACTTCGCCGCCGCCGCGCGGTTCGGCCATGTGCTGACCGGCCAGGACGCGCTGTTGAAGAAGCTCGTCACGCCGATCGCCGCGCCGATCCCGCAGCTCTATTTCCGGCCGATGAAGGACCTGGTGCCGGCGGGGCACGCGATCGTGCTGGCGATGATCGCGCCGCAGGCGACGCAGGCGTTCGAGGCCCTGCTGGCGGGCTGGCGCGCGACGATCCTCTATCGCGGCGACCGCGCCGGCGCATCGGCGCTGCCGCCGATCTACGAATTCAGCTGGAACCACACGACGCTGCAGGCGCTTAAGGTGGATCGGACGATCACCTACGATCAGGTGCTGTATCCGGCGCCGGGGCATCTCGACCGCGTCGCCCGGCTCTATCGGGACCTTGGCAGCGACGTCATGCATCATCTCGAGTTCGTGCGCTTCGATGGCCAGGTCGGCTGCTTCGGCCTGCCGCTGATCCGCTTCACGGACGCCGCCCGCCTGGCGGCGATCGATGCCGGCTTCGCCGCGGAAGGCTGCCCCACCTACAACCCGCACGCCTTCACGCTGGAGGAGGGCGGCATGAAGAAGGTCGATCCGGTCCAGCTTGCCTTCAAGCGCGAGACCGACCCCGACGGGCTGCTCAATCCGGGCAAGATGATCGCCTTCGAGCGCCCGGACTACGACGGCGCCGCCGCGCAGTCCCACCTGTTCCCCGCCGCCCGTGCGGACGTGCGCTAGGGCACCCATGCGCTGCCTGGTGATCCACGCCCATCCGGTCGAGACCTCCTACGGCGCGGCGCTGCGCGATTGCGTGATGACGACATTGACGCAGGCCGGTCACGAGGTGCGGCTGATCGATCTCTATGCCGAGGGGTTCGAGCCGGCGCTCTCGCGGGCGGAGCGGCTCGCCTACCATAAGCCGGGCGAGAACGAGCGGAACGTCGAGCGGCATATCGCGCACCTCAAGTGGGCGCAGGCGATGGTGTTCGTCTATCCGACCTGGTGGTACGGGCTTCCCGCGATCCTGAAAGGGTGGTTCGACCGCGTCTGGCTGCCGCATGTCACCTTCACCCTTCCCGCGCAGGGACGCATACGGGGGCTGATGGACAACGTGGTCCGGCTGGTGATCGTCACCACGGCGGGAGCGTCATGGCCCTGGCTCACGCTGATGGGCAATCCGGGGCGCCATACGATCATGCGCGGGGTCAGGGCGCTGTGCCATCTGCGTTGCCGGCGAATCTGGCTCGCTCATTACAGCATCGACCAATCCACGCCGGACTCCCGTGCCGCCTTCCTGGCGCGCGTTGCCGGCCGGCTTTCCGCGCTCTGAGGCATGGCGGACCGGGTGCTGCAGGGCAGGAAGGGCAAGCCGAACCCGGCGGGGGCGCTGGACGCGCTTTACCTGCTCGATGGCGACGGCCGGCTGGGGCCGATCGCCCGGCTGGACGGGGCACTGCCGCCGGCAAGCCTTGCACCGGGCACGGTGCGCCGGCTGCGGCTCTTCCACTTCAACGACCTGCATCACCACCTGACCCTGACCGGCAAGCCGGGCGGCGACGTGCCGGTGCTGGCCCAGATCGTCCACCGCTATCGCCAAGCCCGCGCTGCGGCTGGCGATGACGAGATCGTACTGCTGGTCAGCGGCGGCGACGACCACACCGGAACGGCGCTCGACGAACTTCTCGGCTGGCAGGCCGATGAGCTGATCGTCGACCCGGCCTATGCCGCCTACAGCGCCGCGGGGGTCGATGCGGCGACCATGGGCAACCACGAGCTCGATCGCGGGGCGGCGGTGCTGCGCGCGGGCATTCGCGCCTCGGCACGCTTTCCGGTGCTGTCGGGCAATCTCTATGGCTCGCGCCACCTCGAGCCGGGGGCCGACTATCACCCGGCCGTCATCGCGGTGGCCAAGGGCCTGCGGATCGGCCTGCTGGGCCTGATCACCCCGGTGGACACCCGCACGCATAGCGCAGGCGATCCCGACCTGTCCGTCGCGAGCCCGCTCGCGGTGCTGGCGAACCTGCTGCCGTCTCTCGCGGCCGCGACCGACTTCGTGGTGATCATGTCGCATTGCGGCTATGGCGCGGACAGCAACCTCGACGGCAAGGCCGGCGCGGCGCGCTACCTGGCGGAAGGCGACATCGCGATCGCGCGCGCCGCGGCGCGGCTCTCCGATCGCCCGATGCTGGTGCTGGGCGGGCACACGCATACCGTGCTCAACGCCGACGGGCTGGCGCCGGACAGCATCGTCGGCGGGGTGCCGATCGTGCAGGCCGGCGGCATGGGCAGCCATGTCGGCGAGGTCGACGCGACCTTGCGCGTCGGGATGCCGCGCGGCCGGGCAACGATCGATGCGCGGCTGCACCGTCTGGCGACGTACCCGGGCGAGGGGCGGCACGACGCCGGTTTCGAGGCCGAGACGATCGCGCCGCTGTTGGCGCAGGTCCGTACGCGCCTGGACGAAGTGGTCGCGCAATGCGACGGCGGCGACGACGTCTCGCCGGAGACGACGCTGCGGCTGCGCTATGCCGGCGAATGCGCGCTGGCCAACTTCATCACCGACGCGATGGTCTCGCGCAGCGCCGAACTTCCCGGCGGGCCAGCCGAGATCGCAATCGTCAATTCCACGGCGATCGGCGCGGGCCTGATGCCCCATGCTCCCGTGACCTTCCGACACTGGTACGGCGTCATCCCCTTCGCCGATTGCCTCCAGTTCGCCCGACTGTCGGGCGCCGACCTGATGGCGGTGATCGCGAACAATGCCGCGCGCATCGTCCGGCCCGAAGAACTGGCGCCGGGGCAGGGCGTCGATGTGCGCGGGTACGTCTCGCGCGGCTTCCTGCACTTCTCCGGCGGCGTGCGCTATGCGATCCGGCTGGGCCACAGCGCGGTCGAAGCATCCGTCGAGACAGCGACGGCGTTCGGGAAGCCGCTGGCGGCGCAACAGGACCGGCAGTTCCGGGTGCTCTTCACAAACTACCTGGGCGGCGGCGGCTACGGCGAAAGCTGGAACGGCGCGCTGATCGGCGGGGGGGTCGAAGGCCGGATACCCAGTCTCGACCTGCGGCCCTTCGCGTTGGGCGATACCGGGCTGGTCTTCCGCAACGAGATGCTGGCGCATCTGCGCGCCGTCGGCCGGATCGGGCCGGCGACCGGGGCCCGGCTGGACGGACGCCTGGCGATCCTGCCTTGAGACTGGAGCGGCGGTCCGCCTTCTAGCGCAGCCCGAGGGCGCGGGCCGCCCGGCCCGCGGCGCGCCGCCACAGCGGACGGGGCGAGGTGGCTGTCGCTTGCACGGCGGTTGCCGGCATCGCCGCGCCGGGAAGCGGGGCGACGCCTTCCATCCGCTGGATCGGTGGCCGCACGGCCTGCTCGCGAAGCGGCTTGGCCAGGGCGATGAACAGCAGATCGAACACGAAGCACAGATGGTGCCGGTCGGCGGGGTAGGGCGCCGCCGAGCGATCGCCGGGGGACAGGGCCTCCAGAACCTCGCGCGTGTCGGCCGCCGTCATGTTGGCGTGGAACTGCCGCACCACCTTGGTCATGAAGACCTGCGTGTTCTCCATGTCCTGCAGGCGGATCGGCAGCGCGTCGAAATCGATGCCCTGCGGCGGGCGGGTTGCCTGCAGCCTTTCGCGCACGAACATGTTGTCGACATACGAGAAGTCGACCAGCCGGTAGTCGTTGGCGCGCGCGAACTCCACGAACAAGTTGGGATTGGGCGTGTAGAAGCCGTGGTTCGGGAAGGCGAAGGCCGGCACAACGTGGAGCGCAAGCCCGCCCGGCTTCAGCAACGCATGCATCGTCTCGAAGACACGCGCGATGTCGTAGACATGCTCGGCGGTGCCGAAGTCGGTAACGACGTCGAACTGCGGCAGGCCCTCGGGCACGCGGTTCAAGTCGAGCTTGTAGGTGGCGCGCGCATCGTCGAGATCGGCCGAGCTGTATGCATCCACGCCGAACAGATGATAGTAGGCTGCCTGGCCGTCCCGACGCGCATCGTTGCCGTCATAGATGGCGGGAACCCTCGCCTGGCCTTCGGGCCCCAGCGCGTGCAGGGCGCGGGATTCAAGATAGGGGCGGGGTACCTGGATATCCTGGGGGCCCAGGTCGATCAGGCTCGATCCTGTCGCGAAGTGGCGTCCGGCGTGAAGCCGGAACATCCACTCGGTATGCACGCATCCGATCGCCATGAAGACTTCTCAGATCGCCCCTGTTGCCCGAAGACGTGGATACAGGCTGGTCAGCCGAGGGTCAACGCGCGCGGACTAGCTCGCAGCACCAATCGCAGCCGGTGCCGTGCCCTGGTAGCCGGCCGCGGCGGCGGCAAGCGCGCTGGTCAGCCGGGTTGCCTGGGCGGCCTCTCTCTTCGTATGCAAGCGTGCGGCCAGCCATTGCACCAGCTCGAAGCCGAACTCGATCTGCCCGAATACCTCGGCAATGATCGCGAGCTTGATCACCTGCACTTCCGAAAGGTCCATGGCGGTGCCACAGCGTTCCGCATCGATCGGATCGCGCAGGTACAGCGAGTGCCCTTCGATGAGCTGTCCCCAGCTCGAAGTAAGCTGGCCCAGCCGGCCCGACGAGCCGGGCAGGTGCTGGGCAACCACGGCTACGTCGGCGCGGCCGATATAGTGGTGCGCAACCAGGTCGAAGAAGGTGAACCGCGATCGACGCATGAAGGCGTCGATATCCGAAAAGAACGGTCGGCCGACATAGGATTCGACGAACGCGGCTTCGGCCAGGACCCCCAGCATGCCGTCGAGCAACGGGCCGGCCGCCGCCAGGATATCCAGCTCCGCGCCCTGTACATTGAGCTTGCAGAAATCGACGGACGTGACGCCCGCCTTTGCGGCCCATTGCGGGATCGACGTCACCGGCATGTCGACCGTGCGTTCGGGACGGAAAATCTCGCGAGCGAGGGAGGTCTGATGCGGATTCTCGAAGCGCCAGCGATCGGTGACGGCAATCTTCTGATCGAGGAACGAGCTGCCGCCGCTCGCCTTGTTGACGTGGAACGGCAGCGTGCCCTCGGCCTTCCACAGCCCGATCGGGTGATAGGCGCCCTGGTAGCCTAGGCGGTGCAGCGTCTCGTTCAACCGGTCGCATTCCGGCGGATCGGGCTCGAAGCCGTGGAACGCCAGGCGATCGGCCGGCAATTGACGCCAGCGCGGGTCCGCATGGGCATCTCGCGCGCCGCCATCGAGGACCACGATGCGCTCGTGGCGCGGCAGGATTGCGAACAGTTGAGGCGCGAGCTGCAACTTCGATCGGCCGGCCGCGGCGGCGGAGGGCGATGACTGCGCCGCGGAACTAGTCGCGTCGCCCTCGCGCTCGAAATAGGCGGCAACCTGGCGGGCGATGTCGCCGGCGTTGCGGCTGCTGGTGGCTTGCTGCGCCAGGTGGACGAGCGAGGACCATGCATCCGCGTTTGCGGGATCGCGGCGCAGCAGGGCGCGGAAGGCATCGGCCGCTTCGTCGACGCGTCCGACATGGGACAAGACCTGCCCCAGCGTGACCCGCGCCGTCGCGTTTGCCGGATCCAGGGAAATCGATTCCTCGATTGCGGCAATGGCGTCATCGTACCGCTGGAGGCCGGCATGAATGCTTCCAAGCTGGAACCACGCATCGGCCCGGCCGGCGGCCAGCGTCGTTGCCCGCCGCGCGAACCGTTCGGCGGGCATGAAGCTGCCCATGGCGGCAAGCTGCATGGCGGCGGTCAGGGCAGCGTCCGGATCGGATATCCTCTCTGCCATGGCCACGGCATCATTGGCGCGGTCGCTACGGACCAGCGCGACGAGCAGATCGGATTGGGCGCGAGTGCCACCGCCTCGGCCGAGGCTCGCCTCCAGCGCGGCGATCTTCAAGGGAAGGCCAGCGGCCTCTTCGCAGTACCGCGCCAGTTCTGTCCAGGAGGCGTCCGTATCGGGCGTCAGGCCTGTGGCACGCGCATATTCCCATTGCGCATCGTGGAACCGGCCGCGCTGTGCCAGCCGCAACGCCTCGCGCCGGAACGCAAGTCCCAGCCGGTGGCGGACGGCAACGACAACTCTCGACAGGCGCTCGATCATGGGACTAGCCGAAGGCGGTGGATTGAGTCCGGTTTATGAGGTGCCGACACAGGGGTTGGGCGCGGCTGCCCGGGCGGCTGTAGCAGCGCGGAGCGAATCCGGCAACCATTTCGACGGGGACCGAGCGCCCGTTCCTTGTCCCGCGAAGGATGACAGGGACGCATCGATCTGGTACCAAGGTTCGGCTACACTTAGCGGATGCGTCCGGCGGTTGTCGAGAGAAAACCGTTTGGAACAGTGACTTGGCAGCGCCGGCGGCAAGCCAGGGCGCAAGATGCGGTACCGTTGCGGCGCTCCGTTCAATGAAGATTCTCTATCACCATCGCACGCGTTCCAGCGACGGACAAAGCGTCCACATCAACGAGATGATCCACGCCCTGCGCGCACAGGGGCACGAGGTGGTGCTTGTGGGCGCCGCCGTGCGCGAGCCGGGCTACGGATCGTTCGGTGCCGGGCCGGGCATCGTCGGTCTGCTGAAGGCCGCCCTGCCGGGCGCGCTCTACGAACTGATCGAACTGCTCTATTCCCTGAAGCCGGCTCTGCTCCTGCTCGCCGCGTGGCGCACGCACCGCCCTGATGTGCTGTACGAGCGCTACAATCTGCACCTGCTGTCCGGCGCGATCGTTAAGCGGCTCACCGGCCTTCCGTTCTTGCTGGAGGTCAACGCGCCGCTCGCGGACGAACGCGCCAAGTACGGCAATCTTAAGCTGCTGCGGCTGGCAGGGTGGACGGAAGGCTTGGTGTGGCGCTACGCCGATCTCGTCCTGCCGGTCACCGGCGTGCTGGCGGCGATGATCGAGGCCAGGGGCGTTCCGCCGAGCCGGATCGCGGTCGTGCCCAACGGCGTGGGCGACGAGTTTCTCTCCTTCGCCGGCGACCGCCGCGAATTGCGCCGGCGCTTCGGCGTCGAGGGCCGCACCGTCATCGGCTTCGTCGGCTTCGTGCGGGAATGGCACGGATTGGACGGCGTGGTCCGGATGCTCGGGCGCCTGGGCGAGCGCCTGAATCTGCACCTGATGATCGCGGGCGACGGGCCGGCCCTGCCCGGGCTTCGCGCCGCCGCCGCGGCGGTGGGCGTCGCGGACAGGGTGACGTTCTGCGGCGTGGTGGGCCGCGACCAAATCGTGGAACATCTCGCCTGTTTCGACATCGCCTTGCAGCCGCATGTGGTTCCCTATGCCTCGCCGCTGAAGCTGCAGGAATACATGAGCCTGGGGCTGGCGATCGTGGCGCCCGACACGCCGAACATCAGGGAAGTGCTGCAGCACGAGAAGAGCGCGCTGCTGTTCCCGCCGGGCGAGATGGCCGCCTTCGAGGCGGCGATCGAGCGGATGGCCAAGGATGCGGCGCTGCGTGCGGCACTGGGCGCCGAGGCCCGTGCGACCATCGTCGGCCGCGACATGACCTGGGCCGGCAATGCGCGAAAGGTCGTCGCCTTCGCGGCGCGGCTGTGCGCGAGGCAAGAAGAGAGGCGGTAGGCCTAGCGACGGGCCCTCCGCCCGGCCGGGACGGCGACCTGGCCTGCCTTCGCAAACCGTGATCGCATTCCCTGCCGGGCGGGATCCGGGTTGCGGCCCCCGCTGGTGAGCGCCTGGGCTATCCGAAGATGAACTGGGAAGCGGCGAGCTGGGCGATGGTGACGTTTTGGAGGTGGATGGAGTTTGCGGCGTCGAGCGCGATGAGGACGCC
>JADLEG010000089.1 GCA_020846275.1 Alphaproteobacteria bacterium
CGCAAAAACGACGGAGAAGCTACTTCCGCTTCGCCTTCTTTTTTGCGGCCTTCTTCTTGGTCTTCTTCTTCGCCTTCTTCTTCGCAGCCATGCTGCATCTCCCCTGCTCGTTGGGACACACTACGGGGCGACCGCGTCACAACGACCGTCGACCCATTGCGTCGATACTCGTTCAGCCAACGATTTTCAATTGAAAACGCGGATGTGATTCGGAACCACCCTTCATCCGAAGCCTTGTGGCGACGGTTGATCGTGAATTTGCAAGCGTAAAGGCGCCGTGCAATCGTGCCGTCGGAAGCACATCGAGTGCATCGGTGCCGATGCGTGGATGCCAGATAAATATTGGCTTTTGTGAATCTTCTGCGAACGCGCGGCGATGCGCGCGCGACACGCGCGCGGCGCGCGGACTGTCGCGATTTCTTCTGCGCGCGCACGCGGCCGCATCGCGTGCGCCGAGCGACGTCGATTTCGCCGTCGGAAGCGATTCCACGGCGCGCGCGGGCGTCAATTCGGCTAAACTGATTCGCTTTTCACCGTTCGCGGCGCTTCGCGATCATGATCGCGGTCGCCGAACTTTCGACGAACGATGCGCAACGGGGGATCGAGAATGACAAACGCGGTGAGCGATCGTCGAGCGCTGCTGCGCGAAAATTTCCTGCTCAGGGCGCTGTCCGACGACGAACTCGATCGGATGCTGCGCTTCAGCAGCGTGCAAACCTGCAAGACGGGCGACGTGCTGTTCCGCAAGGGCGATCCCGGCGAGGGCATGATGGCCGTCTTGAAGGGGCAGATCCGCATCGGCGTGATGTCGGCCGAAGGAAAGGAATTGATTCACAATATCATCAACCCCGGCCAGGTCTTCGGCGAGATCGCCCTGCTCGACGGCAAGGAACGCTCGGCCGACGCGGTGGCGATCGCGCCGACCGACGTGCTGGTGGTCCTGCGCCGCGACTTCGTGCCATTTCTGGAAGCAGACGCGAAGCTGTGCATCCGGCTGATGACCGTGCTGTGCGAAAAGCTGCGGCTCACCAGCGAGTTGGCGGAGGACTTCATGTTCCTCGAGTTGCGCCAGCGACTTGCCAAGCGGCTGGTGCGCCTGGCGCAGCTCTATGGCCGCCCGTGGCGCAGCGGCGTGATTATTAACTTCCGGCTGCCGCAGCGCGAACTGGCCGCGATGATGGGCACGTCGCGCGAAAGCATCAACAAGCAGCTGCGCGAATGGGCCGAGGCCGGATGGCTGACCGTCGATCGCGGCAACATCGCAATCCACGACATGGATGCGATGACCCGCCAGTATGAAGGCTGAAGCGTCCGGCCGATGAGCCGCTGGTCGGCCCTGGCCGTCGCCCTCGTCGCCGCCCTGGTCTTCGCGGCGACGCGAGCGGGCCTGCTCGAACCGCTGGAGCTCTGGGCCTATGACCGCATCGGCGCTGCGGTCTTTCGCGACCTCGGCGACGAACGCCGCGTGACGTTGGTGACGCTGGACGAGCCGGCGATCGCCGTGCTGGGCTGGCCGCTCGGCGACGATACGGTGGCCGACCTCGTCGCGCGCATCCTCGATGGCGGCGCCCGCACGGTCGGGCTCGATGTCTATCGCGATCAGCCGCGCCCGCCGGGCACGGTCAGGCTGGACGCGCTGCTCGCCGGATCGCCTTCCGTGGTCGGGGTCACGTTCTTTGCCGATGGCGCGGTCGATCGCGTGCCGCCGCCGGCGGCGCTGATCGGGACCGACCGCATCGGGTTTGCCGATCTGCCGGTTGATCGCGACTCCGTGGTGCGGCGGGGTCTGCTCTATCGCGAGGACGGCGACGGGGAAGCGCTCGGACTGGCGCTGCGCGTCGCCATGGTCCACCTGAGGCCCGACGGCATTGCGCCAGGGCCCGATGCCGAAAACCGCGAATGGCTGAAGCTGGGTGCGGCGACCTATCGGCCGCTGGAGCCGGATACCGGCGGCTACGCGGATGTCGATGCAAGGGGCTATCAGTTCCTGCTGGACTATGGCCGCCGCCTGTCGCGCCCCGCCATCGCCAGCGCGCTGTCCGTGCTGGACGGAACCGTGGATCGCGCGCTGCTCAAGGACAGGACGGTGCTGGTCGGCATCGCAGCGCCCAGCACGCGCGATGTCTTTCCGATGCCCGCCGGACCGGCGCGCGCCGCCGGGCGGCGATCGATCTTCGGCATCGAGCTGCAGGCGGCCATCACCGCGCAGATTCTGCGCCAGGCCTATGGCGAGACCGCGCCGACGCGCGTGCTGCCGCCGCCGGCCGAAGCGGCGTGGTCCGCTGGTTGGTGTCTGATCGGCGGGATGCTGGGCGCGGTGCTGACCGGCGCGCTTGCCATGGCGATCGGGTTCGCGGGCGGGGTCGCGCTGCTGTCGGTCGGCTGCGCGGCGCTGCTGGGAGAGGACTGGTGGCTGCCGGTCATGGCGCCGGGCGCCGGTTTCGTCGCCAGCTACGCCGCGACGTCCGGCTGGCGCATCGCCGGCGAACTGCGCCAGCGGCTCGAACTCCGGCGCATGTTCGCGCGCTTCGTCGATCCGGGCGTCGCCGAGGAGATCTGGCGCCAGCGCGCCGTGCTGCTGGCGGGCGGCCGCCCGCTGCCGCTGCGCTTCGAGGCGACCGTGCTGGTCTCCGACCTGGCGGGGTTCAGCGCCGCGTCCGAAGCGATGGATCCGGCCGCGGTGATGGATTGGGTGGGCACCTACATGGACCGCATGACCGACCTGATCATCGATCGCGGCGGCATGGTCGAGAAATATGCCGGCGACGGTTTGCTGGCGGTGTTCGGCGGTCCTGCCGCCGGCGCGGACGGCGACGCGGCGACCCAGGCGCGCCGTGCCGTCGATTGCGCCGAGGCGATGCGTGCGGCCGTCGACGCGATCAACCGGACCTGCGGCGCGCGCGGCTGGCCGCCTTTGCACGTGCGCATCGGAATCCATTCGGGCCCGGTCGTGTCGGGCGCCGTGGGCAGCGCGCGTCGGTCGCAATACACGGTGATCGGCGACACGCCGAACGTCGCGGCGCGGCTTGAAGCCTTCGACAAGGACAAGGTCCGCTTCGGCGGCGGCGACGGGAATTGCCGCATCCTCCTCAGCGGCGTCACCGTCGCGCTGCTGGCGCCGGGGGCGCCGGTCGAGAAGATCGCCGATGCGATGGTGCGCGGCCGGGAAGGGCGGGTCGAGGTCTACCGCCTTCGCCCAAAATCCGGCGGGTGACGGCCGCTAGCGGTCCAGCTTGGCGATCTCGGGCAGGCCGGCCTGCTCCACCAGCGCGGCACGATCGGCCCGCGGTCCCGGCGCGGACGGCGCCGCGGCGATCGCGGCGCTGACCGCATCCAGCGCATCGAACCAGATGCCCGCGCTTGCATAGGTCCGCGCCCGGCTGGCCGGGGCTGCGCCGGCGGTCATCGCGGTCAGTTCCGGCGGTTCGCCCACGCGCTGGATCAGCACCGATTCGGTCGCGCGGACCGAGTTGGCCCGGTCGAAGAACATCAGGGTCACCCGGTACTCCACGCCCGGCTCCAGGCTGGTCTTCAGGTCCACGAGCCGGACCGGCCAGATGCCCGGCCCGTCCTTGACATCGATCCGTCCGGAGGCCAGGGCCGCCGCGCCGGGATCGGCCGAGCGGGTGATCAGGAGCTGAATACGGCCGGCCTCGGCCACGTACATATATAAGGTGGGCTGGGCCGACACCGTCAGCCCGACATGCTCGGGCGCCAGAAGCTTCAGTTTCGGCATCTGCACCCCCCGGGTCGCGGCGGGGGCAACCTCGGCGGGCGATCCGCGCCGGGGCGGGACGTAGATCGGCGGCGACGAGGCGGGGGGCGTCGGTTGGGGGGCGGCCTGCGGAGGCGCGGCGGCCTGGCCGATCTGGACGCGATCGCGGTCCGTCCCGGGTTCGGCCGGCGCGGGTCCGGCCAGAAGCCCGGCCATTGAGAGCCCAACCGCCAGGCTGGCTGCGGCGACGAGGAAGCGATTCATCGCACGTTCTCCGATGGCCCATGACGGCTTATGATCTTCGGTCCGGGGCCCGGGGACTGTAAAGCATGTCACAAATCGTTCCGGTGGGCACGGGCGAGGGGGAGGGGATGGCGCGCGCCACGAAACGACTGAAATCCAGGCGGGCCGCCAGGTCCGGGCCGGCCGGCGGCCCAGGCGGTGAATTTCCGCCGGGTTCAAGCTGCTATGTCTGGCCGCGCGGGCCGGGCGGGTGCGAAAAGACCATCAACCTGGCGCTGCAGGGAGGCGGCGCGCACGGGGCCTTCACCTGGGGCGTGCTGGACAAGCTGCTCGAGGACGGCCGCATCGCCATCGACGGGATCAGCGCCACCTCCGCCGGCGCGATCAATGCCGCCCTGCTTGCCCAGGGCCTGATGGCCGGCGGCCCGGACGGGGCGCGCCAGCAACTGCACGAGTTCTGGCAAGGCATCAGCGAGCAATCCTCGCAGGCGCTGGCCTTCCTCGGCTTTTTCGACTCGCTGTCGTCCGGCTGGAACCGCGACTGGTCGCCCGGTCATCTGATGTTCGATCTCGCCAGCCGGCTGTGGTCGCCCTACCAGCTCAATCCCTTCGGCTACAACCCGCTGCGCGAGCTGCTGCAGCAGACGATCGATGTCGAGCGGATCCGCGCCTGCGACACGGTCAAGCTGTTCATCTCGGCGACCAACGTCGAGACCGGCAAGATCCGCGTCTTCGACCATCGCGAGGTGACGGTCGACGCGATCCTGGCCTCGGCCTGCCTGCCGCAGATCTTCCACGCAGTCGAGATCGACGGCCAGCACTACTGGGACGGCGGGTACATGGGCAATCCGGCGATGTTCCCGCTGATCTACAACTGCGACAGCCGGGACATCGTGATCATCCGCATCAATCCGATCGTGCGCAAAGGCGTGCCGCAGACCGGCCGCGACATCGTCAACCGGCTGAACGAGATCACCTTCAATTCGTCGCTGATGCGCGAGATGCGGGCGATCGCCTTCGTCACCCGGCTGATCGACGAAGGCAAGATCGCCGCCGGCGAAATGAAGCGCATGCTGATCCACATGATCGAGGCCGACGAGCTGATGGTCGATTTCGGCGTGGCCAGCAAGTTGAATCCGGACTGGCAGTTCCTTTGCCACCTGCGCGATATGGGACGCGAGCGCGCCAGGCATTGGATCGAAAGCACGATCGGACGGCTGGGCCGGGAATCGACCATCGATATCGGCGAGGAGTTCCTCTAGCGCCCGCGCGCTTGCCGGAACGCGCGCTTGGGTGATATCGAAAGCGGGAGGGCGGTGGCAAAATCGCCCCGGAACGGGAGCATTGGAACATGCGCTGGCGGTGGCTGGTCGCGCTGTGCGCGGGCGCGGCGCTCTACGCCCCGATGGCCGATGCGGCCGGCGGCGCCTGCGTGCCGGTCGGGCGCTGGCTCGAGCCGGGCAAGCCCAGGCCGACCGACACCGAAGAGGTGGTCGACGAGGCGGCCGGCCGCCGCATCGTATTGATGGGCGAGGCGCACGAGCAGGCCGAGCATCAGCGCTGGGTGCTGCACACCATCGCCGCGCTTTACGGCCGGCGGCCCGACATGGTGCTGGGCTTCGAGGCGTTTCCGCGTCGCGTGCAGCCCGTGCTCGACCGTTGGGTGGCCGGCGAGCTGGATGAGCGCAGCTTCCTGGCGGCCAGCGAATGGTACCGCGTCTGGGGTTACGACCCGACGCCCTACCTGCCGATCTTCCATTTCGCCCGGCAGAACCGCGTGCCCATGGTGGCGCTCAATGTCGACCGCGCCCTCGTCTCGCGCGTCGGACGCGAGGGCCTGGCCCAGGTGCCGCCGGCCGAGCGCGAGGGCGTCGGCAACCCCGCGCCGGCGCGACCGGCCTATGTCGACCGGCTGGCCGAGGTCTATCGCCAGCACCAGGAAGGCGGCGACCCGCCGCGGCCGGACCCGCTCGATCCCCGCTTCCTGCGCTTCGTCGACGCCCAGCTCCTGTGGGACCGCGCGATGGCCGAGGCGCTCAATGCCGCGTTGCGCGCGCGCAAGGAGCCGCTGGTGGTGGCGCTGATGGGGGCGGGGCACCTGGAGAACCGCGACGGCGTGCCGCACCAGCTTTCGGCCCTGGGCCGCAAGGACGCCTATGTCTTGCTGCCGTGGAACGAGGGCCGCGACTGCGCAACGCTCCGCAAGGGCTTCGCCGATGCCGTGTTCGGCATGGGTCCGGCCGCGCCGGCGGCGTCGACGCCCCGGCTGGGCGTGGCACTCGACCCCGATCCCGAGGGCGCGCGCATCCGCCGCGTGGTCGAAGGCGGCGTGGCCGCCGCGGCGGGATTGAAGCAGGGCGATGTCGTGCTGGTCGCGGCCGGCCAGGTGATCGCCGATCCCGGCGCGCTCAGCGACGTGCTGCGGCGCCAGGCGCCCGGAACCCTGCTGCCGCTGGTCGTGCGGCGCGACGGCAGGTTCGTCGATCTGGTGGCGGAGTTCTGATCGCCGCCGCCCATCCCCATCAACGCCCAGGAGGAAACCCAGCGATGCCGGCCAAACGCGAGAAAGTCATCATCACCTGCGCGGTGACAGGGTCGATCCACACGCCGACCATGTCGCCCTACCTGCCGATCACGCCGGACGAGGTGGCGCGCGACGCGATCGCGGCGGCGGAGGCCGGCGCCTCGATCCTGCACCTGCACGCGCGCGACCCCAAGGACGGCAAGCCGACGCCCGATCCCGAGGTCTTCATGCAGTTCCTGCCGCGCATCAAGCAGGCGACCGAGGCGGTCGTGAACATCACCACCGGCGGCGGCCACGGCATGAGCCTGCAGGAGCGCCTGGCGGCGGCGTTCCGCACCTCGCCGGAGATGACGTCGCTGAACATGGGCTCGATGAATTTCGGCCTCTATCCGATGCTCGAGCGCTACACGGACTGGAAATACGAGTGGGAGAAGAAGCACCTCGAGAACTCGCGGGACTTCATCTTCCGTAACACGTTCAAGGACATCGAATTCGTGCTGAAGGAGCTGGGCGAGGGCCACGGCGTGCGCTTCGAGTACGAATGCTACGATGTCGGGCACCTCTACAACCTGGCGCATTTCCTCGACCGCAAGCTGGTGAAGCCGCCGCTGTTCGTGCAGACGATCTTCGGCATCCTGGGCGGCATCGGCGCCGACCACGAGAACCTGGTGCACATGAAGCGCATCGCCGACAAGCTGTTCGGCAACGACTACCAGTGGTCGATCCTCGCCGCCGGGCGCCATCAGCTCAGCTTCGTGTCGATGGGCGCGATTATGGGCGGCAATGTCCGCGTCGGGCTCGAGGACAGCCTCTATGCCGGCAAGGGCAAGCTCGCCAAGAGCAATGCCGAGCAGGTGACGATCGTGCGCGACATCCTGAAGGGCCTGTCGATGGAGGTCGCGAGCCCCAAGGAAGCGCGCGCGATGCTGAACCTGAAGGGCGGCGACCGGGTGACCTTCTAGCTCACGCTCCCAGTCGCGCCGCGAGGTCGACGAAGTCCGATGCCTCGACATCCGCGGTGAAGTCGATGTTGGGGTAGGGCGCCGGGCGCGGCCCGTACTCGCCCGGCCGGGGCACGAAGGCCGTCTTGAGGCCCTGCTGGCGCGCGGCCTGCAAGTCGTCCTTGTGCGCGGCCACCATCATCACCGCGCCGCGTTCCAGGCCGAGGATGTCGCAGGCGCCGATATAGACCTCGGGGTCGCGCTTGTAGTGCCGGAACAGCTCGGCCGACAGGATGCAGTCCCAGGGCAGGCCGGCGAACTTCGCCATGTTGGTGAGCAACGCCACGTTGCCGTTGGACAGCGTGCCGATGATGTATTTGCGCTTGAGCCGCGTCAGGCCCGGCACGGAATCGGGCCAGCCGTTGAGCCGGTGCCAGGCCTTGTTGACGTGGTCCTTGTCGGCCTCGCTGAAGCCCTTGATGCCGTGCTTGTCGAGCAGCATGTCGAGCGTGCCGCGATGCAAGTCGTCCAGCCGCGCGAAGGGCAATTCGCCCTTGATCACCTTGTTGAGCGTCGGGCGGTAGGCGCCGCGCCAGTCGTCGGTCAGGTTGACCCAGTCGCCCGCGATGCCCTTCTTGCGCCCGAACGCCTCCAGGTCGCGGATGATGCTGGTGCGCCAGTCCACCACCGTGCCGAACACGTCGAAGGTGAG
>JADLEG010000090.1 GCA_020846275.1 Alphaproteobacteria bacterium
AGGACGCCAGCACCCTGCCCGCGGGCGGGTTCGAGAACCTGCACGAGATCGTGCGCAAGGCCCGCCAGAACCTGGACCAGAACGCCTGGGACTACATCATCGGCGGCACCGAGACCGAGACGACGCTCCGGCGCAACCGCCTGGCGCTCGACACGCTGGCCTTGCGCCCGCGCGTACTGCGCGACGTGCGCAAGGTCGACCTGAAGACCCGCGAGTTCGGCCGCGCGATGCGCCTGCCGCTGGTGCTGGCGCCGGTCGGCGCGCTGGAGGTGTTCCACGACGGCGCGGGGGCGTCGGTGGCGCTGGCGGCCGAGGAGTTCGGCGTGGCGCACATGCTGAGCTCGGTGTGCCTGCCGGGGCTGGAGGCAGTCGCCGAGGCCGCGGCGGGGGCGCTGCGCATCTTCCAGCTCTACGTGCGGGGGGACGACGCCTTCGTGCTCGACCATCTCGCGCGCGCCGAGGCCAAGGGCTATGCCGCCTTCTGCCTGACCGTCGACACCGCGCATTACAGCCGGCGCGAGCGCGACCTGGCCAAGCGCCACGTCACCAGCGGAAGGCGGCGCGTTTCGGGCCAGGACTTCCAGGCCGCGCTCGACTGGCGCACGGTGCGGCTGATCAAGACCCGCTCGATGATGCCGCTGATCCTCAAGGGCATCGCCACGCCCGAGGACGCCAAGATCGCGATCGAGAACGGCGTCGACTGGATTTACGTGTCGAACCATGGCGGCCGCCAGCTCGACCACGGGCTGGGCGCGATGGACGTGCTGCCCGAGATCGTCGACGCGGTCGCCGGCCGCGCCCGCATCATGATCGACGGCGGCTTCTGCCGCGGCACCGACATCGTCAAGGCGCTGGCGCTGGGCGCGCACCTGGTGGGACTCGGGCGGATGCAATGCTATGCGCTGGCCGCCGCCGGCCAGGCCGGGGTGGTGCGCATGCTGGAGCTGCTGGAGGACGAGATGCGCCGCGCGATGGGGCTCTTGGGCGCCACCGCCTATGGCCAGCTCGACCGCGCCTGCCTGCGCCCGGCCCCGGCGACCAACCCGCCGGGCGTCCTCAGCGCCTTCCCGCTGCTGGAGATCGAGCCCTATCGCTACTGAGCGGCGAAGGCCTTCGGCGCGGCATCGCCGCAGGACTTGAACCAGCCCGCGGCGTCGCATTTCGAGCAGGCGCCGATCGCGAGGCCGGCCAGCACGAGCAGAATCGCGGCGAGCGGCAGGCGACGCGGCATCGGTGGATTTCCTATCGGCGGGGGCGGCAGCGAGTCGTGCCTAATTTACCCTTCATGCGTCTATATAGTCTAGACGCACCGCGGGGGGGCCGATCCGATCGCGGCGGGGTCCGCCGACCTACTGCCTCACGAAGGTGAGGTTGCAGGCGCGGGCCTCGTTGCGCGTGCCGCTGCCGCGCGCGCCGTCGAAGCGGGCCGTCACGGTATAGCGGTAGTTCGAGCCTTTCTGGAGCCGCCCGATCGCGTATTCCTCGTCGCCGGTCCGGCCGACGGCGCTCAGCAGCGCGGAGCCATCGGCCTGAATGGTTCCGTTGACCGTGAGCGAGGCCGGCGTGTTGGGCGACGCGAACTGGCCAATGAAGACGCCGTCCTTGACCTCGGCGGGGAAATTGAGCGTGTAGCCCTTGGCGCCGTCCGCGGCGCGACCGCAAATCACGGTCGTCTGCCAGGTACCATCGAAGGCCTTGGCGGCCTGTGCCGCGCCAGGCGTCGGTGCGGCGGCCTGCTGGGCGGCGAGCTTCGCCGCCGGCGCCGACGCCGGCGGCTTCTGCAGCGTGGCGAGCCTAGCGCGGGCAAGCCCGGCGAAGGCGCCCTTCGGATACTGGTCGAGGTAGGACTGCACCTCGGCCGGGTTGGTCGCGTCCTTGACCGATTGCCAGTGCAGGGCCTCGCGATCCACGGGGCCCGGCGCGCCGGGCTGCGCCGGGGGTGTAACCGTCACCGTGGTCGGGCCCAGGAAATAGAAGTTGCCGACCAGCGAGGACGCCTCCCACGGCGTCTGCAGATCGTTGGTCTCGCGCGACACCTCGGCGCGCACGCGCTTGAACATCTCCTCGACCGACAGCCCGGGGGTCTTGATCGCCTGCACCAGCCGCGCGGTGTAGATGCCGTTGTTGCCCTCGCCGTCCGCCGCCACCTTGCCGGGCGCCGTGGCGTAGGCGATCAGCGTGCCCTTGGGCGCGTTGATCTGGGCGAGCCCGCCGGTGCCCGCGGAGCGGAAGCGCCGCTCGAACGGGTTGTTGCGGCAGGCGTCCAGGATCATCAGGTTGACGTCGCTGCCCGCCGCCGCGACCTGGTCGAGCACCAGGTCGACGTCGAGCGTCTCCAGCCGGACGGACTGCTCCGTCGCGACCTCGGCGTCCACGGGCACCAGGAAGTTGCGGCCGTTCACCTGCATGCCGTGGCCGGCGTAGTAGAACAGCGCGACCGAGCCGGGCTTGAGCGCGCGGCCGAACTCGCCGACCGCCTGCTCCATCTGCTGCTTGGTGGCGTTCTCGCGCTGGATCACCTGGAAACCGGCCTGGCGCAAGGTCGCCGCCATGGCGCGCGCGTCATTGACCGGGTTGCGCAGCTCGTTCTGCCGGTAGGCCGCGTTGCCGATCACCAGCGCGACGCGCTTCTGCTGCGCATGCCCGGCCGAGCTCAAGCCCGCCACGACCAGCAGCGCCGCCGCCAACACGCGTATCCACATGCCTGCCCCCTTCCTGCGCAGAACGACCGGGCGCGAGCCTACAACCGGCCGCGCGGGCGCGGAAGTGATCCAGGTCACTCCCCGCCGGCCACCGGCCGGCCGTTCGAGGCTCGCCGCAGTTCGGGGTGGACAGGCCCGGGCCGGGCGCTAAATTCGGGGCCCTGTCGCGATATCGGACAAGCGGAGCCGCCCAGCCATGGCCACGACCTACAACACCCTGATTCTCGGCGCTTCCTACGGGTCGCTGCTGGCGACCAAGCTGGCGCTGGCCGGGCATTCGACCCACCTGATCTGCCTGCCGGCCGAAGCCGAGCTGATCAACAAGGAGGGCGCGCGCGTCCGCCTGCCGGTCAAGGGCAAGGAGGGGCTGGTCGAGGTCGATTCGCGCAAACTGCCGGGCAAGCTTTCCGCCGGCGGCACCGAGGGCGTGGACCCCGCCAGATACGACCTGATCGGGCTGGCGATGCAGGAACCGCAGTATCGCTCGCCCGGCGTGCGCGAGCTGCTCGACAAGGTCGCAAAGTCGAAGAAGCCCTGCATGTCGATCATGAACATGCCGCCCTTGCCCTATCTCGCGCGCATCCCCGGCCTCAACGTCGAGGCGCTGAAACCCTGCTACACCGACGCCACGGTCTGGCAGAGCTTCGATCCCAAGCTCGTGACCCTGTGCAGCCCCGACCCGCAGGCCTTCCGCCCGCCGGAGGACAAGGTCAACGTGCTGCAGGTGGCGCTGCCCACCAACTTCAAGGTCGCCCGGTTCGACGACCCGAAACACACCGCTGTCCTGAAGCGGATGCAGGACGACATCGAGGCCGCGCGCTTCGAGGGCATGGAACTGCCGGTCAAGCTGAAGCTGCACGACTCGATCTTCGTGCCGCTGGCCAAGTGGTGCATGCTGCTCACCGGCAACTACCGCTGCGTCCAGAAGGACGGCATGCGCTCGATCAAGGAGGCGGTGCACACCGACCTCGCCCAGTCGCGCAAGGTCTACGAATGGGTCAGCGCGCTGTGCCAGTCCTTGGGCGCCGCCAAGGACGACATGGTGCCCTTCGAGAAATACGCCGCCGCCGCTGAGAGCCTGATGAAGCCCAGCTCGGCCGCCCGCGCGCTCGCCGCCGGCGCGCAGAACATCGAGCGCGTGGACCGCATCGTGCAGACCATCGCCGCCAGCCGCGGCCAGAAGCTCGACGCGGTCGACCAGACCGTGGCGATGGTCGACGGCTGGCTCGCCAAGAACCGCAAGGCCGCCGCATAGGGCAAGGCGCAACGGCGCGGCGCGGCCGCCATGCTGATCGTCCTGTCGCACTTCACCCACCCGGACGACGCCATCGAGCGCGCCACGCTCGACGGCCGCGCCGAGCTCTACGTGCAGCCGGCGGCGACGGCGGCGGCCAACCCCGTGCCGATGGCGGTCCGCGCGCGGGCCGACGCCATCATCCATTTCGCCGCCAACACCTTCCCCGACGGCGAGCCGGCGCATTATCCGAAGGTGCGCGCGCTGCTGCGCTCGGGCGTCGGGTTCGACAAGCTGGACCTGAAGGCCTGGGGCGCGCGCGGCGTGCCGGTGTTCAACGTGCCGGACTACGGCACGTCCGAGGTCGCCGACCACGCCATCGCGCTGATGCTGAGCCTGGTGCGCGGCACCGCCACCTACAACGACGCGATCCGCGCCAACCCGGCCGGGAACTGGGCCCCCCGCATCGCGCCCGTCGTGCGCCGGCTGCGCGGCCAGGTGTTCGGCGTGGTGGGGCTGGGGCGCATCGGGCTTGCCGCCGCGCTGCGCGCGCGCGGCTTCGGCATGGAGATCGCGTTCTACGATCCCTACCTGCCCTCGGGCATGGAGATCGCGGTCGGCGCCAAGCGCCAGAAGTCGCTGCACGACCTGATGGCGATGGCCGACATCCTGAGCATCCACGCGCCGTCGAGCGAGGAGACGCGCTCGATGATCGATGCGGCCGCGCTGGCCCGGGCCAAGCCCGGCATGGTGCTGATCAACACGGCGCGCGGGGTGATCGTGGACCTGGACGCGCTCCACGACGCGCTGAAGGACGGACGGCTGGCGGCGGCGGGGCTCGACGTGCTGCCGGTCGAGCCGGCCGACGCGAGGCACAAGTTGATCGCCGCCTGGCGCGGCCGCGAATCATGGATCGAGGGAAGACTGGCCCTGAGCCCGCACGCGGCCTTCTACAGCCCCGACGCGGTGGTGGACATGCGCCGCTCGGGCGTCACGACGATCCTCGCCTGCCTCGAGACGGGCTCGCTGCAGAACTGCGTGAACCTGCACCTGCTGAAGCGCTGAGGCGCACCCCGGGCACCACAAACCAAGGCGCCCGGCGCTGCGGCCGATCGGGCCAGCAGCGCCGGGTGTTCGCCAGGGGTGGATTCCGCCGGGGTGGGCGGCGGAAGCGAAGAAAGGTGGACGGGTGGACGGCCGGCGCCTACGGCGCGGCGGCGACCGTGGTCAGCACGCTCGACGCCCGGCCGAACAGGCCGTTCAGCGACGTGCCCATGAGCTGCAGCGAAACGATGCCCGCGACCGACACCAGCGCGGCGATCAGCCCGTACTCGATGGCCGTGGCGCCGGCGTCGTCGGCGAGGAAGCGGCGGATGAACGGGGTCATGGTGTCCTCCTACCTGATGGACTTGCGGAATGGGCTTGGGCGGACCGGCTACTTGCCGGAAACGCGAACAAGATGCCGCTTAATTGGAGAAAATACAAGAAGATTTTGACCCATTAGTAAATGAATCCTAACGGATCATTAGCATTTACTTGAAATATTCATCGATTATTATCGGTATTTATTAGGTCTTTGCTGCATCGGGCTGCGGCGCGCGTATATAAGGTGCTGGCCGGCCCTTGCCCGGCCCTTCACCAAAGCCGTCATGACCGGGCTTTGTCGAAGGGCACGTCGGGGCAGCGGCGACGGCGTTGCGGGTTGCGCCTCCGTGCTGGCACAGCTTTTTTCGCGCGCGCAGGACTGTCGGCTCCTGCCGACGTGGATCGCCGGGACAAGCCCACGGCTGTCCGGTTGACGCCTGTCGCGTGCGTGCCTCTCTCTCTTGTCCCCCCTCCCCTTGCGGGAGGGGGGACTCGAACTTCGTGTCCCGGCATCCCATGCCTTCATCCAGCGCCAGCTCGGCGTTCGCTTCCGTGCCATCCGGCGCATCCTAAACCGGACAGCCGTGGGACAAGCCCGGCGATGACGATGAGAAATGAGCAAACAGGACTTGAACCACCACGACACCACGGACACGACGCCGGGAAGGGTCGATTGAAATCCGACGTGGTGCCCGTGGTGTCGTGGTGGTGAATCGATTCTTTACCTTGGTTTCTTGGTGGTTTCCGGGTGGAAGGTCCGCCCCCTCCCTCAGGGAGGGGAAAGGGTGAGGGTCGCGCCCGCGCCCACGTTGCCCGCCTGGTCCACCGCGACCGACGCGAAGCTCAGCATCGAGTTCCGCCCCGGCTCCGGCCCGTCCGTCTCGATGTCGGTGACGAGATAGACGAACGGGCCGTCCGCCTCCTCCTTGTCGCCGCGCTTGGTGGTGAGGGTGGTCATTTGGAGTCCCTCTCCCGCCGGGAGAGGGAGGGGCCCAAAGCCGACAGGCTTTGGGAGGGTGAGGGAATCGCGCTCACCGAGCTTTCTCCAGCGCTTCCACGATCATCATCAACACGCCCTCCGGGTTCGCCAGCACATCGTTGTTCCAGAATCGCACGACTCGAAAGCCGTGTCGCTCGATCGCGCGCGTGCGCGCCGCATCGCGGGCAATCGCGATGCCATGCCGCCCGCCATCGAGCTCGACCACCAGCCGGCGCGCGAAGCAGGCGAAGTCGGCGATGTACGGCCCGATCGGCAACTGGCGGCGGAACTTGTGCCCCGCAAGGTGGCGCGAGCGCAACAGCCGCCACATCGCGCGCTCCGCATCGGTGGAATCGCGACGCAGCACGCGGGCGCGCGGCACATTCGGATGCGGGCGCTTGCGGAGCGTCATCGCGCTTCCCTCACCCTCCCATCGCTATCGCGATGGGCCCCCTCCCTCTCCCGACGGGAGAGGGATCGAACAGCGTTGCGCCTCCTATACCCTCTCCCTCCGGGAGAGGGAGGGGCCCGCTGCGGCAGCAGCGTAGGGGTGAGGGAGCGCGAAGCGCTACCTCTCCCCCATCGCGCTGGTCAGCGTCTTGAAGATCGGCTTCATCAGGTAGGTCAGCACCGTGCGCGTGCCGGTTTCGATATCGGCCGAGACGGTCATACCGGGGTGGATGGTGAGCGGGCGAGTGGCGGTGCCGAGCGTCGTCTTGTCGGTGCGCAGGCGGACGCGGAAATAGGGTTCGCCGGTGCGGTCGCGCTCGTCGACGATCGAATCGGCGCTGATGTCCTCGACCTTGGCGGGAAGCTGGCCGTAGATCGCGTAGTCGAACGCCGTCACCTTGACGCTGGCGTGCTGGCCGACATGCACGAAGCCC
>JADLEG010000091.1 GCA_020846275.1 Alphaproteobacteria bacterium
CGGCCCGATCCTGCACGTCGTGCGCTACGACGCCGACCGGCTCGACCAGGTGCTCGACCAGGTGGCCGCCACCGGCTACGGCCTCACGCTCGGCGTCCACAGCCGGATCGACGAGACGGTCCGGCATATCGTCGAGCGCCTGCCCGTCGGCAACGCCTACGTCAACCGCTCGATGATCGGCGCGGTGGTCGGCGTGCAGCCCTTCGGCGGCGAGGGCCTCAGCGGCACCGGCCCCAAGGCCGGCGGCCCGCGCTACCTGCACCGCTTCGCGACCGAGCGCACGCTGTCGATCGACACCACGGCGGCCGGCGGCAACGCGAGCCTCTTGTCGCTCGACGAGGCGGGGTAGGGGAGTTGCGTCCGGACTCGGGAAGTGCATGGCCAAGATTAGCAACAATGAACGCAAGGTTTGTGACGCAGTGGCGCGTGTGCTGGAAGCACGTAGTGGCCAGCCGCGTACGAACGCATCTCGTCCCGAGGCGTGCGGGGCTATCCCGCCGATTGACTACGAGTTTCGGCTGGGCAATCTCGTCTACTCAATCGAGCACACCAACATCGAGGCATTCGAGGGTCAGATCCGAAGTGGCGTTGACTTTTCAATGCTGGTCGAACCGATCATTGCTGCACTTAATGGCAATATGCCCAAACCGGGGAAGTACTATTTGACCTTCCCTATCGATACGCGGGCGAATGTTCTGCCCGGTGAGCTAGCATCGATCCAAGATAGCATTGTAGCCTGGGTCAAAGAACAAGCGGTGATGCTGCACGCCGAAGCTCCGATGCGCCTTGATCGAACCGCGAGTCCACGGGGGTATAGAGGCGTACGAAAGGCGACGCCAGTTGGATCGCCATTCGAGATCACGCTGACGCGAGAGCTGCATTGGGCAACTCCTGCAGCTGCCGATGGTAAACTCGTCGTGGCGCGATGGGCACCCCAGGACATTGAAGGGTTGCGACGAATCCGTCTGTGCCGCGCATTTGACAAGAAGCTTCCGTACCTTACGAAGTGTAAAGAAGCGGGCTCCTATTCGGTCTTGATATTGGAAACCAATGATATTGCACTGACTAATCATGGTCTCGTTGCCGATGCAATCGAGGCGGCTATCTCGCGCTACACACAGCATCCCGACGAGATATTCCTCGTTGATACGACCATCGAGACAGAATGGACGGTTTGGTCAATACGTAGGGGCGGGGTCCTTTTTCCCGACGAAAATCAACCGCGACGTTTCTTTGAGTTCGCCCCACGGCAGCTTCGAGACGTCTGACCTGGCAGTTGTGCCGATAAAGATTGCAACCGGCTACGCCTTCTCGTCCTTTCGCCGCGCCCGGTATTCGCGATAGAGACGCTCGGCGAGTTCGCGGGGAACCTTGCTCCGCTCCGCGAACCCGTCGCGCTCGCCGGCATAGTGCTTGCGCAGGCGCTCTTCGACTTGGTCAGCTCGGTCCCAGATGGCCGCGGGTTCCAATCTGTCGAGATCTTCGCCCGCATAGGCGCGAAACTCGCCCGCGACGTAGATGTCCAGACAATCCGTACCTCGCGGATGGCGGAAGTATTTGACCGGCTCCTGCAAGTATGGCTCGAGCGGCTCGTGCCCGATCACTTTCCACCTTCTCGAGGCCAGCGGGTCGATGGGACCGATGATGGTGAACAAAATCGGGCGCCGCCTGATTTCCGCAATCGGAACCAGCGCGGGCGTCCAGAGGTCGTAGTGGGCGAAGTCAAGGTCTCCTCGGTGCCGGGCGAAGGAAAAACCACCGTCCAGAGGAATGGCGATGTACTCGCCGGCGTGATCGGCAAGATAGGCGTCCATCTCGTCGCGCGACATTTTCCGCATGCGCCGTCGCGAATACCACCGCGGCCGCTTGGGGGGTGGATTGGGAGCATCGGGCGCCATTCCGGCAACTCACCTTGGCGTCGGAATCGGCATTGCGTTGTGCCCGCATTCCCGGTCGGCCAGCTCCTTCATGAACGGGCGCCAAACATGCTCGGCGATACTGTTGATCACATTGTCGGAGTAGCCGAGGTCACGGAAATGCTCGATCAATTGCTGCTCCCTTGCGCGGGCCGATACCCAGCTCCGTGTCGAGCAATCCAGCTCTGCGCGTCGATAGATCGGCAACGGGTACTGCGCTGCATCGCGGATCGCGACATTTCTCGTGGCGTCAAAAATATTTCCGGTCGAGCCGGCATAGTAGCAAGGCGTGTTCGGGTCCGGCTTGTCGCCGTAGCGGCACGGGCCCAGGTCTTCGCGCTCCTTCGTATAGGTCTGGTACGACTTGCGCGGATCGGTCTTGTAGCGATCGTACGCCGCGACATGCGCGCGCAGCGCTTCGACGCCCCACCGTCCCAGCATCTGCAACGGCGCCGGATCGGGCTCCCGCTCCGGATCGGCCAAGCGTTGCGCCTCACTTGTGAGGAGCGCAGCCGGCGCCATATAGGCCCCGACTACGGCCCGGCCCGTTTTCAGCAGCGCATCGAGATAGGGATGAGGTCCATTCGGTTGCTGGGGCGGATCGAAGCCGGGGACTACCGGCGGCACGCCAGGCAAGGGTCGTGGCGAAGATGGCGGGGTGGGCCGAGCCAAAGGCGGCGCCGGCAATCCGCGCGCCTGCATCGGCAACCTGGCGCCGCGCTCCTCCGCATACGCCTCCTGGTCAGTGGCGGTCATGAAATGCGGCATCGAGTCCCGCAGCTCGGTCTCGGACGGATCGCGGCCGAAGCGATTTCGGTACGACGTGATTGCCGCGTCGCGTGCATAGCCGAAACGTCCGGCGCTCGGTTCGATGCCGCCCGTGCGCGACGACTCGCCGTCGTCAGCTGCAGTCCCAACCGGATTCGCGAATCCCCGCAGCGCCATCCACTGGTTCATTCCAGACTCCTGAGTATCAATGTCGCGCGGGAATGTTCACTATACGTTCTTTTTCCATTCAAGGCGAGATATTTCGAGATGGCTTCCCTGACGCCGCCATGGGTTGACCATTGACTCCGGAGATGCGACCGGTAGTCATAGTCACTCGCAATTCGGCAGGCCTGCCTCGGATTGACGGATCGCATACGGAGGGACGCATAAGTGGTTGTTGGCAATTCGCGCCGGTCTTTCGATCGGGCCATCCGCCTTGCGCTGTTTGCGCTGGCGATCCTGACGGCGGGATTTCCTGGCGCCGGGGCGATCGGCGTGGCCCATGCCCAGTCGGCGCCCCCAGCGGCGCCCCCGGCGGCGCCCCCGGCGGCGGCGGCGCCAGAGGCGGACGCGGCCAAGAGCCAGCGCGCGCTCCTCGCCAACCTGGTGCTGCTGCGCGGGCGGCTGATCGCGGGGCGCGAGCTCTACCAGTTCGCCGGCAACCGCGAGGCCGCGCTGCGCCATCTCGGGCCCAACTTGAACTCGCGCATGGCCGGCATCGAGAAGGGCGTGGGCAAGGACGGCGCCAGGAAGCTCCAGGATGCGGTCAACGCGC
This sequence comes from Alphaproteobacteria bacterium, assembly GCA_020846275.1. Lineage (GTDB taxonomy): Bacteria > Pseudomonadota > Alphaproteobacteria > JAEULC01 > JAEULC01 > JAEULC01. Next base: position 3,460 of record JADLEG010000091.1, read on the forward strand.
TCAACGAGGTCGCCAAGGCGGGCGGCGACTTCGCCGCGTTCGAGAAGGCCTACGACGCCGCGGTGGTTGCAAGCCTGCGCCTGCACGGCGCGATCACCGAGGGGCGGCTGCAACAGCCCCGCTTCGTCCTCGCCGCCATCGCCGACGTGGTCGATCACGCCGCCGAGGACTACGCGGCCGCGGTCAAGGACGGCAAGGTGGTGGTCATCAAGGAATACGAGGAGGTGTTCGGCTACAACCTCGCCGCCGTCCACCAGTGGCAGCGGGTGGCGGCCAACCACAAGATCGCCACGACCAAGGGGGCGGCGGGGGTGCTGGAGGACATGGAACGCCTGGCGCGCGCCGTGCCCTCGCCGGTGCCGCTGGCGGCGCTCTACCTGACGCCGGCCGAAATGACCAAGCTCGCCCTGCACCTGAAGTCCCAGGTGGCCGTGCAATGACGCGGGGCGACATGGCCCGCCGCGCGCTGCTGCTTGCCGGGCTGGCGATGCTCGCGGCCGGGCCGGCGCGGGCCCAGGAGGCCGCCTATACGCTGACCATTGCCGGCAACCGCTTCGACAAGGCGGAGCTGGTGGTGCCGGCCAACAAGCGCATCGTGCTGGTGGTGAAGAACACCGACAAGACGCCGGAGGAGTTCGAGAGCAACGACTTGCGCGTCGAAAAGGTCATCGCGCCGGGCAAGGAGATCCGCCTGACGGTCGGGCCGCTCGAGCCCGGCCGCTACTACTTCTTCGGCGACTACCACGAGGCCACCGCCAACGGATACCTGGTCGCCAAATGATCGCCGCGCTGCTCATCGTCTTCCGCGAGATCCTCGAGGCCGGGCTGGTCGTCGGCATCGTCATGGCGGCGACGCAGGGCATGCCGCGGCGCGGCCTGTGGATCGCCTGCGGCATCGCCGGCGGGGCGGTCGGGGCCTGCATCGTCGCCGGCTTCGCCGACATCATCGCCGACGCGGCGGCCGGGGCCGGGCAGGAGCTGTTCAACGCCGGCATCCTGCTGGCGGCGGTCGCCATGCTGACCTGGCACAACGTGTGGATGGCGCGCCACGGCCGCGAGATGAGCCGCGACATCGAGGCGCTGGGCGGCGAGATCGCGGCCGGCACGCGGCCGCTCTATGCCGTCGCCGTCATCTGCGGCATCGCCGTGCTGCGCGAGGGGTCGGAGATCGCGCTGTTCCTCTATGGCGTCATGATCAGCGGCGACGAAAGCCCGCTGGCGATGCTGGCGGGCTCGGCCGGAGGGCTGCTGCTGGGGGTGGCCGTCGGCGTCATGCTCTATCGCGGGCTGGTCGCGATCCCGACCCGCTACCTGTTCGCCGTCACCGCCTGGATGATCGCGCTTCTGGCCTGCGGGATGGCGGCCCAGGCCATCCGCTTCCTCGCCCAGGCCGACATCGTGACCGCGCTCAACCGCACGGCGTGGAACACCTCGTGGCTGCTCTCCGAGGGCGGGATCGCGGGCAAGGTGCTGCACACGCTTGTGGGCTACACCGACCGCCCGTCGGAAATGCAGGTCCTCGTCTACCTGCTGACCCTGGCCGCGACCTTCGTGCTGATGCGGGTGTTCGGCCGCGCGCCCGACGCGCCGGGCCTGGCGAAGCGCGCCGCGGCCACGGCGCCGCGATAGGTCTTCCGGGCGGCAATCCCGGCTTTCCCGCCGGCACCGGCCCATAGTAGGGTCGGGGCGCGAAACGGGAGACAGCCGGGTGCGGACAGGAGCCGGGAAGGTCGGGTTGGCGATGCTGGGGGCGGCGATGCTCGGCCTGGCCGGCTGCGCCACGCCCACCACCAACTCGATCACCGCGCTGGGCTGGATCGAGGAAAAGGGCAATCCGCCGCCCACGCTCGATCGCTTCACCGTCTGCCACGACTACGGCTGCGCCAACCGCACGGCGGTCAAGCTGGCGCCCGAGGAGTGGCAGGAGGTCCGCGACATCTTCAAGGCCGAGATCGCCGACGCGGCCGAGGAGCGCACGCGCATCAAGCAGGCCGTCGCCCGGCTCGAGGTGATGGCCGGACGCCAGGCCGGCACGCTCGGCGACAAGGGCGGCACGCTGAACGCGATCACCCTGCCGGGCCAGCAGGACTGCGTCGACGAGGC
>JADLEG010000092.1 GCA_020846275.1 Alphaproteobacteria bacterium
AAGGGGGCGGACAGCGTGACCGCGACGATCAAGGCCGCGGACGGCAAGTCGAGCGACCTGACCGTGGAGCGGGTGATCCTGGCCGTCGGCATCGTCGGCAACGTCGAGAACATCGGCCGGGAAGGCACGGGAGTGAATGTCGATCGCGACCATGTCGTCGTCGACGAATGGCTTCGCACCGGCGAGCCCGGCGTCTATGCGATCGGCGACCTGGTCGGCCCGCCCTGGCTGGCGCACAAGGCCAGCCACGAGGGCGTGATCTGCGTGGAGAAGATCGCGGGGGTGAACGACGTGCATCCCCTCGACGTGCGCAAGATCCCGGGCTGCACCTACTGCATGCCGCAGGTGGCCTCGGTCGGGCTTACCGAGGCGGCAGCGAAGAAGGCGGGCAAGCAGGTGCGCGTGGGCCGCTTCCCCTTCATCGGCAACGGCAAGGCCATCGCGCTGGGCGAGCCTGAGGGCATGGTCAAGACCGTGTTCGACGCCAAGACCGGCGAGCTCCTGGGCGCGCACATGATCGGCGCCGAGGTGACCGAGCTGATCCAGGGCTATGGCGTGGCGATGACGCTCGAGACCACCGAGGCCGAGCTGATGCACGCCGTCTTCCCGCATCCGACCTTGAGCGAAATGATGCACGAGGCGGTGCTTGACGCCTACGGGCGGGCGATCCACTTCTGATCCGCTCGCCCCGCGAGGCCCGCAGGCTGGTCCTGAAGACGGCGCCCGGAAACCTCCCGGGACGAAGTTCAGGAAAAACTAACGTTTCCGAGTCCTAGACTCGGTCCGTGTTGATGGTTTCGGCCGTCCTTGACGTCGCCGGAAGAGCGATCCATTTCTAGACGGTTGATCGGTACTGACGCGCGAGTATCAATGCGACTTTCGGCCCTGGCAGCAGCTTCCCTGGCGTTCGGCCTGCTCGCGCTGGTCGGCGCGGGCGGCGGCGTGCGCGCGGACGACCGCGACGACAGCTCGGTCACGCCCCGCGTCGGCGAGCAGGAGATGCCGCAGTCCAACATGGGCGTCGACCCCACCAAGGCGGTGGTCGTCGTCGGACTGGCCGCCAATGACGACGAGAACATCGAACTGGTCCGGCTGCTGTTCGGCCGCAATGATCCCGCCACCGGCGACTGGATGAAGGACGGCTTCCTGCGCGACGAGTTCGCGGTGGAGCGGCGCACGCGCAGCTTCTTCTACAAGGTCGGCGAGAAGGTCGACCCCACCGTCCCGGTTTACCGCGTGGCCGAGATCAATCCCGGGGAATGGGTGCTGCATTCGCTCTACGCGGTCTACGGCAAGGAGAAGAAGGAAAACCGGACCACCAAGCTGTTCCCGAAGGGGCAGGAGAAGCTCGGCGAATCGACCGGGCCGCGCTTCGTCGTGAAGGCCGGCGAGGTGGTCTATATCGGGACCTATGTCCTGAACGCGACCGACTTCCCCGCGCAGATCGTCAGGGTCACCCGCGACGACGACGCCGCGAAGCAGGCCTTCGCCGCCCAGTCCAAGCTGCAATCCGCCCCGGTCTGGCGGCCCGTCTACCAGAAGAAGCCGTAGCTTGACGGCCGCCCGGCGGCGATCCATGTGTAGAGGATCGTCATGGTTCGACAGGCTCACCATGAGGAACGTGCTTGCGAGGCTTGCCGGTGAGAGCCTCATCTTGAGCTTGTCGAAGGACGAGGCCCGGCCAAATGGCTGACACCCAGCTCCGCCACCCCGAGAAGGCGCACCGGCCGGACAATCCGGTCAAGCGCAAGCCGGAATGGATTCGCGTCAAGGCGCCCCTTTCGCCGGAGTACCACGAGACGCGCCGGCTGATGCGCGAACTCAAGCTCAACACGGTGTGCGAGGAAGCGGCCTGCCCGAACATCGGCGAGTGCTGGAAGCTGAAGCACGCCACGGTGATGATCCTGGGCAATGTCTGCACGCGCGCCTGCGCCTTCTGCAACGTGGCGACCGGCCGGCCGGATCAGCTCGACCCGCACGAGCCCGGGCATGTCGGCGAGGCCGTGGCCCAGCTCGGCCTGTCGCATATCGTCGTCACCTCGGTCGACCGCGACGATCTGGACGACGGCGGGGCCGGGCATTTCGTCCAGGTCATCAAGGCGATCCGCGCCCGCGCGCCCGGCACGACGATCGAGGTGCTGACGCCCGACTTCCTCAAGAAGGACGGCGCGATCGAGGCGGTCGCCCATGCGCTGCCGGATGTCTACAACCACAACCTCGAAACCGTGCCGCGCCTCTATCCCGCCATCCGCCCCGGCGCGCGCTATTTCCATTCGCTGCGCCTGCTCGACCAGGCGAAGCGATGCGAGCCGTCGCTGTTCACCAAGTCCGGCATCATGGTGGGCCTGGGCGAAACCCGGGAGGAAGTGCTGCAGGTGATGGACGATTTGCGCTCGGCCGACGTGGATTTCCTGACCATCGGCCAGTACCTGCAGCCCACGCCCAAGCACGCGGCGGTCGACCGGTTCGTGACGCCGGAGGAATTCCAGGCCTATGCGAAGCTCGCCTACGCCAAGGGCTTCCTGATGGTCTCGGCCTCGCCTTTGACCCGATCGTCCTACCACGCGGGCGACGATTTCGCGCGGCTGCGCGCGGCCCGGCGGGCGAAGCTGGCGGCGTCGGGATAGACGATGCTTGCTCGTCATGGCCGGGCTTGACCCGGCCATCCATGCCGACCGTCGCGGCACCCTGAAGCGTGAATGCCCGGGTCAAGCCCGGGCATGACGAATCTGTGGGGTATTGGGCTGGCATCAACACCTTCAGTACACTGACACCATGCACCGCCACGCCGAGCGCCGCATCCTGCCCTACCGGCCCGACCAGCTCTTCGAGCTGGTGGCGACGATCGAGCGCTATCCCGAGTTCCTGCCCTGGTGCGTCGCGGCGCGCATCCGCTCGCGCACCGAGACGCTGGTGGTGGCCGACCTGGTGATCGGCTTCAAGATGTTCCGCGAACGCTTCACCTCGCGCGTGACGCTGCAGCGCCCGGACCGCATCGACGTCGCCTATGCCGAAGGACCGTTCCGTCATCTCGAGAACCATTGGCTGTTCATGCCGCATCCCGAGGGCTGCGAGATCGATTTCCATGTCGAGTTCGAGTTCCGCTCGCACCTGCTGGAACGCCTGATCGGCGTGCTGTTCGACGAAGCGGTGCGACGCATGGTGGCCGCGTTCGAGACGCGCGCCCGATCCCTCTACGGGCCACCGGTCCAGGCATTCAAAGCGAGTTGAGCCAGATGAACCATGCGCTGCGGCGGATCGTGCTGGCTTGTGCGCTGATCGGCATGACGGGGGCGCCGTCGCCGGCGCAGACCTTCTCCGACACCGGACCGGACGCCGAGGACTACGGCGCCAAGGAAGGCTATCGCCTGGGCGGGCCGGGGACATTCCGCAATCCGAAATACCTGGTCGGGCGATTGAGCCACAACGAGGATATCGCCCGCACCCGCCGCATCGCGCGCGGCGAGCGCGTGTGGGAATTCAAGCGCGCCGCGCCGCCGGTGGAGATCGAATACCAGTTCCGCGGCCAGAAGCGGTCGCTGGCCGGATACCTGGCGCATCATCCGACGACCGGGCTGCTGGTGCTGAAGGACGACACGATCCTGTTCGAGCACTACCAGTATGCGCGCAGCGATCGCGACCGGTTCCTGTCGCAATCCATGGCCAAGACCGTCACGTCGATGCTGATCGGCCTTGCCGTGGAGGAAGGGCGCATCAAGTCGATCGACGATCCGGTCGCCACCTACGTGCCGGCGCTGCAGGGCCGGGAGTACGGCAGCACGCCGATCCGCGCCCTGCTGCACATGGCGTCGGGCGTCGAGTTCAGCGAGGACTACGGAGGTTCGGACGACATCTCGACGCTGTCGCGGGGACTGATGAACGTCGCGCGCGGCGCGCAGGCACCGGTGGTCGGTCAGTTCAACAAGCGCATCGCGCCGCCCGACACGCGGTTCAGCTACGCCAGCGTCGAGACCGAGATCCTCGGCCTCGTGCTCGCCGCCGTGCTGGACAGGCCGATCGCGGACTACCTGAGCGACAAGATCTGGCGGCCGGTCGGCATGGAGTCCGATGCAAGCTGGGGCCTCGACGCCGGCGGGCAGGAGATGACCTATTGCTGCATCAACGCCGTGCTGCGCGACTATGCGCGGCTAGGCCGGCTGCTCGCGCATGATGGCGCCTGGGACGGCACGCCGGTGATTCCGCGCCAGTGGATTCTCGATGCGACGACGGCGCCGGCGGACAAGCCGTTCCTGGCGCCGCGCCCCGATCGCTACGGCTACGGTTATCAGGTCTGGCTGGTTTCATCGCTGCGAGGCGAACCGGAGCGGCGCATGTTCGCGCTGTTGGGGATACACGGCCAGACGGTCTTCGTGGATCCCCAATCGAAACTCGTGATGGCGCAGACCTCGGTGCGGAAGAAGCCCTCGAACGACCCGGTCGCCGCCGAGACCAGCGCCCTGTGGCGCGCGCTGGTCGCGCGCTTCGGTACTTCGCCCTAGTCACGCCACCAAGATATTTTTCCGACTTCGTCACGTTCGCGTTAGCGGATCATCCATCGCGCGGCGAAAGGTCGTACCACCACTCGAAAGCATGAATGCTTTCGGGTGGGGGAAAACATGTCGAACAAAATCTTCGTTTTGGCGCTAGCGATGCTCGCGTTCGCGACGACGGCGGCGCACGCCGATCCCAAGCGCGTCCGCCTTCCGGCCGACTACAACCCGGCGACCTACCTGCTCTACGCGATCCACAATCGGCCGGACAACGGCCAGGTGCGCTACATCTACGCCAACTCCGTCGCGGCCGAAGCGGCCAAGACCGACCAGGGGCTTCCGAACGGCTCGGTGCTGGTCATGGAGGTCTACAAGGCCAAGCTCGACGCCGCGGGCGCGCCGGCCCTCGGCGCCGACGGGCTGTTCGAGAAGGGCGAGCTCGTCCAGTACAGCGTGATGGAGAAGCAGGCGGGTTGGGGCGCCGATTTTCCCGAGAATCTGCGCAATGGCGACTGGAACTACACGGTCTATTCGCCGGATAGGATTAACAGGGCCGATACGAAGGAGGAAACCTGCCTTGCCTGCCACAAACCGCTGGGGAACGCGGCGGAATACGTGCTGAGCTGGGATGAACTGGTGGTAAAGGCGCGCGGCGCCGTTCCCACGGTCGTCGCCGGGCCTGGCGCCGCCGGGCCGGGCGATGCCGAGCGGGGCAAGGCCCTCTTCACGCGCTGCTCGAACTGCCACACGGCGGACAAGTCCGGCAAGCACAAGGTCGGCCCCAACCTGGCAGGGGTGGTGGGACGCCCGGTCGGCAAAGCTACGGGGTTCACCTATTCGCCCGCGCTGCAATTGGTGGGCGCGACCTGGAACGAAACCACGCTGGATGCCTGGCTCGCCGGGCCGCAAAAGCTCGCCAGCGGCACCAAGATGGTGTTTCCGGGCTTCGCCCAGGGCCAGGACCGCGCCGACGTGATCGCCTACCTGAAGACCCTCAACTAGGACGGACTGCCGGCGCCCGGCCGTTTCGATAAAGCAACGATCCTCGTTGCGCGCCCGGAACGCTGGGCTGCAATTGCAGCCGAGACCAGCAGCCGGCTAACGACCCAGCCCGGCCGCCTGAAGGGCCAGATGGAGCGCGGTTTCGACCGCGGCCCGGCGAACCGCCGACCGGTCGCCCGGAAACACCTCGCGCCGGTGCAGGGTAGGGCCCGCCGACCGTCGGACCGCGGCAAAATGGACCAGGCCGACGGGCTTGGTCGGCGTGGCGCCCCCCGGCCCGGCGATGCCGGTCACGGCGACCGCCACGTCGGCGCGCGAGCGGGCAAGCGCCCCCTCCGCCATCGCCCGGGCGACCTCCTCCGAGACCGCGCCCTTGGCCAGGATCAGCGCCATCGGCACCCCCAGCAGCTCGGCCTTGGCCTCGTTGGAGTAGGTCACGAAGCCCCGTTCGACGACGTCGGACGACCCGGCGATCTCCGTCAATACCCCCGCGACCAGGCCGCCGGTGCAGGACTCGGCCGTCGCCAGCCGCAATCCGGCGGTTCTGAAGCCTGCCAACAGGCCGCCCGCCAGCTCGCCGAGTGCTGGACTGAAATTAAACTGATTTGACAATGTTGGTTCCTATTATCATGATTATAAACACATAAATACCGGCAACCATATCGTCCAGCATAACGCCCAGCCCGCCATGCACATTGCGGTCACACCATCCCACCGGGAAGGGTTTCAGCACATCGAAGGCCCGAAAAAGCGCAAAAGCAACCGCAAAACCGGCCAACCCGCGAGGAGCGGCGGCAAGCGCTAGCATCTGGCCGGCGACCTCGTCGATGACGACCTGCTGCGGGTCCTCGCGTCCGAGGCGTCGGACGTAGACGCCCGCGGCCCAGCAGCCGAGCGCAAATATGGTTAACGCGAGAATAACCATATAAACTATTGAAAAATAATCGATAAATGCAAATGCGAGGGTGACGGCCGCCAGCGAACCCCAGGTCCCGGGCGCCCCGGGCAGGCAGCCCACGCCGAGCACGGTGGAAATCCACCAGGCGGGGTGGGCGCGCGACAGCCCCGGTGGCATGGATGGGATGGTCAACCGCCCGGCAGGCGGATGGTGGCAACCGCCTGGGCCGCGATGCCCTCGCGCCGGCCGGTGAAACCCAGCTCCTCGGTCGTCGTGGCCTTGACGCTGACCCGCGACGGATCGAGCCCTAGGATATCGCCGATCCGCTTCGACATCGCCTGCCGATGCGGCCCCACCTTCGGCCGCTCGCAGATCAGCGTGACGTCCAGATGCACGATCCGGCCGCCGCGCGCGCGGACCTGATCGGCTGCGTGTCGGAGGAACAGGGCGGAGTCCGCACCTTTCCAGCGGTCGTCGCTGGGCGGGAAGAAGCTGCCGATATCGCCGATGCCCAGCGCCCCGAGGATGGCGTCGGTAAGCGCGTGCAACCCGACATCGGCGTCCGAATGGCCGATAAGGCCGGAGTCATGGGGCACGCGTACGCCGCACAGGATCACGTGGTCCTGCGGCTTGCCCAGCCGGTGCACGTCGAATCCCGTACCCACGCGGGTTTCGCCGGCGCTGGCGGCCAGCATACGCTCGGCGCGCGCCAGATCGTCCATGGTCGTCACCTTGAAATTATCCTCGCTGCCCCGCACCAGCGCCACGGCCAAGCCGGCTTGCTCGGCCACCGCCGCGTCATCGGTCATCTCCGCGCCGCCCGCCGCCGCCCGGTGGGCGGCGAGAATGTCCGCATAGCGAAATCCCTGCGGGGTCTGCGCCCGCCACAGGCCCGTGCGGTCGACCGTACCGGCAATGGCATCGCCCGGCCCGGCCCGCTTGATCGTGTCGGCCACCGGCACCGCCGCGATCGCGCCGGGCGAGGCCGCCAGGGCATCGAGCGTACGGGCAATGGTCGCATCGTCGATGAAGGGTCGAGCCGCGTCGTGGATCAGCACATGGTCCGGCGCTCGCTCCGCCAGGCTTTCCAGACCAAGGCGCACGGAGTCCTGCCGACGCGCGCCGCCATGAACCGGTGCCGGCAGATCCAGCCCGGCCACCGCCTCGTCGTATAGCGCTCGGTCGTCGGGGTGGATCACCACGCACGCCGTCCCGACGCGGTTATGGTTAATAAACCGTTCCAAGCAATGCCGCAGGACCGCGACGCCGCCGAGCTTCAGGTACTGCTTGGGAATCTCGCCGCCGAACCGGTGACCGCGGCCGGCCGCGACGACCAGGGCGATGCATCTCATGGCCGGCAGTCGCAATCGGTTCTTAAGACATGGCCCATAGGTTTGCCGTCATCAGGGATGCGAATGGTCATGGCGATGTTCTTCAGGCCTTGGCGCGATCTTCGGTACCGCTGGTGCCGGCCATCGCGACGCGACCTTACCAAATGATCGCCAGGGTCAATACCACGCAGCTCGCCTCGCTGCCCAGCGAAGCGCAGCAGCCGCTCGCTAGGCTGCTCGCCGTCGCGCGCTGGCTGGCAACCGAGGGATCGGGATGGCCGTCACCCGCGCGGATGGAAGACCTGGCCGACCGGCTGGCCGATGCCGTCGGCGCCGACCTCGCGCTCGTGGCTCGCGTGCATCCCAGCATCCTTCCGCCGTCGGTCGTGTCCATCCTGGGATCGAGGGCCAGCCGCGAGGGCGGGGTCAGCGCGGAGGAGGCGAGCGAAGCCATCGCCACGCTACTGGCCCCCGGCGCCCCATCGGCCGAAGATCAACGATTCGAGTTCGCGCCCGGCGGCAGCCTGCGCTTCTTCCTCTACGCGCAGCCTGTCGAGGTGGGCACGGAATCCTGGGGCGTGATCGCGTTTGCCGATCGGCGCGGGCGGCCCGTTGCGGACCCGAACGTCGCCGATGCGCTGCGCCTGATCGCAACGCAGCTTGCCGAACGGCTTCGCCCGCGCGAGGCATCGCCCCCGCCGGACAAGGTGAGCCGGGACGAGCTGTTCCGTGCCGCGATCGACAGTCTGCAGGATGGGATCGTCGTCTGGGATTCGGACTACCGCGTCGCGGCCTACAACCAAGCCTGGCGCAGCTTCGTGGCAAACGTCCGTCCGGGCGAAGACCTTCGCGGGATGAGCCTGATCGACATCTACCGCGAATACGTGCGCTCCGCCGTCTGGTCGCCCGTCCAGGCCGATGCGGTGTTGCGGGACATCCTGGCAGGCCGGTCCACCGGCATCCGCGACCGCGTCATCCAGCAGGGCGGACGCCACGTGCGCATCCGCAACTACCCGATCGCCGCCGGGGGAATCGTCGGTGTGCGCTCCGACGTGACCGACATGGTCGAGCGCGAGAAGCAGCTCATGAAGGCAAAGGAGCAGGCCGAGGTCGCCAGCCGCGCCAAGTCGACGTTCCTTGCCTCGGTCAGCCATGAACTGCGAACGCCGCTCAACGCGATCATCGGCTTCTCCGACGTCATGCACCAGGAGGTGTTCGGCCCGCTTGGCGTCGCGCGCTACCGCGAATACATCGGCGACATCCACCGCAGCGGAACGCTGCTGCTGTCGCTGATCAACGACATCCTGGACATGGCGCGCGTGGAAGCCGGCAAGGTCGAGCTCTATTTCGAGTCCTTCGCCATCGACTCGGTCGTCGCCGAAGTCATGCCGCTGCTCAAGCTGCGGGCCGACGCGAAGGACATCACGCTGGTCGCCGCCCTCGAAGCGGGGCTGCCCTCGGTGCTGGCCGATCGGCGCGCAACCACCCAGATCCTGCTCAATCTTGTCGTCAACGCGGTGAAATTCACGCCTTCGGGCGGCAAGGTCGATATCCGCGCGGCGCGCAACGGCGACTATGTCGAGATCGCCGTCATCGACAATGGACCCGGAATCCGCAAGGAGGACCTGGTGCGCCTGGGCCGGCCCTTCGAGCGTCTCGATCTCGATGCGATCGAGGTCGCCGCGGAGAACAAGGGCACCGGGCTTGGCCTTGCGATCTCGCGCGCGCTCGCCGAGCGACAGCACGGGCGCCTGCGCATCGACAGCGAGCTGGGGCGCGGCACGACGGTTCATCTCAGGTTGCCCGCGGTGCGTTGAACCGGCCCGCCGCGGCGTCTTGCCTCGGGCGCGATCACGGCCTAATCCATGCTATCCATGGGCATGGGCAATTCGCTTCTCGGCATCACCGCGCTGCTGGCCTTGCTGCCGGCGGCTCTGCTGCCGTGGCGGCGTCTTGGCACGCAGCCCGAGCGCGACGGCGTGTTCTGGGCCGTGACGGCGGTCGCCGTCGTCGGCCCGGGGTGCTGGTCCTTCCTGCAGATGGCGGGCGCGTGGCGCACGGGATTCTCGGCGGCGCTGTGGGTGACCGTCGCGGCGACCATGGTGTCGTTCGCGGTCGTGTCGGCGCTGACGCGCCAGGCCTGGCGTCTGGCGCCGCTGCTGCTGCCCTATCTCGTCGGGTTCGCCCTGGTCGCGCTGGTCTGGCAGCGCGCGCCGGAGCGGCCGCTGCTCACGTCCACGAACCAGCCCTGGCTCGAGGCGCATATCGTCGTCTCGGTCGCGACCTACGCGCTGGCGACGCTGGCCGCCGTCGCCGGGCTAGCCGTGTTCCTGCAGGAGCGTGCGCTGAAAAGCCGGCAGCCCACGGCGCTGACCCGGCACCTGCCGTCGATCGCCGACAGCGAGACGCTGCTGGTTCGACTCCTGCTGGCCGCCGGCGCCGTATTGCTGCTCGATCTTTTGACCGGCATGTCGATCAACTACCTGAACCTCGGCACGCCGCTCCGGCTCGACCACAAGACGCTTTTCTCGCTGCTGAGCTTCGTCGTCATCGTCGGGCTGCTGGCCGCGCACTATCGGACCGGCGTGCGCGGCCGGCGGGCTGCCCGCTATGTGCTTCTGGGCTATCTGCTGTTGACCCTGGCCTACCCGGGCGTCAAATTCGTGACCGACATCCTGATCGGTTGATATTTATCAATTTCAATGGGTTGGATTGCCTCCCGATTTCACCCTCGAAATTCCTGTTGCAATGCAATAATAGCTGCGCAAGACTGACCAACAAATAGGCCGTTCGGGGAGTTGCCCAAATAATGGGCATTAAAATCGGCGATATCGGCTTGCATGATCCGGTGATCCTGGCGCCCATGTCGGGGGTCACGGACCTGCCGTTCCGGCGCCTGGTCAAGCGCCGGGGCGCGGGGCTGGTCGTGTCCGAGATGATCGCCAGCGAGGCGATGGTGCGCGAGTCGCGCAAGTCGCTGCTGATGGCGCGCAACGCCGCCGACGAGCAGCCGATGGCCGTGCAGCTCGCGGGTTGCGAGCCCATGGTGATGGCAGAGGCGGCGAAGCTGAACCAGGACCGCGGCGCGGCCCTGATCGACATCAACTTCGGCTGCCCGGTGAAGAAGGTCGTCAACGGCCATGCCGGCTCTGCGCTGATGCGCGACGAGGTGCATGCCGCGAAGATTCTCGAGGCAACGGTCAAGGCCGTCGGCCTGCCGGTGACGCTGAAGATGCGCATGGGCTGGGACGACGCCAACCGCAACGCGCCCTCGCTGGCGCGCGTCGCCGAGGCTTGCGGCATCAAGATGATCACGATCCACGGCCGCACGCGCTGCCAGTTCTACGAGGGCAGGGCGGACTGGCGCTTCGTGCGCGAGGTGAAGCGGGCCGTCGGCATTCCCGTCGTCGTCAACGGCGACATCACCGGCCTCGACGACGTCGACGCGGCGCTGGGCGAATCCGGCGCCGACGGCGTCATGATCGGGCGCGGCGCCTATGGCCGTCCCTGGTTTCTGGCGCAGGTGATCCACTACCTGCGCACGCGCGAACGCCTGCCCGATCCGCCGCTGGCCGAGCAGCGCGCGACGCTGCTGGAGCATTACCGCGCGATGCTCTCGCACTACGGGCGCGAGCAGGGCTCGCGCATCGCCCGCAAGCATCTGGGCTGGTACAGCAAGGGCCTGCCGGAATCGTCCGAGTTCCGCGCTTCCGTCAACCGCGAGCCCGATCCCGACAAGGTCGAGGCGATGGTCGAGCGGTTCTACGAGCCGCTGATCGAGCGGATGGCGGCCTGAGATGGTGGGACGCGCCATTCCTTCGTTCACGAGCAAGGCCATGCGCCGGCCGGCCCTCAAGCAGCTTGATCCGGTCAAGGCGGAGCAGGCGGCCGCGGCGCGCGGCATCGACCTGGGCTCGCTGGTGAACTCGATGCCCAGCCCGGTGATGGCGGTCGACGCCGGCGAGACGATCCTGTTCGTCAATCCGGCGGCCGAGCAGTTCTTCGAGACCGGCGCCAGCCTGCTGCGCGGCATGAACCTGGCCGAGCTCGTCCCGTCGGACAGCACGCTGCTGACCCTGATCCGCCAGGCGCGCGAAAGCGGCGCCAGCCTGGCCGAGTCCAACATCACGGTATCGTCGCAGCGCATCGGCACGCACGTGGTGGGCGCCGAGGTGGCGCCCCTGGCGGAATCCCCGCGCAGTGTGACGATCGTACTGCACCAGCGCTCGATCGCCAGCCGGCTCGACCGCCAGCTCAGCCATCGCGGCGCGGCGCGCTCGGTGACGGCGATGGCGGCGATGCTGGCGCACGAAGTCAAGAACCCGCTGTCGGGCATCCGCGGCGCGGCGCAGCTCCTGGAGCAGAACGCCGATACGAACGACCGCCAGCTCACCCGCCTGATCTGCGACGAGACCGACCGCATCTGCGCGCTGGTCGACCGCATGGAAGTGTTCTCGGACAGCCGCCCCCTGGAGCGCGGGCCGGTGAACATCCACCAGGTGCTGGAGCATGTCCGCCGCGTTGCCCAGAGCGGCTTTGCGCGCGCGGTGCGGTTCGTCGAGCGCTACGACCCGTCGCTGCCGCCGGTCTATGGCAACCGCGACCAGCTCGTGCAGGTCTTCCTCAACCTGGTCAAGAACGCCGCCGAGGCCGCACCGGAGTCCGGCGGCGAGATCGTGCTGGCGACGCGCTTCCAGCACGGCATCCGCGTCGCCGTGCCGGGCGGCGACAGCCGGATGGACGTGCCGCTGGAAGTGTCGGTCCAGGATAACGGCCCGGGCATCCCCGAGGACCTGCGGCCGCACCTGTTTGACGCTTTCGTGACCACTAAGAAAAATGGAACTGGCCTGGGGCTTGCATTGGTCGCCAAGATAGTTGGCGACCATGGCGGCGTGATCGATGTCGACAGCCATCCCCGGCGCACGGTGTTCCGTGTTCTCCTGCCCATGGTCCGCCCGAGTCAGGAAGCATGGTTGACGGAGACCGGTTGATGGGCGCCGCCACGATCCTCGTCGCCGACGATGACCGCGCGATCCGCACCGTCCTGACCCAGGCCCTGTCCCGCCACGGCTACGACGTCCGCACGACGGGCAACGCGGCGACATTGTGGAACTGGGTCCAGGGCGGGGACGGCGATCTGGTCATCACCGACGTGGTGATGCCGGACGAGAACGGCTTGGACCTCGTGCCGCGCATCAAGAAGCTGCGGCCGGACCTGAAGATCGTGGTCATGAGCGCGCAGAACACGCTGCTGACGGCCGTCAAGGCGGCCGAGCGCGGCGCCTTCGAATACCTGCCCAAGCCGTTCGACCTCAACGAGCTGGTCAATGTCGTCGAGCGCGCGCTGGCGGCGCCGCACCTGCCGCATGACGGGGACGGCCCGCTGCCGGAAGGCGAGGGCGACGAGCAGCTTCCGCTGATTGGCCGCTCGCCGGCGATGCAGGAGATCTACCGCGTCCTGGCGCGGCTGATGGGCACCGACCTGACGGTGATGATCTACGGCGAATCGGGCACCGGCAAGGAGCTGGTCGCGCGCGCGCTGCACAACTACGGCAAGCGCCGCAACGGCCAGTTCGTCGCGCTCAACATGGCGGCGATCCCGCGCGAGCTGATCGAGAGCGAGCTGTTCGGCCACGAGAAGGGCGCCTTCACCGGCGCCACCCAGCGCAACGCCGGTCGGTTCGAGCAGGCCGAGGGCGGCACGCTGTTCCTCGACGAGATCGGCGACATGCCGCTGGAGGCCCAGACGCGGCTGCTGCGCGTGCTGCAGGAGGGCGAGTACACCACGGTCGGCGGGCGCTCGGCCATCAAGGCCAACGTGCGCATCATCGCCGCCACGCACCGCGACCTGCGCGGCCATATCCAGCAGGGGCTGTTCCGCGAGGACCTGTTCTACCGCCTGAACGTCGTGCCGATCCGCCTGCCGCCGCTGCGCGAGCGGATGGAGGACATACCGGCGCTGGTGCGGCACTTCCTGGCCCAGGCCGTGGCCGAAGGCCTGCCCGCCAAGAGCCTCGATCAGGCCGCCATGGAGCGGCTGAAGATGCATCGCTGGCCGGGCAATGTCCGCGAGCTGGAGAACCTGGTCCGGCGCCTCGCCGCGCTCTACTCGCAGGAGGTGATCGGCGTCGACCTGATCAACGCCGAGCTTGCCGACGTCGCCCCGCTGCCGCCGGTCAGCGACCAGGGCCCGCGTCCGGAGGGGCTGGGCTCGGCGGTGGAGCGGCATATCCGCGGCTATTTCGACGCCCACAAGGGCGGCCTGCCCCCGGCCGGGCTCTACGACCGCGTGCTGCACGAGATCGAGCGGCCGCTGATCGGCCTGTCGCTGAAGGCCACGCGCGGCAACCAGATCAAGGCCGCGCACCTCTTGGGCCTGAACCGCAACACCCTGCGCAAGAAAATCCGCGAGCTCGATATCCAGGTCATCCGCGGCACCAAGGGATAAGGCCTCCGGCCCGCCCGCCGGGCCGCCGAACCGGTCACCGACTTGCCCCATGCATGACTGTTGCTGATTCGCCACAAATCGGCGAAGATGCCACAATGAAGCGCGAAACAGGGACGATCCTTCGGCTGGCGCTCCGGCGGTTCAGTCGGTGGGCGGCGCAGCATCGCCTCGGGCGGGCGCTGTCGATCAGCCTGCTGATCGCGACCGTGGCCGCCGGGTTCGTGACCTACCTGACCTTCGCCGGCGTGGCGCCGTTCGCAGGCGGGGTTAACACCGTCCTGCTCACGCTCTACGTCGACCTCGCGCTCGGCCTGCTGCTGGGCTCGGTCGTGGCACACCGCCTGGCGCGGCTGTGGGCGCAGCGCATGCGCGGCTCGGCCGGCGCCAAGCTGCATGTGCGGCTGGTGGTGATGTTCAGCGCCGTGGCGGTGACGCCGACGGTGATCGTGGCGTTCTTCTCCGCCCTGTTCTTCCAGTTCGGCATCCAGTCCTGGTTCAACCAGCAAGTGGCGACGGCGGTGCGCAACTCGGTGCTCACGGCCGAGTCCTACCTGAGCGAGCACAAGAACAACATCCGCTCCGACGCGCTGGCGATGGCCAACGACCTCAACGCCGATGCCGCGCGGCTGATGCAAAGCCCGGCCCGGTTCAACCAGGCGGTGGCGACCCAGGCGCTGCTGCGGAACCTTACCGAGGCGATCGTCGTAGACGGTTCGGGCAACGTGCTCGCCCGGTCGACCTACAGCTTCAGCCTCGAGTTCGAGCGCTTCCCGATGGAGGCGATCGAACTGGCGCGAAGCGGCGACGTGGCGATGCTGATCGGCGACAAGGAAGACCGCGTGCGGGCGATCGTGAAGCTGGACCGGTTCTTCGACGCCTACATGTTCGTCGGCCGGCCGGTCGATCCCAAGGTGCTTTCCTACATCGAGCAGACGCGCAAGGCGGCGAGCCAGTACGAAGAGCTGCGCGGGGCGCGCGCGTCGTTCCAGGTCACGTTCGCGCTGATCTTCGCCGTGGTCGCGATGCTGCTGCTGCTGGCCGCGGTGTGGGTCGGCCTGCTGCTGGCCAACCACCTGGCGCGGCCGATCGCCGCGCTGATCGCGGCGGCCGAGCGGGTGCGCGGCGGCGACCTCACCACCCGCGTGCCGGAAGTGGGCGTGGGCGACGAGATGGGCTCGCTCAGCCGCGCCTTCAACCGCATGGCCAGCCAGCTCGCCAACCAGCAGCACGAGTTGATCGAGGCCAACCGCCAGCTCGACTTGCGCAACCGGTTCACCGAGGCGGTGCTGTCGGGCGTGTCGGCCGGCGTGATCGGGCTCGACCAGAAGGGCCGGATCAACCTGCCGAACAAGGCCGCCTCGCAGCTCCTGCACGCGGACCTGTCGCGCGAGATCGGGCGCGACCTGGGCGAACTGGCGCCGGAGATGGCGACGGTTGTGGAGGACGCGCGGCGACGGCCCGAGCGCGTGGTGGAAACCCAGATCAGGCTGGCGCGTGCGGTCGGCGCGCGGACCCTGCTGGTGCGCGTGGCCGCCGACCAGGCCGAGGGCGAGATCAAGGGCTTCGTCGTCACCTTCGACGACATCACCGAATTGCAGTCCGCGCAGCGCACCGCGGCCTGGGCCGACGTGGCGCGCCGCATCGCGCACGAGATCAAGAACCCGCTGACGCCGATCCAGCTTTCGGCCGAGCGTCTCAAGCGCAAGTACCTGAAGGAAATCACCAGCGATCCCGACACCTTCAAGAACTGCACCGACACCATCGTGCGCCAGGTGGGCGACATCGGGCGGATGGTCGACGAATTCTCGGCCTTCGCGCGCATGCCCGCCCCGGTGATGCGCGGCGAAAACCTGGCCGAGCTGTGCCATCACGCGATCGAGCTGCAGCGGCACGCGCGCACCGATGTCGACTTCGTCCAGCGCCTGCCGCCCGGCAGCCTGATGCTGCCTTGCGACGCGCGCCAGGTGGGCCAGGCGCTGACGAACCTGCTGCAGAACGCGCTCGATGCGATCGACGGGCGCGAGCGGCGCGCGGGCGAGGAATTGCCGCGCGGCCGAATCGAGCTCGCCGTCGCGCGCAATCCAAAGTCGTTCGTCGTGTCGGTCATCGACAACGGCAAGGGCCTGCCCGCCGAGGGGCGGGAGCGCTTGACCGAGCCATACGTCACGACGCGCAGCAAGGGCACCGGACTAGGTCTTGCCATCGTGAAGAAAATCATGGAAGACCACGGGGGCGAGATTCGATTGGACGACAACCCGACCGGCGGCTCGGTCGTCACCCTCGAGTTCCCGCTCCGCACCGAACAGGATACGAGATCCGACCGCGAGGCCGACGGCGACGCGAGTTCACCCATCACGATGAAATCCCAGGCGGTGGCGCATGGCGCATGACATTCTGATCGTCGACGACGAGGCCGATATCCGCTCGCTGATATCCGGCATCCTCGAGGACGAGGGCTACGGCACGCGCGAGGCCGCGGACAGCGACGCGGCGTTCCGCGAGATCAAGTCCCGCATGCCGACGCTGGTGATCCTCGACATCTGGATCCAGGGCAGCAAGATGGACGGGCTGGAAATCCTGCAGACCGTCAAGCGCGACTATCCCTCGCTGCCGGTGGTGATGATCAGCGGCCACGGCACGATCGAGACCGCCGTCAGCGCGATCAAGAAGGGCGCCTACGACTTCATCGAGAAGCCGTTCAAGTCCGACCGGCTGCTGCTGATCGTCGAGCGCGCGATCGAGGCGGCGCGGCTGCGGCGCGAGAACGAGGAACTGCGCCTGCGCATCGGCAACGACACCGATCTCATCGGCGTCTCCTCGGCGATCCAGCACCTGCGCCAGGCGATCGAGAAGGTGGCGCCCACCGGCAGCCGCGTGCTGATCACGGGACCTGCCGGCGTCGGCAAGGAGCTGGTCGCGCGCATGCTGCATGCTCGCTCGCGCCGCGCCGACGGGCCGTTCGTGGTGCTGAACTCCGCCACCATGCGGCCCGAGCATGTCGAGATCGAGCTGTTCGGCAGCGAGCACGCGACCGAGGGGGGCCCGCGCAAGATCGGCACGTTCGAACTGGCGCACAACGGCACGCTGTTCCTCGACGAGGTCGCCGACATGCCGCTGGCGACCCAGGGCAAGATCGTCCGCGTGCTGCAAGACCAGACCTTCGAGCGGGTGGGCGGCGGCACGCGCGTCCAGGTCGACGTGCGGGTCGTGGCGTCGACCAACCGCAACCTGACCGAGGAGATGCTGGCGGGCCGCTTCCGCGAGGACCTGTTCTACCGGCTGAACGTCGTGCCGATCGCGGTGCCGTCGCTGCGCGAGCGGCGCGAGGATATCCCGGTGCTGGTCGAGCACTTCATGGCGCGCGCCGCCGAGACGGCGGGCCTGCCGCGCCGCGAGATCGGCATGGACGCGATGGCCGCGCTGCAGTCCTACGACTGGCCGGGCAACGTGCGCCAGCTCCGCAACGTGATCGACTCGATCCTCATCATGGCGCCCGGCGCGCCGGGCGACCCGATCCGCGCCGACATGCTGCCGCCGGAAATCGGCGCCATCACGCCGGCGGTGCTGAAATGGGACAAGGGCGGCGAGATCATGGGCCTGCCGCTGCGCGAGGCGCGCGAGGTCTTCGAGCGCGAATACCTGCTGGCCCAGGTCACGCGGTTCGGCGGCAACATCTCGCGCACCGCGTCCTTCGTCGGCATGGAGCGCTCGGCGCTGCATCGCAAGCTGAAGATGCTGGGCGTGCAGAACA
>JADLEG010000093.1 GCA_020846275.1 Alphaproteobacteria bacterium
GCCGACCACGGGGCTGGACCCGATCATGAGCGACGTGATCAACGACCTGATCGTCGAATGCGTGCGCGTGGTCGGCTGCAGCGCGCTGTCGATCACCCACGACATGGCGAGCGCGCGCAAGATCGCCCACCGCATCGCCATGCTGTACGAGGGCAGGATCATCTGGGCCGGACCGGCCAACCAGATCGACCGCTCGGGCAACGAGCATGTCGACCAGTTCATCAACGGCCGCGCGGACGGGCCGATCAAGATGCAGGTCCGCGCGCTGTGAGCGGCCCGGCCGCCATGACCGGCTAGGCCCGGCCGTGGCCCGCGCCGCCGCCCGCTACGTCTGCCAGTCCTGCGGCGCGTCCTTCCCGAAATGGAGCGGGCGCTGCGAGGCCTGCGGCCAGTGGAACACCATCGTCGAGGAGGCGACCAGCGACCAGACGCCGCGCGGCCTGGGCGCCGGCAAGGGCCGCAAGCTCGACTTCGTGGCGCTCAGCGGCGCCGAGAAGGGCCCGCCGCGCCTGGTGACCGGCATGGCCGAGTTCGACCGGGTCTGCGGCGGCGGGCTGGTGCCGGGATCGGCGCTGCTCCTGGGCGGCGACCCGGGCATCGGCAAGTCGACCCTGCTGCTGCAGGTGGCGGCGCGAATCGCGGCTCTTGGCCCCTGCGTCTATATCTCGGGCGAGGAGGCCATCGACCAGGTGCGCATGCGCGCCGCGCGGCTGGGCGTCGGCGCGGCCAAGGTCGACCTGGCCGCCGCGACCGCGGTGCGCGACATCGTCGCCAGCCTGGAAACAATGCCGGCGCCCGGCGTCGTGGTGATCGATTCGATCCAGACCATGTATGTCGACACGCTGGATTCCGCGCCCGGCACGGTGGCCCAGGTCCGCGCCAGCGCGCAGGAGCTGATCCGCCTGGCCAAGCGCCGGGGCTTGAGCGTCATCCTGGTGGGCCACGTCACCAAGGAAGGGCTGATCGCCGGCCCGCGCGTGCTGGAGCACATGGTCGACACGGTGCTGTATTTCGAAGGCGAGCGCGGGCATCAGTTCCGCATCCTGCGCGCGGTCAAGAATCGATTCGGGCCCACCGACGAGATCGGCGTGTTCGAGATGGGCGACCGCGGCCTGGGCGAGGTGACCAACCCCTCGGCCCTGTTCCTGGCCGAGCGCAGCACCGAGGTGGCCGGCGCGGCGGTGTTCGCCGGAATCGAGGGTACGCGCCCGCTTCTGGTGGAGATTCAAGCCCTCGTCGCGCCCTCCCCCATGGGCACGCCCCGGCGCGCGGTGGTGGGCTGGGATTCGTCCCGACTGGCGCAGGTCCTGGCCGTTCTGGAAGCGCGCGGCGGCCTTGCCTTCGCCGGCAATGAGGTATACCTGAACGTCGCCGGGGGGTTGCGCATCGCCGAGCCCGCCGCCGATCTGGCGGTGGCCGCGGCGCTGGTTTCCTCCCTCACCGAGCGCGCGATGCCGCGGGCGACGGTGGTCTTCGGCGAGATCGGCCTTTCCGGAGAGATCCGTCCGGTCGGACACGTCGCGACCCGCTTGAAGGAGGCAGCGAAGTTGGGATTCGCCGAAGCCTGGGTTCCGCAACGCCGCGCCACCGGGACCCCGCCTCCCAAGACGCCGTCCGGCGAAGCCGGGCTGGAAGTGCGCGAACTGGAGCATGTGCGCGACCTGGTGGCGGCCTTCCAGAACCAGACGCCGGCGGCGAGCTGGGCGCCGCGCCGCAACGCGGCCCCGGGCCGCGGCTAGGGATTTCGGACCGGCATGGACAGTCTTCCGGTCAACGCGGTCGACCTGATCGTCGCGGCCATCGTCGTGATCTCGGGCTTCCTGGCCTTCGCCCGTGGCCTGGTGCGCGAGGTGCTGTCGCTGGCCGGCTGGATCGGTGCGGCGATTCTGACCTATTTCGGCGTGCCGCATCTCAGCCCCTACATGGTCGCGATCGTCGGCAGCGACCCGTTCATCCTGAACGTGGTTACCGGCGTCCTGATCTTCGTCGTCACGCTGATCGCGCTCTCCCTTGCAAGTTTCAGCATCGCACGCCACGTAAAAGACAGTCACTTGAGCGCGCTGGACCGTTCGCTGGGGTTCGTATTCGGCCTCTTGCGCGGTGCGGCGCTGGTTTGCCTTGCCTATCTGGCGCTGGTCTGGTCCGTTCCCGATCCGCAGCAGCATCCCCGCGCCGTGCTGGAGGCACGCTGCCTGCCCCTGGTGCAGGCGGGCGTGGCGGTCCTGACCGGCTTGGTGCCCGAGCGCGTGCGCGGCAGCGCCGGCAAGCGCACCGAGGAGATCCGCCGCGGCGCCGAGACCGAGGCGCAGCGCGCCGCGCAGAAGGCGATGGAAACCCTGATCGCGCCGCAGCCCCGGGCACAGGCCCCGCGCGACACGACCGGCTACAACCCGAAGGAGCGCCAGGACATGGACCGCCTGATCCAAGGCACCAAGGGCACCCAGCCATGATGAAACCCAAGCAGCGCCGCAAGACCGCCAGCGCCGACGTCGGCTTCATCGACGTGGACGACGACAAGCCGCGCGAGGAATGCGGCCTGTTCGCGATCTGGAACAGCAGCGACGCCGCGGCGCATACCGCGCTGGGGCTGCACGCGCTGCAGCACCGCGGCCAGGAATCGGCCGGCATCGTCAGTTACGACGGCGGGCGCTTCCACAACGAGCGCGACCTGGGCCTCGTCGGCGACATCTTCGGCGACCCCGAGGTGATCAAGCGGCTGAAAGGCTCGGCGGCGGTCGGGCATGTACGCTATTCGACCACCGGCGAGACGATCAAGCGCAACATCCAGCCGCTGTTCGCCGAGCTGTGCAGCGGCGGCTTTGCCGTCGGCCACAACGGCAACCTGACCAACGGGCGCGCGCTGCGCCGCCAACTGGTGCGCCAGGGCTGCCTGTTCCAGTCCACCACCGATACCGAGGTCATCATCGGCCTGATGGCGGGCAGCAAGCAGGTCGACGTGGTCGACAAGCTGATCGACGCCGTGCGCCAGGTCGAGGGCGCCTATTCCCTGGTGGCGCTGACCGACAAGGGCGTGATCGGGCTGCGCGACCCGCTGGGCGTGCGCCCGCTGGTGCTGGGACGCCTGGCCGACGCCTGGATCCTGACCTCCGAGTCCTGCGCGCTCGACATCATCGGCGCCGATTTCGTGCGCGACGTCGAGCCGGGCGAGCTGGTCGTGCTGGGGCCGGGCGGGCCCCGCAGCATCCGGCCCTTCCCGCCAGCGCAGCGCCGGTTCTGCATCTTCGAGCACATCTATTTCGCGCGGCCGGACAGCATGGTCGAGGGCATGTCGGTCTATGACGCGCGCACGCGCATCGGCCGCGAACTGGCGCGCGAGAGCCACGTGCCGGCCGACGTGGTGATCCCGGTGCCCGATTCGGGCGTGCCGGCGGCGATCGGCTACGCCGCCGAGGCCGCGACGCCGTTCGAGCTGGGCATCATCCGCAACCACTATGTCGGCCGCACCTTCATCGAGCCGACCGACCACATCCGCCATCTGGGCGTGAAGCTGAAGCACAACGTCAACCGCGCCCGCATCGCCGGAAGGCGCGTCGTGCTGGTCGACGATTCGATCGTGCGCGGCACCACCTCGACCAAGATCGTCGAGATGGTGCGCAACGCGGGCGCCACCCAGGTGCACATGCGCATCTCGTCGCCGCCCACGACCGATTCCTGCTTCTACGGGATCGACACGCCGGAGCGCGACAAGCTGCTGGCGGCGCGGCACAGCGTCGAGGAGATGGCGCGGCTGATCGGCGTCGACAGCCTGGCCTTCATCTCGATCGACGGGCTCTACCGCGCGATGGGCATGCCCGGGCGCGACCCGCGCCGGCCGCAGTTCTGCGATGCCTGCTTCACCGGCGACTACCCGATCCCGCTTGTGGACCACGACGGCGGCGAGAAGCAGCCGCAGCTCTCGCTGCTTGCCGAGTCGGCCTAGGCTCAGCCAGCGGCATGAACAACATCAGGTCCCCCCTCCCCTCGCGGGAGGGGGTCAGGGGGAGGGGGCGGCCCGCGCCGGGCGTTTCCTCCCTGCAAGAATATCGCTTGCACGCGGCAAACCCCTCCCCCCTTCCCCCTCCCGCAAGGGGAGGGGGGGCCAGAAGAGCCACGCCTAGCGCGGTTTCAGCCTCCTCATGACAGGCAATGCCGCACCTCCCAGCCGGCTCGCCAACCGTATCGCCGTCATCACCGGGGCCTCGCGCGGCCTCGGCGCGGCGGTGGCGCGGCGCCTGGCGGCCGAGGGTGCGCGCGTCGTGCTGGTGGCCCGCACCCAGGGCGCGCTGGAGCAGGTGGACGACGCGATCCAGGCCGCCGGCGGCGAGCGCGCCGTCCTGGCGCCCTTCGACCTGACCGAGCCCGCGAATATCGACCGGCTGGGGCAGGCCATCTTCGAGCGCTTCGGCAAGCTCGACATGCTGGTGGCGTCGGCGGCGATGCTGGGCGTGCTGAGCCCCCTGGGCCATATCGAGCCGGCGCTGTGGGACCAGGTGATCCAGACCAACCTGACCGCCAATTGGCGGCTGATCCGCTCGCTCGATCCGCTGCTGCGGCTCAGCGACGCCGGGCGCGCCGTGTTCGTCACCGCCGGCCAGGCGC
>JADLEG010000094.1 GCA_020846275.1 Alphaproteobacteria bacterium
CGACGAACACCTTGCGCACCGCCGCCGACAGGCCCTCGTCGAGGGTGAAGCGCTCGCGCGGCCAGTCGGCCGAGGCGCCGAGGCGGCGGAGCTGGCGCGTGATCGTGCCGCCGGACTCGGCCTTCCATTCCCAGACCTTCTTGACGAACGCGTCGCGCCCCAGGTCCTGGCGCTTGATGCCCTTCTCCGCGAGCTGGCGCTCCACCACCATCTGGGTGGCGATGCCCGCGTGGTCCGTGCCGGGCTGCCACAGCGCGTCGCGGCCCTTCATGCGCCAATAGCGCACCAGCACGTCCTGCAGCGTGAAGGTCAGCGCATGGCCCATGTGCAGGCTGCCGGTCACGTTCGGCGGCGGCATCATGATGCAATAGGGCTGCCGGTTCGAGGCGACGTCGCTGGCGAACGCGCCTCCGCTCTCCCAGGCCTGGTAATGCCGCGCCTCGATCTCGGCCGGCTTGTAGGTCTTGTCCAACATGCGCTTTCCGGTCCCGGATTCCGCCGGCGCGCCCTGGGCGCGGCCGCATCCGGCTGCAACGGGTTGAATTCGGCCGGCGGAAGATAGCGGCGGGCCGCTCGAAATCAAGTCGCCCGAGGCGGCGACGCCCGGCGCGCGGCCGGCTTCAGGGCACTTCCGGCGCGCCGGGGGGCACCGTGAAGTCGCTGTCCGAGGCGAAGTTGACGATGTGATCGACCCGGCCCGGATCATCGCCCGACAATGGACAGGAGATGGCCTCGACCCAGATCGGCGTTTGCGGCGGCAGCAACGGGATATACCGGAACAGGCCGCGCACCGGCGCACGTTTCTCGACGCACAGGGTATAACGCCGAAGCAAGCGGTCCAGCCCCTGCTCGGGCTTGACGGTGTCGGCGACGCGGGTCTGCGCCGTCGCGCCCATGCGCTCGCGCACGTGCTGGCCGACCAGCCGAAGGCGGAAATCCAGCGGATCGTAGGTAACGTCGATCAGGGTGATGCGCAGGAGCTGGCGCGGGATGGCCGTCGGGTCGATCTCGCGCCGCGCGGGAAACGGCCGCCCGCGCCTGAGGGCAAGCCAATAGTCGAAGCCGTCCCGCACGGCGGGACTGAGTATCTCCGCGCGCATCGCCGCGAAGGTTTCCATCACCCCACCCGAAGCGGGAAAAAGCGTGGCCGCATCGCGGGCCTCACGGCCATTCCATCAGGCCCGACGGCGTCGGCCCGTCGAAATCCGCCCCGAAAGTGACGACGTGATCGATGGTCGCGCCATCGCTGGACAGCGGGCAGGAAACCGCCTCGGCCCAGACCTGCCGGGCCTTGCCGTGCAGCACCGCATAGCGATAGACGCCGCGGATCGGCCGTCCTTCGGTCACGCACAGGCGCAGCCGCGCCAGGATCCGCTCGCGCCCCTGCTCGACGCCGACGGATGCGATGTCGTTGCCCGCCGCCAGCCCTTGGCGCTCGCGCGTGACCTGGCCCAGCAGCCGCACGCGGAACGCCGGCGGATCGCCGCTGACGTCGAGGATCGAAATCTGCTCGAGCTGGACGGGAATGGCGGCGGGATCGAGATCCGCGCGGGCCGGGAAGCGCCGGCCCCGGAGCAGCCCGCGCCAGTAGTCGACCCCGCCGCGCACGGAAGGGTCCAGGATCTCGCCGCGCAGGCGGTCGAGGTCCTCAGTCAACCCGCCCATCCGCCAATCCGACATGGCCCGTGCGGTCGTCACGGCCATTCCCGAAGCCCGGGCGGCGGGGTGAAATCGAAATCCGATCCGAAGCTGACGATGTGGTTGATCGTGTTGCCATCGGACGACAGCGGGCACGAAGCGACCTCCGCCCAGACTTGCTGGTCCGGGCCGGCCAGCGGCTCGTAGCGATAGGTGCCGCGGATCGGCCGGCCTTCCGCCACGCACAGGCGCAACCGCGCCAGGATCCGCTCGCGCCCCTGGGCGACGCCGACATCCGAGAAATCGCTGCCCGCGGGAATGCCCTGCCGGTCGCGGTTGTGCTGGCCGAGCAGCCGGGTGCGGAACCGCGGCGGGTCGTGCTCGACGTCCACCAGGGTGATCCGGTGCAATTGGCTGGGCATGGCGACGGGATCGAGGTCGGATCGCGCGGCAAAGCGCCTGCCCCGCAGCAACCCGCGCCAGTAGTTGAACCCCTCGCGGACCGAGGGGCTGAGGAACACGCGGTCGAGCTGGTCGAGATAGGCTTGGTATTGGTCCATGGCACGGGCCGGTCACCTGGCATGACGCGGTCGGGCCTAGCCGCGGCGCGCCACGCGTTCGATCTCCGAGCGCACGAGGCGTTCGACCATGGCCGGCAGGTTCTCGTCGAGCCACGACTTCAGCATCGGCCGCAGCATCTCGCGCACCATGTCCTCGATCGTGCGCGCCCCGTCGCCGATCGGCATCGGTTGGCTCATGGGCTTCTCCCCTCCAGCGTCCGAAAGCGCCGCGAAGGCGGCAGCCGCGGCGGTCGCGCTGTTCGCCGACAGCAACTCCTCGTCCGCGGTCGGCGGACGGGCGGGTGGCTCCGCGGGCAATTCCACGGGCTGCGGTGGCGGCTCGGCCGGCAGCGGCGCTGCGGCTTCCTCGGCAACCTCGGTGAGTTCCAGCACGTCGTCTTCGACCGGCGCGGGAGCCGGCGGAGGCGGTGGCGCGGCCTGTTGCGGCGGCGGGGCAGCCGGCGGGGGAGTGGCGGGTTCGGGCGCCTTGGCTTCGGCCGGCTTTGCGTCGGCGGGCTTGGCCTCTCCCGGCTTGGCGTCCCCGTCCTCGGAGATGATCCGGCGGATCGACGCCAGGATCTCTTCCATCGACGGTTCTTGCGCTTGCTGCGGCGACGTCGCTGCGTCGGTCATTGGCCGCTCGTCCCCTTCGACGCCATGCAGAATACTAGTTCATGCGCTTCCGCAATGAAAGCGCAACGACCGATTGCACGACCGAATCAATCCTTGTCGGGCTGCTGCGTGGCCTTGTCGTAGTCGCGGTAGCCGTCGAGCCCCGTCCACTTGTCCCGCACCTGCCCGTAATGGTCTTCCTCGTCGTAATAGGGCACGTCCAGTTTCAAGTTGCGCGCGGTCAGCTTGCCGACCGCCGAATAAAGCTGGAAGCGCGCGACCAGCTCGTCGCGCTGGGCGCGAACCAGGCTGACCTGCGCGTTGAGGTATTCCTGCTCGGCGTCCAGCACGTCCAGCACGGTGCGGCTGCCGACCGTGTTTTCCTGGCGCACGCCGTCAAGCGCGATTCGCGACGCCTCGACCTGCTCGCTGAAGGAAACGATCTGCGCCTTGGCGGCGGTCCAGCCCTCCCACGCGGTGATCGCCGCTTCGACCGACAGGTTGCGCTGCTCTTCGATCTGGATGCGGCGCTGGCCGGCGGTCTGCTTGGCCTGGCGCACCTGGGCCTCGACCGAGCCCGAGGAATAGAGCGGCACGGTCAGCACCGCCGTCACCTGGGCCCCATCCGAGAAGCCGTTGCTGAGCCCGCCCAGCGTGTCCTGGCGGAAAAGCTGGCCCTGCACGTTGACCTCGGGCAGCAACTGCCCGGTGGTGACGGTGACATTGGCCTGCGCCGCCCGCTCGTTGTACTGGGCGGCAACCACGTTCGGGTTGTTGCCGGCCGCCGTCGCGATCGCATCGTCGCGGGTCACCGGCAGGTCGAGCGCGGGCTGCGGGCTCTGGAGCTGGCCCGGATAGGTGCCGATCACGCGCTGGAACGTGCCGCGCGAAGCCTGCAGGTTGCCCTCGGCGGTCACGCGCTGCGCCGTGGACTGCGCCAGGCGCGACTGCGCCTGGGCCACGTCCGTGCGCGTCACCTCGCCGACCCGGAAACGGTCCTGCGTGGCTTCGAGCTGGCGGCGGATCACCTGCTCGTTGTTAACCGTGAGCTGCAGCACCGCCTGGTCGCGCACCACGTTGAGGAACGAGGTCACGCCGTCGAGCAGGACGGACTGCTCGGTCACCTTGAGGGTCGCGCGCCCGGCCTGGACCTGGTTCTCCGCCTGGCGGATGCCGGCCACGGTGCGGAAGCCCTGGAACACCGGCTGGGTGACGGTGAAGGTCTGCGAGTTCGGTCCCGTGAGCTGGGTCTGCCGCGCGCGGGCTGCCACTTCGGTCAGGCTCGGGCCCGCCGAGGCGCCGGCCGTGATCTTGGGCCGCCAACCCGATTCGGCGATGGCGACATTCTCGTCGGTGGCGCGCAACGTGGCCCGCTGGGCCCGGAGCGTCGGATTGTTCAGGTAGGCGTCGGAGAGCGCCTGCTCGAAGCTCTGGGCCGAGGCTCCCGTAGCGGCCACGCCGATCGCGCCGAATGCCAGCGCCGCCAGGACGTTGCGTGCCATCGTGGCGTCCATCAGTACTTCCTCATCGCCGGATCGACCTGATCCGACCAAAGGTGGACCCCACCGCGCAGGTTGACCGCATTCCCGTACCCCTGTGCGCGCAGCCACATGGTCGCCTGCAAGCTGCGCCTCCCCGTCCGGCATAACACCACGAGCGGGCGGTCCTTGGGAAGCTCGGTATAGCGCGCCGGCAGATCGCCCAGCGGCAAATGCAGGCTGTCTTGCAGGGAGGCGATCTCCAACTCCCACTGTTCGCGAACGTCAACGACCAGATGGTCCACGCGGTCCTGCCGCATTCGGTTCAAATTGACCGGATCGATTTCGACCGGCGCTTCGGGGCCAACGCCCTGGCCGGTGTCGGATTGAGCTTCCCGCGCCATGCCGCCCGCCCCCGCCCGTCTCAGAACACGAACCCAGGCTCGGCCGCGAAGCCGGGCATGGGATGGCTGGCCGCATCGAACAGGCTGACGCGCGCCGTGGAGCCTTGATGGACCACCACCGCCTGGCCGACCCGGCCCCGTTCGGCGAACACGGCCACCAGCCGGCCGCCAGGCGCGAGCTGGCTCATCAAGGCCTGCGGAAGGCGCTCGACCCGGCCGGCGATCAGGATAACGTTGTAGGGCGCGCGCGCGGCATGGCCCTTGGCAAGATCGCCGGTCTCGACGGCGACGCCGGACAGGCCGAGCGCGGCAAGATTCGCCCGCGCACGGTCCGCGAGTCGCGGATCGCACTCCAGCGCGACGACGGAAGCCCCGAGCGAGGCCAGCACCGCGCTCGAATAGCCGGTGGCGCAACCGACGTCCAAAACCATGTCGCCGCGCTTGACGCCCCCCGCCTGGATCAGGCGCGCCAGCACCATCGGTTCGGCCATGAACCGGCCATCGCCGAGGGCCAGGTCTTCGTCCACATAAGCAATGCTGGCCACGGCTTCGGGCACGAAGCGTTCGCGCGGAATCCGCCCGATGGCCGCAATCAGGCCTTCGTCCACGATGGTGTTCGCGCGCAGCTGGTTATCCACCATGTTCTGTCGCGCTTCGGCATACGGCCGAATGATCGCTGCTTTGACGGTCATTCCCAACCCTGTCGCGCTATCCGTTCCCGCGTCGCGACATGGAAAAGTTTATACGGCGTCATCCACAGGCTGACAACCCGATCACGCCGGAACGCGCGCTTTGAACGATTCCGTTGAAGTTGTTGTCCTGGCTGACACAGTTGGGGCCGGCCGCGCCGCCGCTTGACCCGCTGCGGCGGCGCCATGCTATACCTCCGCGCCCAACGGCGGCGCGCCGCGACCCGGCCGGTCCAGCGCGGTCAGTCGAATCGGGGCCGGGTGGCAGAGTGGCCATGCAGGGGACTGCAAATCCCCGTACGTCGGTTCGATTCCGGCCCCGGCCTCCACATTTGAATCAATTACTTGGAATGTGACTCGGACGTGACGTCGCAACCATTGTCGCCGCTACGGCGACAATGGAAGCAGAGATTGAGAGGGAGTCGCGTCTGCACGAGAGGCGGCGCGGCTAGATCAAGCCTTTGCGCTTGCTGCTGCCATAATAAAGTCCGACCAGCATCGCCAATCCCAGCGTGGTCAGCACGGCGCCCCGCGATCCCGTGCGGACGGTATGGGCGGCATGGTCGACCGCCTTCTCCGCGGCTTCGGCGGCATGCACCGATACGCGATGGACCACCGTCTCGAGCGCCGTCGCGTCCGGGCCCGGCGGCGGCACCAGCCGTGCCAGGCCGAGATTCCACCCCTCCGCGTGAACCCCGTCCCGCGCGTTCGCCAGCGGCGGCGCCTCGATCGGCCGGACCGGCGGCTCGAGGGGTTGGGGCGGGGCGGCCGAAAGCTGCACCGCCCGCCCGCGGCCGATGGAATAGAGGATGAGGGCGCCGCCAAAGAGGATCGCCGCCAGAACCCCCAGCCCCGCGTAGTAGCCGTAGCGCTGCGCCACGTAGGAATAGAGCGCGACCAGCGCGATCAGGCAGACGCCCAGCATCATCGCGCCGGCGGCCGCCATCAGGCCGACGACGATGCCGGCGTCCTGGCCGTACGCCTTCAGATCGACGATGGTCTGACGGCGCAGCAGTTCCAGGCGATACTTGACGCGCTCGATCTCGTAGTCGATTTCGACCCCGAAGATGCGCAGGAAGCGATGCAGCATCAGTTCTTGCTTCGCAGCATGCCGAGCACCACGCCGACAATGACGCTGCCGGCGATGGTGCCGAGGGGATTGCGGCGCGCCATGCCTTCCAGCTCCATGGCGAGCGTCTTGACCTGCTGCGTTGCCGTGTCGGCCATCTTGGCGCCGGCATCGACTACCTGCTGCGCGGTCGTGCCGACTTCGCCGGCGACAGCGCTGCCCACCGACTTGGCGGTCTTCATCGCTTCGCCGCCGGCGTCGCTGGCGAACTTGGCCATGGTCTCCTGCATCTTCGCCATGTCGCGGCGCAGATCCGAGACTTCCTGGCCCAGATCGTCGCGCGCGGTGGCCGCGGTATCTTCCAGCGCGGAGCGCCCCTTCGCGACCGCGTCGCCGACCTTGTCGGTCAGGCTGGACTTGCCGATCGGCGGGGTGGAAGGACGCGAATTGGCGCCGGAGACGTTGGGCGTGCTCGTATCCATGGGCAGGGCTCCTGAAAAAGCGAAATGCGTCGGGTGAGCCACTAACGCACGCCGCGACTGGAGCGTTCCGCCCGATCGCGCCCGAATAATCCCGACCGGCCCTCGGCGCCCTCAGCGGCCTTTACGTACCAGAAGATCGCCGATTGCCAGGAATTGCAGGTCGCTGCCCGCAAACATGTCCAGTGCATCGCCAGGCGAGCAGACCATGGGCTCGCCCCGTCGATTGAGCGAGGTGTTGAGCAGCACGCCCAGGCCCGTGCGCGCCTCGAACTTGCGCAGTAGTTCGTGGTAGCGCGGGTTGCTCAGCGCGGTCACGACTTGCGGCCTGGCCGTGCCGTCGGCGTGGACCACGGCTGGAATGCGCTGCCTCCATGCCGGCGCCACGTCGAAGGTGCAGGTCATGTACGGCGAGGGATGGTCGGTCCCCAGGATGGACGGCGCCACGCTGTCCAGGATCGACGGGCAGAACGGCCGCCAGCGTTCGCGATACTTGATCTGCGCGTTGACCAGATCGGCGACCGCCGGATCCGCGGGATTGGCGAGGATGCTGCGGTTGCCGAGCGCGCGCGGGCCGAACTCCATGCGGCCCTGGAACCAGGCGACGACTTCCCCGCGCGCCAGCAGCTCCGCCGCCGTGTCGGTGATCGAGGCGCAGCGCTCGTGCGCGATGCCCCGCCGCCGCAGGATGGCCTCGATTTCCTGGTTGCTCCATTCCGGACCGAGATAGGCGTGCGCCATCGGCTTGATCGCGTCGCCCAGTTGCTGGGCCGCATAGGTCGCGGCGCCCAGCGCCGTGCCGGCGTCGCCCGCGGCCGGCTGCACGAACAGCTCGCGCCCGGCGCCCAGCGCCTGGACGATCCGCTGGTTGCATTTGACGTTGAGCGCCACGCCGCCCGCATAGCACAGCCGTCCGGTGGCGGCGATGCGGTCGCCGAGATAATGCTTCATCAGCGCCAGCACGACTTCTTCCAGCAGCTTTTGCACGGCGGCGGCGATGTGGATGTAGGGCTCGTCGATCGCGTCGCCTTCCCGCACCGGCCCCCAGCGCTCGACCAGCTTGCGGGCGAACCACATGCCCTTGCCCTTGTGGCGGTAGCGGCGCAGGCCGACGCAATTGACCAGCCGAGTATTGACGCGAAACCCGCGCTCGTCCCAAGCTAGGAGGTCGCGCAGGTCGAAGCGCCCCGCGTCGCCATATGACGCCATGCCCATGACCTTGAATTCGCCGTCCAGCATCTCGAAGCCGAGATACTCGGTCACGGCGCCGTAAAGACCGCCCAGCGAGTCGGGCGCGAAGAACTGCTTCAGGCATTCGATGCGGCCGTCCGCGCCATGGCCGAACCAGGTCGTGCAGTATTCGCCGACCCCGTCGATGCTCATGATCGCCGCGTCGCGGTAGCCGGACAGATGGTAGGCGCTCGACGCGTGCGCGAGGTGATGCTCAACCGGGACGAACCGGACGCGCCGCGGATCGATGCCAACCCGTTCGAGCATGGTGAAAACGTTGCGCCGGTTGCGCCGGTAGCGCCGTTGACCGTCGGCCAGCGCCATAAGCGCGCGATCGGGGGCATAGAGATGCCGCCACGCGTAGTGCCAGCGCGCCGGTCCACCGAGCCCGACCGGCGCGAAGGGATAGGCCACGATCTCGACGTCGGACGGCTTTATCCCGGCCTGTTCCAGGCAGTATTGCGTCGCCAGTCGGGCCTGCATGCCCTTGGCGTGCTTGGTGCGGTTGAACCGCTCTTCTTCGGCGGCGGCGACCGTATTTCCATCGACTACCAGGGCGGCTGCCGGGTCATGGCCAACGGCACCACCGAGACCGAGGACGATCAAGTTCCGTCCCCCAGCCCGCGATGCGCCGGCCGGTCGCGCGAATATCCGCGCCGGCCCAGCCCGCGGCCGTCGGCAGGCACGCCGCCGGCGCGCCGCAGAACAGCCATCGATGCGATGCTGCCCGCAAGCGCGAACTGCAGATCCATGGTGCTGTGCCCCCCGCCGTCCCGAGGATATCGCGGAGGCCTTGCGCCGGACAATCGGTGACGCTTGATCGGGGGCGCCAGGTGGGCCGGGGCGACCGGCGCCAAATCGGCTTTCTTCCGAGCGGGTGGTTTGCTATAACCCGCGCGCCCTGATCCCCGGTAGCTCAGCGGTAGAGCAACCGGCTGTTAACCGGTTGGTCGATGGTTCGAATCCGTCCCGGGGAGCCAATTCGGCCGGGGCCGGAGCGATTGACGCGTCCGGCCCCGCCCGCAATTCCGGGCATGGCCTCCTAGAGCATCAGCAGAAGAAACAGGCCCCATACCGCCAACCCGCCGACGACGATGGGAATCGTCGCCGACCGTGCGCGGAGATCGGGCGCCGTGTGGCCGTCCTCCCGTCGTAGGGGGCCGATAAGCTCGGAGCGATGTCGTGCGTCGCTGCCCATGGGTCGATCCCCCGATCGTTGCCTCGATTGGGGGGGACCCTATGCCTGGATCGTGCGGTAACGCTGTGAAGCGGTTCACGCCGGATCAGGCCGCCGCCGGGTTCAGCCGTCGCCGCGGCGCCCCAACACGTTGACCAGCGTCACCGGCATGTAGCCGCGCGCGAGCAGGAGCTTTTGGTCGCTGCCCTGCCCCGCCTCGGCCAGGAAAGCACGGTTGCGCTCGCGCTCCAGCAGCACCTGGAAAAGCGATGCTTCCAGCTCGAACGGCGTGCGCGCCAGGTCGACCTTGCCGTCCACGAGCACCTTGTAGGCGACATCGAAGCCGGTGCCGCTGGCGCTGTAGTACATGTCCAGCATCTCGATGCCGGGGAAAAGCTCGATCAGCCCGTGAAACGAGAAGCGCCAGTAGTCGCGGGGATAGCCGTGATAGGCCTGCACCCAGGGTACGGCCAAGAAGCAATGCCCCCCGGGCCGGAGGAGACGGGTGATGTTTTCGGCCGCCACCCACGGCTTGCGCGTGTGCTCCAGCACGTGGCTGCAGATGACGAAGCCGAAGCGCTGGTCGCCCAGCGCGGAAGCGATCTTCTCGAAATCGCCGCAGATATCGCCGACCACGTCGACGTTCTCGCCCGGCTCGATGTCCATGCCGGTGAAGTCGCGGTCCCCCGCCAGGGCGCGCCAGCGGTTCTCCTGGCGGTCGACGATCTGGGCGCGGCTGCCGATCTGCAGCACCGGGCCACCGACCCGGCGCAGCATCGCCGCGACCTCGCGCGCGGTGGTCGAATTGACGACCTCGATCTTCGGCTGCGCCATCGGCGGGCTTGCGCCTAGTCCTGCACGTGCACGTCGAAGGCGACGCTGATGCGCTCGGGCGCATCGTGGAACGGGATCGTGTGGTGCCAGAAATAGCTGGGAAACATCAGGATCAGGCCGTTCTCCGGCATGATCGCGCGGGTGCGCGGCTCGAAGCGACAGGGCATGTCGTAGCCCGGGCGGCCGAACTCGATCCAGCCGGCATGTCGCGGATCGTCGGCGCGCACGCTGGGCGGGATCCACGGGTAGTAGACCCCGCTCAGCCAGCCGAGGTTGTGGATGTGCGCGGCCTGGTGACCTTCCTCGGCCAGGATGTTGGCCCACATGATCAGCGAATAGTTCCGCGGCTTGCGGCACAGGAAGGGATGGGTCGGATCGTCCGGCAGGCGGGCGGCGAAGGCGTCGATCGCGCCCCGCACCATCGTCTCCAGCGCGGCGATGGCCGGCGACTTGTGCGCCAGCAGGTCGATGGCGACCGCGCCCCGGCGCGCCGCGCGCTGGTAGGGATCCCAATCCCTGGTCAGCGTCGGATGGGCGCGGATCTCGGCGATGAGCTGACGGTTGAACGCGGCGATGTCGGCAAAGCCGGGCGGCGCCGGCGGGCGGGCCGAGCCGACGAGCTTGTCGGTGTCCTCCAGCACATCGGCTTCCTGATGCCGCCCCAGTTCGCGCAGTGCGATCGCCTTGTAGGCCACGGCGCGGATGTGCTGCCTTTCCCTCGCCAGCAGCCGGTCCAGCGGCGCCAACGCCTCGGCCGTGCGCCCGGCCTTGATCAGCGCACCGCCCAAATTCGCCAGCGCGCCGCCGAAATCCGGCTGCAGCGCGACGGCCTGCTGGTAGGCACCAACCGCCTCGTGGAGTTTCTCCTGCTTCAGCAAGGAATTGCCGAGGTTGTTGAACGCATCGGCGTAGTCCGGCTTGAGCTCCACGGCGCGCCGGAACGAGTCCTCCGCCTGGCCGGCGTCGCCCGAAGCCAGCAGCGCCACGCCCAGATTGTTGTGCCATCCCGGCATGTCCGGTCGCAGTTCGATCGCCTCGCCATAGGCCTCCAGCGCGCCGGCGATGTCGCCCTTCTCGCGCAGGGCATTGGCCAGGTTGTAATGGGCATCGGCATAGTCCGGGACGACCGCGATGGCGCGGCGGAACAGCTCGATCGCCGCGTCCCGCCGGCCGGCCTGGCGCGCCAGCGTGCCCAGCAGGTTGAGCGCCGTGGGCTGGTTGGGATCGACGCGCAACGCCTGCCGGCAGGCGGCCTCGGCATGCCGCAGGCGGCCCGCCCGGTGATGGTCGATGGCCTGCCGCAGTAGCCCTGCGATGTCGACGACCGCCTCGGACATGGCCCTTCCCGCCTTGATCGAGCAGCCGGTCGGCACCGGCGCCAGCAGGCGGCACCGTAGCGTCACGGCCGCAGCCTTGCCAGCGCGGCAGTGCCGCACGCGTCCCGGCCGCCGCCCGACCTTCGCCGGCGCCATTAACATATTCATTCCGCGAGAGAAATATTGGACGGCGTCTGCCCAATGGCTACACTGCGAGCGGGGATTGCCGCTTCACTGTCGGCAATATGCGTCGGGAGGGGGACAATGGCAGGCAAGAAAAAGAAGCGCGGGAGCAAGACTCCAGCGAAGAAGAAGTCGCCTTCCAAGCCTGCCAAAGCCACGTCCAAGACCGCCGGGAAACCAAGTAGAAACAAGAGGATCGCGAAATCGCCTAAATCGAAGGCGAAACCGGCACGGGCCCTCGCCGTACCTGGTGGCCGGCCCGCGGCCAAGCGCCGCCCGGTGGGCCGGGCCGCCCCACTGCCGCGCCGGGGCAAGCCGGCGGCGGCTAAGCGAATCGCGGGCAAGAAGGTCGCCGCCAAGCGCGGGCAGGCACCGGCCCGGGCCGCGATCAGCAAACCGGTGCCGCGCAAGGTGCCGCCGCGCAGCATCGCCGCGCGCCGCGCCGCGCCGACCGGAAGCCCCCGCAATCCGGCCGTCGCGCGCGCCAAGCCCGCGATCGCCCACTCCGCCTCGGCGACGCCGCCGGCGCGCCCGCTGGCGCCGACGACGACCCCGACCGCGCAGGCCAGGCCGCCCGCGCCACGGCCCACGCCGCCGCGGCCCACGCCGCCGCGGGCCACGGCGCGCCCGGCTGCCGCGCCGACTTCGCCAGGACCGCCCAAGCCCCTCGCCACGCCCGGCGCCCTACCGGGGATTCTACCCGGCGCGCCCTCTGCCCGCCCGCCGCTGGCGAAGCCCGCCGTGGCCAAGCCCGCTCCGCCGGCCGGGCCGAAGACGGGCGTGCGCATCCACGGCAAGATGGGGCCGGGCTACGAGCAGATCCTGTCGACCCAGGCCGTCGATTTCATCGTCGGCCTGGAGCGGAAGTTCCGTGCCGACTACAAGCGCCTGCTGGCGATGCGCGAGGACCGCCAGCGGCGCCTCGACGCCGGCGAGAAGCCCGACTTCCTGCCCGAGACAGTCAATATCCGCAACGGCGACTGGACCGTCGCCCCCCTGCCGCGCGACCTGCACGACCGCCGCGTCGAGATCGCCGGGCCGCCCGACCGCCGGACGGTGGTCACGGCGCTGAACAGCGGCGCCGCGTGCTACGTCGCCGATTTCGAGGATGCGACCAGCCCGACCTGGGCCAACCTGGTCGAGGGGCAGATCAACCTGCGCGACGCGGTCGCGGGCACGATCGGCTACAAGGACCCGGGATCGGGCAAGGAGCAGCGGCTCAACGCCAGGACCGCCGTCCTGATCGCGCGGCCGCGCGGGTGGCACCTGCCCGAACGCCACATGATCGTCGACGGCGAACCGATCTCGGGCACGCTGTTCGACTTCGGCCTCTATTTCTATCACAACGCGCGACCGCTGATCCGCAACGGCTCGGGTCCCTACCTCTATCTGCCCAAGCTGGAATCCCACGGCGAGGCGCGGCTGTGGAACGAAATCTTCCTGCACGCGCAGCGCGCCTTCGGCCTGCCGCGCGGCACGATCAAGGTGACGATCCTGATCGAGACGATCCTGGCCGCGTTCGAGATGGACGAAATTCTCTACGAGCTGCGCGACCACGCCGCCGGCCTGACGATCGAGCGATGGGACTATCTCTTCAGCTTCATCAAGAAGTTCCGCAACGACCGCGGCAAGGTGCTGCCGGACCGCGCGAAGCTGGCGATGAGCGCCCCCTTCCTGCGCAGCTACAGCCAGCTCCTGGTCAAGACCTGCCATCGCCGCGAGGTGCACGCGCTGGGCGCGATGTCGGCGCAAGTCCCGTCCAGGGACGACGGCCAGGACGCGACGGACCGCGTGCGCCAGGAAAAGGAGCGCGAGGCAAGCGAGGGCTATGACGGCACCTGGGTCGCGCATCCGGGGCTGGTGCCGACCGCCAAGGCCGCGTTCGACAAGGTCATGCCCCATCCCAACCAGGTCGCGCGCAAGCGCCTGGACGTCCACGTCACGGCGCCCGACCTGCTGCAGGTGCCGCCGGGGCCGAAGACCGAGGCGGCGCTTCGCCTGAACGTGGCCGTGGGCATCGGCTATGTCGAGGCCTGGCTGCGTGGCCTCGGCAGCGTGCCGCTGTTCAACCGGATCGAGGATGCCGCCGCCGCCGAAATCTCGCGCGCCCAGGTCTGGCAATGGATGCGCCATGGCGCGCGGCTGGACGACGGCCGTCAAGTCAACGCCGCACTCTGCCGTCAGTTGATTCAGGGCGAGGTGGCAAGGCAGCGCGCCGCGCTGAAGCCCGCCCGCCCCGACCGTTTCGATGACGCGGCCGAGCTGTTC
This sequence comes from Alphaproteobacteria bacterium, assembly GCA_020846275.1. GTDB lineage: Bacteria > Pseudomonadota > Alphaproteobacteria > JAEULC01 > JAEULC01 > JAEULC01. The sequence goes on from JADLEG010000094.1 coordinate 13,938, forward strand.
CAGCGCCTGGTCGAAGCCCCGGACTGCGCCGATTTCCTGACCCCGGCGGCCTACGCGATGCTGGCGGACTAGGGTTCGCCGGCACCCTTCAGAACCCACCGTCCGGACGGCCGCGTTAAGCACCTGTTTACCTTGGCGGCGGCACTCTTGCGCGAGGGCTCGCGCGTTCCGGTCTTCCAGGGCGCGATCGGGCCATCGTTGCCCGTGGCCGGGTCCAACCGCATGAAGCTACGTCTCGTTTCGATCGACGATCAGCCCGAGCCGACGCCCGAACCCCCGGCCGTCGCGTCCGGCCCCGAGGGTGCGGCGTGGGCCTTGGTGGCGGCGGTCGCCGACGTGGTGTCGCAGCCGCTGCTGATTGCCGTGGGCGACAGCGTCGCGGCGGCCAACGACGCGATGCGTCGGCTGGCCGACGGCGGCGGCCTGGTCGGCCGCAAGCTGGCGGAAATCGTCGAGACCGCCGATCCCCTGGCGCCGATGCCCGCCGCCGTGGGCGACGAGCCGGGCTTCGTGTTCCTGCGCCTGGCCAAAGCCCTGCCACCGGTGCCGGCGCGGCTGCACGTGACGACGGCGCAAGGCGCGGACGGCCCGCTGCGCGTGGTCATCGCCGACGGGATCGACGCCATCGAGCCGCGCCATGCGGCGCTGCGCGACAGCGAGGCGCGGTTCCGCGGCATCGTCGATACCCTGCCGCTTCCGGTGGCGATCTCGCGGCTCGAGGACGACCGGCTGATCTTCGTCAACGAGCAGTGGTGCACCATGACCGGGCTCGAGCGCGAGGATGTGCTGGGGTGCGAGGTGACCGATTTCTACGCCAACCCCGAAGACCGCGAGCGGCTGAAGGGCGCGCTGACCGCCGATGGCGCGGTCCGCCAGTTCCTGACGCGGCTGCGCTTCGGGTCGCGCACCCTGTGGGTCGAGTTGCGCGCGATCACCATGGAATTTGCCGGCCATGCCGCGTCGCTGTCCGTGTTCCAGGACGTGACGGACTCCAAGGAGCACGAGCGCCAGCTTGTCGAGGCCAAGGAAGCCGCCGAGACGGCCAACCGCACCAAGAGCGAGTTCCTGGCCAGCATGAGCCACGAATTGCGCACGCCGCTGAACGCGATCCTGGGGTTCTCCGAGCTCATCGAGATGCAGGCGCTGGGGCCGATCGGCCATCCGCGCTATATCGAGTACGCCCGCGACATCAACGAAAGCGGCAATCTGCTGCTGCGCATGATCGACGACGTGCTCGACCTCGCCAAGATGGAAGCCGGCAAGCTGGCGTTGGTCGAGGAGGTCTTCGACACCGCCGACATGCTGGCGGCCGCCATGCTGGTGATCCAGCCGCTCGCCTCCGCCGGCAAGATCGCGCTGAGCACCGATCCGGGCTCGAACTGGTTCCGCCTGCGCGGCGACAAGCGGCGCGTGACCCAGATCTTGATCAACCTGTTGTCGAATGCCGTGAAGTTCACCCCGGCGGGCGGGCGCGTGATGGTCGACGCCCGCGTCACCGCCACCGGCGCGGGCATCATGTCCGTCAGCGATACCGGAATCGGCATCAGCGCCGAGGACATCGAGCGGCTGACCGAGCCCTTCGTCCAGCTTGAATCCGCGATGACGCGGCGCTTCCGGGGGTCGGGCCTCGGCCTGGCAATCGCCCGCTCGCTGGGCGAGATGCACGGGGCGCGGATCGCGATCGAAAGCGAGCTCGGCCGCGGCACGACGGTCAGGGTCGCCTTCCCGCCCGAACGGGTGGTCGTGGTCCAGTAGGCCCTAGACCCGCGCGCCGCCGCGCCCGGTCGAAGCCCGGCTTCAGCCCGCCGCCAGCTTGGCGATGCGGCCCTTCAAGCTCTCGATGATGCCATTGACGCCGCCCTGGGCGCCGACCGAGGCGAATTCCGAGCGATGCGTGACCAGCATGCTGACGCCGTCGACCTGCACGTCGACGATCTTCGGCTGGCCCGCGATCCCGCGCACCCGCCAGGATGCCATGATCGGCTGCTTGCCGTCCGGCCGATCGATGCGCGTCGCGACGAACACGTCCTTGTCCTGCTCGTTCACGCGCGTGTCGGAAACGGAGAACTTCTCGCCCGAATACCCGCCGAAGCGGATCGCGTAGGTCTTGACGATCCATTCCGAGAACACGCCGAGATATTCGCGCTGCTGCTCGGGGCTGGCCTGCTTCCAGTAGTTGCCCATGACGAACTGGCCGATCAGCGGGATCGCGAAGCCGTCCTTCAGGATGCCGCGGAACTTGTCCTCGCGCATCGTCAGGTCGTTGCCCTTGGTCGACAGCACCTCGATCGCCTGGTCGCCCATCGACTGGATGAATTTTTTCGCCTCGTCGGGCGTAACCTGGGCCGCGGTCGGCTGCGGTGCACCCAGCAGCGCCGCCACGACAAAGAGGCCAGAAACCAGCAAGCGCACGATCATCCTGCTTCACCGCCCGTTGCCGGACAGTGCCCTCTTACCCACCCCAGGGCATCTCGCTACGGGGCGCCTTCTTAGGTTGTTTGCCACCCCATTGCAACGCCTCGCGCCGATGCCCGGAACACATCCCCGCGAGACAAATATGGGAGCGATTCCGGCAAAAATCAGGCCGCCCCACCAGGCAATCCAACAGCCGCGACCGGTCGCGGCTCTCTGTCGCATAAATGCCACAAAACTGTCACGATGGACCGAGCTACGACGCTCCTCAAAGATCGCCCGGTTCAATGCCGACGGGACGATGAACCGGCTGCCGATCGTGTTTGGCCATGGGCCGCTGACGGCGGCGAACGGCTTCAGTTCCCAGGCCGACGTGCTGATCGAACCGCGCCGGTCGCGCCGCTTGACGCGGCGCAGCTTCGCCCCCTAGACCGATGATGCCGGCACGCCGGGCACGAGCATCGCCCGGCGTGCCGTCGTTGGGGGGAAATCAATGCACCAAGCCGGCGCGTTCGAGCCGCACGTCATCTTTGGCCTCAGCCCGCTCTGGGTTTCGACGATCGTCCTGATCGCCGTCTACGGCGTGATCATGAGCGACCGGCTGAACCGCGCGATCGTGGCGCTGCTGGGCGCCGGCCTCCTGATCGTGATCGGGCCGCTGGACCAGATCGAGGCGATCAAGGGCGTCGACTTCAACACCATCGCGCTGTTGACCGGCATGATGATCCTTGTGGGCATCACGCGGCAGTGCGGCGTGTTCCAGGCGGTGGCGATCTGGTCGGTCCGGCAGGCCCGGGCCGAGCCCTGGGGCATCCTCCTGATGCTGCAGATCACGACCGCGGTGGTCTCGGCCCTGCTCGACAACGTAACGACCGTGCTGCTGATCGTGCCGGTCACGCTGGCGATCACTCGCGAGCTCGAGGTGCCGCCCTACCCTTTCCTGTTCGCCGAGGTGTTCGCTTCCAACATCGGCGGCACGGCGACCCTGATCGGCGACCCGCCGAACATCCTGATCGGCTCGATGGTCGGGCTCACCTTCAATGACTTCGTGATCCACCTGACGCCGGTGATCATCGTCGTGATGGCCGCGCAGGCCGTGATGATCCACTTCATGTGGGGCCGGTCGATGCGCACCACGCCCGAGCACCAGGCCCGCGTGCTGGCGATGAAGGAGAGCGACGCGATCACCGACTGGACCCTGCTGAAGCAGTCGAGCGCGGTGGTCGCCATCGTCATCCTGGCCTTCGTCTTCGCCAAGCCGCTGCATCTCGAGCCCGGCAGCATCGCCATGCTGGGCGCCGCCGTGCTGATGATGCTCGAGAACTACACGCACCACGCGGAGAAGCAGACCGAGAACGTGGTTCGCACCTTCAACGAGGTGGAGTGGGTCACGATCTTCTTCTTCGTCGGACTGTTCATGGTGGTGCACGGGGTCGAGGTCGCGGGGCTGTTGAACTGGCTGGCCGACCTGCTGCTGAAGGCAACGGGCGGCGACCTGAAGATCACGACGCTTTCGATCCTGTGGGCCTCGGCGGTCCTGTCCGCGATCATCGACAACATCCCCTTCGTCGCGACGATGATCCCGCTGATCAAGGCGATGGCGCCGGCCTTCGGCGGCGAGCAGGGGCTGATGCCGCTGTGGTGGGCGCTGTCGCTCGGCGCCTGTCTTGGCGGCAACGGAACCCTGGTCGGGGCCTCGGCCAACCTGACCGTGGCGGGGCTGGCGGAGCGCGCGGGCGTGCGCTTCAGCTTCCTGGAATACACCAAGACCGCCTTCCCGCTGATGCTGGTCAGCGTGGCGATCAGCCACGCCTATGTGTGGTGGCGATACCTTTAGGAGCGCGCCCGCCCCGTCACGCCAGCGCGTTCTCGATATCGGCGATCAGGTCGTCGGCGTTCTCGATGCCCACGGAGATGCGGATCAGCGCGTCGGTCAGCCCGATCTCCTCGCGCAACTGCTTCGGCACGCCGGAATGCGTGGTCGAGGCGGGATGCGAGATCAGCGTCTCGGTGCCGCCCAGGCTGACGGCCAGCTTCATGATCTGAAGCCGGTCGAGCATCGCGAAGGCCTCCTTCTCCCCGCCCTTGACCTCGAAGGAGAAGGTCGAGCCGGGCTGCGTGCACTGGCGGTCGAAGACCGGCTTGCGCGGATCGCCAGCGTCGAGGAAGCCCAGGTAGTGCACCGCTTTGATCTTGGGATGCTCGCGCAGGTAGGCGGCGACCTTGCGCGCATTGTCGTTGGCGCGGTCGGTGCGCACCGCCAGGGTTTCGAGCGAGCGCAGCAGCATCCAGCAGGAATGCGGGTCGAGCTGGGTGCCGAGCGCGCCGCGCAGCAGGGTGATGCGCCGGATCAGCTCGTCCGTTCCGCTCACCCCGCCCGCCACCAGGTCGCTGTGGCCGCCGGCGTACTTGGTCAGCGAATAGATCGCGAGATCGGCGCCGAGCTGCAGCGGCTTCTGGTAGATCGGGCCCAGCAGCGTGTTGTCCACCGCGATCGGCGGGCGGTGGCCCTGCTTGCGGGCGACGTCGTCGATCACCTCGGCGACCGCGCGCAGGTCGACCAGCCCGTTGGTCGGGTTGGCCGGCGTCTCCAGCATGACCAGCCCCAGCCGGCCCTTGGCGCGCGCCTCCTCGGCCGCCGCCGCGATCTTCGCCCGGTCGATGCCGTCGGTGAAGCCCACCGGCGTGATGCCGAAGGCCGTGAGCTGGTTGCGGATCAGGGTCTCTGTGCCGCCGTAGAGCGGGCGGCTGTGCAGCACCGTGTCGCCGGGCCTAAGGAAGGCCAGCATCACCGTCGAGATCGCCGCCATGCCGCTGGCGAACACGGCCGAGTGCTCGCAGCCGTCCCACAGCGCCAGGCGGTCCTCGAGGATCTCGAAATTGGGGTTGTTGAAGCGCGAATAGACCAGGCCGGACTTCTCGCCCTCGCGCGGCTTGCGGCGGCCGGCGGTCAGGTCGAAGAAATCCTTGCCCTGCTGCGCCGATTCGAAGACGAAGGTCGAGGTCAGGAAGATCGGCGGCTTCAGCGCGCCCTCCGAAAGCCCCGGCGAGTAGCCGTAGCCCATCATCAGCGTCTCGGGCTGCAGCGGATGGTTCTTCAGCGCGCGATGCTTGTAGCCGGTCGATTTCATGATGCGGCCTCCGGTGTCACGGTGTGCGTGGGAGGCTGCGCCCTGGCGCGGCGCGAGTCCAGGCGGCGCTATGCCGCCGCGGGCCGCATCTTCTGCATCGCGATCGCACCGATGGCGGCAAGCGCGGCGATCGCGTGGGCGCCGATCAGGTGATGGCCGGTCAGGTTCATGATCGGCACGTCGAAGACCTCGGGCATCACGAACAGCAGGCCCGCGGCGATCAGCAGCGCCCGCTCGACCACTGACGTCTTCCGCAGGAGCCAGCCCTGCAGCCCCGTCGCAAGCGCGAAGATGCCGAGCAGCGTCATGATCGAGATCTGGACGATGTCCATCCAGTCGCCGCCCTTGGGGATCTTCATCAGCAGGCCGACGCCTTCCGGCTCCAGCACGAAGGCGAAGGGCACGATGAAGGCGGGCATCGTGTATTTCCAGGACTGCAAGGTCGTCCGGTAGGGATCGCCGCCGGTGATCGCCGCGGCGGCGAAAGGCGACAGCGCGGTGGGCGGCGAAACCTCGGACAGCACCGCGTAATAGAAGATGAACATGTGCGCGGCGAAGTCGGGCACGCCGAGCTTGATCAGCGCGGGGGCTGCGATCACCGCGCAGATGATGTAGGACGCCGTCACCGGCACGGCCAGGCCGACGATCCAGACGATCAGCGCGGTGTAGAGCGCGGTCAGGAGCAGGCTGCCGCCCGCATAGTCGATCACGATCGAACTGAACTTGAGGCCGAGGCCGGTCAGCGTCACCACGCCGACGATGATGCCGGCCGAGGCGCAGGTGGCGCCGACGTTCAGCATCCCGACCGAGCCGGCCTCCAGCGCCTTGACCAGCTTCGACGGCCACAGCGCGGTCTCGCGGTTCAGGTAGCTGACGGCGAAGGCCAGCACCGTCGCCCAGAACACGGCCAGGGTCGGCGAGAACCCGAGCAGCATGAACACCACGATTCCGACCAGCGAGCTGAAATGGAAGCCGTAGCTCTTGGTCAGCGCCCACATGCCCGGCCCGCGCTCGATCGGCACCTCGTGCATCGCGTACTTGCGGACATCGAGCTCGGCCATCGCGAACAGGCTGAAGTAGTAGAGGAAGGTCGGGATGGTCGCCATCCAGATGACGTCAAGGTAGGAGATCTTCAGGAACTCGGCGATCAGGAAGGCGGCGGCGCCCAGCACGGGCGGCGAGAGGATCGCGCCCAGCCCGCCCGCCGCCAGCAGCCCGCCCGCCGCGTGCTTCTCGTATCCGGCGCGCGCGAGCATCGGATAGGCGACCGAGCCCAGCGTGACGGTGGTCGCCACCCCCGATCCCGACGGACCGCCCAGGAGGAACGAGGCGAACACGATCGTGCGGCCCGCGCCGGTCGCCTTGCCGCCCATCATCGCGAAGGAGAAGTCGATGAAGAACTTGCCGGCGCCCGAGAACTGCAGGATCGCGCCGTAGATCGTGAACAGGATGATGAGCGAGGACGACACGTCGATCGCCGTGCCGAAGATGCCCTCGAGCGTCATGTACATGTGGCCGGTCAGGCGCGCGAGGTCATAGCCCTTGTGGGTCCAGGGCGGCGGCAGATACGGCCCGGCCATCGCATACACGATGAAGGCGACCACGACCGCCGGCATGACCCAACCCGAGGAGCGTCGCGTCACCTCGAGCACGAAGACGATCAGAAGAACGCCGAAGAACACGTCCCAGTCGTTCGGCAGCGTATTGCGGTCGGTGAAGTCGTCGCCGCCCAGGAGCGCGTAGCCGATGACCACGATGCTGGCCGCCGCCAGGACCAGATCCCACCACATGATGCGATGGCGGAACCGCGGCGCCACGGGGAACAGCAGGAAGCACAGGACCAGGATGAAGCCGACATGCGCGTAGCGCGTTTCCTGGGTCGGCACGATCGGCGTGTCCGTGAACGGCCAGGAACCGCCCACGGCGACATAAAGGTGGAACAGCGACATCACGACCGCGACGGCGGTGACGGCCATCGCGACCCGGCCAACGAACTTGCTCGCGGCCCCCTCGTCCTGCTCGATGAACTCGTCGGCCTTCTTCAGGGCCTCGGCATCGATCGCCCCGATCGGCGCGTCGTGCCGTTCTTCCTGCGCCATCGGCCCCCCGTCCCCGCGACGGCCGCCCGCCGGCGGCCGTCGACGGGCCTCTGGTCAGTTGATCTTGATGCCTTTCTCGGCGAAGTACTTCAGCGCGCCGGGATGCCACGGCATCGGCGAGTTGGCGGCCTTCTGGGTGGCCAGCTCGAAGTTCTGCGCCTCGGAATGCACGGCCACGAGGTCGGCCTTCTTGTCGAAGATCGTCTTGACGATGTTGTAGGCGACCTGGTCCGACATCTTCTCGTGCGCGACCAGGATGTTCCAGACCGACGAATTCTGGTTGTCCTTGTCCTGGCCGGGATAGGTCTTGGCGGGGATCACGTCGGCGGCGTAGAGGTTGCCGTGTTTCTTGTTCATCGCCGCCACCGCGTCGGCGTGGTCGATCAGGACCAGCTTCGTCCCGGGCGTGGCGCCCAGGTCCGTCACCGCCGAGGTGGGGAGCCCGCCGACCCAGAAGAACGCGTCGATCTTGCGATCCTTGATGGCGTTGACCGATTCCGCGACGCCCAGGCGCTCGCGCTTCATGTCCTTGTCCTTGTCCATGCCCACCGCTTCGATCAGCCGGAAGGCCATGACCTCGGTAGCGCTGCCGGGCGAGCCGGTCGATACGCGCTTGCCCTTCAGGTCGGCCATCTTGGCGATGCCCATGCCCTCGACCGACACCACGTGCATGCGGTTGGGATAGAGCACCATCAACGTGCGTACCGGCACCTTGCCGCCGGTGAACTTGTCCTGGCCGTTCAGCGCGTCGAGCCCCGCATCGGCCATGGTGAAGCCGATATCGGACTTGCCGGCGCCGAGCAGCTTCAGGTTGTCGACCGAGCCGCCGGTCACCTCGGCGGTCGCCTGCCAGCCGGGCACGGTCTTGGACAGCACGTTGGCGAGCCCGCCGCCCAGGGGGTAGTAGACGCCGCCCGTCCCGCCCGTGCCGATCGACAAGGTGACCTTGTCCTGCGCCTGCGCCGGCCCGCAGGCCTGGCTGCCGAGCGCCAGGGCGACGACCGCCGCCGCCAGGATTCGCGTGCCGGCGCCGGGGCGCTTAACCGCTATCGTCATGTTTCATTTCCTCCCAAGATGGACTTAATCCATAGTCCCTTGTTTTTCCGTATCATAAGTCCGACTTGCCTGTCACGGGATGCGCGTCGGCTGACAGGCCCCGCGGCCACGGCTAGTCTCGCGCCCCCTAAGGGCTTGGAGCGAGTTGCCATGGACATGACCGGCGAATACCGGATCCCGGCGCCCCGCGAGGCCGTATGGCGCGCGTTGAACGATCCGGACATCCTCAAGCAGTGCATTCCGGGCTGCGAAACCGTCGAAAAGACCTCGGACACCGAGTTCCAGGCCCGCGTGACCGCCGCGGTCGGCCCCGTCAAGGCCAAGTTCGGCGGCAAGGTGACGCTCAGCGACATCGATCCGCCCAACGGCTACACCATCTCGGGCGAGGGCCAGGGCGGCGGCGCCGGCTTCGCCAAGGGCGGCGCCAAGGTGAAGCTCAAGCCGGACGGCGACGGCACGATCCTGGCCTACGAGGTCACGGCAACGGTGGGCGGAAAACTGGCCCAGGTCGGTTCGCGCCTGATCGACGGCGTGTCCAAGAAGATGGCGGGGGAGTTCTTCAGCCGTTTCGTCGAACTGGTCGCGCAGCAGCAGCCGCAAGCCCGGGCAGCGGCCGGGAGCCCGACAGCAGAGCCGGCAACGGCGCCCGCCACGCCGCCGCCGGCGGGCGGCTTGCCCGGCTGGGCGTGGATCCTGGGCGTGATCGTGCTGGCCGGAATCCTGCTGGCGATCTTCGGGCGGGGCTGAAGACCGCGGCTGGTCAGGCCGAGCCGGCGCGGCCGCGCAGGATAGAAGCCGCCGCGTCGGCCAGGACCTGGCAGCCGAGCACGATGTCGTCTTCCTTGGTGTCCTCGGCGTAGTGATGGCTGATCCCGGCGATGCTGGGGACGAACAGCATGCCGGCCGGCAGGCGCTGGGCGAAGATTTGCGCGTCGTGGCCCGCGCCGCTCTGCAGCTTGGTATGCAGCCCCGGCGCGCGCGCCTCGGCGGCGCGCTCCAATGCCTGCTGAAGCGCCGGATCCATGGCGCGCGGCTCGGTCCGCGCCGTGACCTCGGTCTCGATCCGGCATGGGCCGCGCGCATCGGCCGCCGCGACCAGTTCGAGCAGCGCCTTGTCCATGATCGCCAGACGCTCGCGCGCGATGTCGCGGAACTGGAACAGCAGCTCGGCCTTGCCGGGGATAACGCTGGGCGCGCCGGGATCGAGCACCATCCGTCCCGCGGTCCAGACCGAATGCGGCCCGGTGACCTCCGCAAAGCGCTGGTCGATGTCGTGCCACAGCCGCATCAGCGCCACGCCGGCGTCCTTGCGCGCCGCCATCCGCGTGGTGCCGGCATGGTTCTGCTGGCCGATCGCGGTGAAGCGGTAGCCGTAGATGCCGACGATGCCCGTCACGATGCCCAGGCGCTGGCCGCTCGTATCGAGCGTGGCGCCCTGCTCCACATGCGCCTCGAGATAGCCCAGGTATCGTCCGTCCGGCAGCACCTCGCGCTTGCGCCCCGCCAGCCCGGCCTCGGCCAGGGCGTCGCGCAGCGTCTTGCCCGTCATCTTGTTGCTTAGCTGATCGATCTCCTGCTCGGGGAGCACGCCGCAGAACGACCGGCTGCCGAGCATCGAGCCGTAATGCCCTTCCTCGTCGGCCCAGGCGCCGACATCGATCGCAAGGTTCCGGCAGTCCTGGCTGTCGCGAAAGGCGCGCGCCACTTCAAGGCCGTAGATGACCCCCATCGCGCCGTCCAGCCAGCCGGCATAGGGCTGCGTTTCGAGGTGCGAGCCGATCAGCAGCCGCGGGCCCGCCGAAGCGCTGCGCCCGATCACCGTGCCGATGCCGTCGATCGTGGCCGCCAGTCCTGCCTCGCCCATGCGGTCCACCAGCCACTGGCGCGCCGCCATGTCCTCCGTCGAATAGGTCGGCCGATGCACGCCGGTCTTGTACCGTCCGAAATCGGCAAGCCGCCGCAGATCGCCCAGAAGCCGGGCCGGATCGATATTTGGCATGGTGATGTCCGCTACATGTAGCCGGCGGCGCGCAGGCGCTCGAAGCTGTCCTCGCTCTCGTGGTCCATTGCGCGTCCCACGCGCTCCGGCACCTTGGTCGCGCGCAGCTCGGCCAGGATCGCGTCGATCGTCGTGGCGTTACTGTCGATCGGGTGCGTGATGTCCTTCTCGCCCAGCGTGCGGTAGCGCTTGCCGTCCTTGGCGAAGTAGAGCGGCACGACCGGAATCTTCTCGCGCTGAACGTAGAGCCAGATGTCGATCTCGGTCCAGTGCAGCAGCGGATGGATGCGCAGGTGCGCGCCTTCGGGCGGCGCCGTGTTGAACTGGTCCCAGAACTCGGGCGGCTGCTCGCGGAAATTCCACTGCCCGGTCTCGTCGCGCGGCGAGAATACGCGCTCCTTCGCGCGAAGCCTCTCCTCGTCGCGGCGGATGCCGAGGATGATGCCCTTGAGCTGCATGTCGCGGATGACGTTGGCGAGCCCCAGCGTCTTGCGCGCGGCCGAGCGCGCCGCGGGCGGCAGCGACGGGTCGGTCGCCTCGACCGGGGGACATTTCGGCGCGCGCAGGTCGAGGCTCCATTCCTTGGCGATGCGGTCGCGGAACTTGTAGACCTCGTCGAACTCCATGTCGGTATCGAGATGGATGGCGGGGAACGGCACGCGGCCGAAGAAGGCCTTCATCGCGAGCCAGGCGAGCACGCCCGAATCCTTGCCGATCGACCACAGCATGCCCAGCGGCTTGATGCGGTGGAACGCCTCGCGCAGGATGAAGACGCTGCGCGATTCCAGTTCGTCCAGATGATCCATGAGCGGCGGTTTAGTCCGTCGCGCCCTGCCCGTCAATGCAGCCAGCCGTCCGGCTTTCCCGCCCTTTTCGCGTCAGGCAGCCGTAATGCCCATGCTTTACCAACCGCAAGCCGATGGCTTTCCGGGGGGACGGCAGGGTTTGGCAATGACGGGCAAAGTGCATGCAAAGCGGGATTGCGAGGCAGTTGCGCCGTGTCGCGCAGGCGGCGGCGATGCTTGCCGTTCTCTCCGTCGTGGGCTGCGCCACGCCGCCGAGCGAGCCGGAGGCAAGGGCCGCCTATGACGAGGCCAACGATCCGCTGGAGCCGATGAACCGCTCGATCTTCGAGTTCAACACCGGCCTCGACAAGTATTTCCTGAAGCCCGTCGCCACCGCCTACAGCAACGTGCCCGAGCCGATGCGCGACGCGCTGCGGAACTTCCTGCGCAATCTGCGCTCGCCGCTGATCCTAACGCACGACCTGCTGCAGGGCGAGCCGCGCCGGGCCGGGCTGACCGCCGAGCGGTTCCTGCTCAACACCACCCTAGGCGCGGCCGGATTCTACGACTTCGCCGACGCGGTGATGGACGTCGGTTTCCACGACGAGGATTTCGGCCAGACCCTCGCGGTCTGGGGTACGCCCGAAGGTCCCTATCTCGTCCTGCCGCTGATCGGCCCGTCCAATGCGCGCGACGCCGGGGGGCTCGCCGTCGACACGGTGGCCGATCCGGTATCGCTGACGCTGCAGGCTTATGGCTACGGGCTGGTGTCGGTCGGGCGCTTCACGCTGAACGCGCTCGACCAGCGCACGCGGGCATTGGGCACGCTCGATACGGTCAAGGAAACCTCGATCGACTACTATGCAAGCCTGCGCAGCCTCTACCGCCAGCGCCGGCAAGAGGACATCCGCAACGGCCGCGCGGGCCCGCCGCCGCAGGAAATCTCGCGCGGCGCCGAGGACAGCCCGGTACCGTCCGGTGCGCCGCAGGGACCGACGCCCAGTTCCGCTCCGGCCGCGGACGACGCGCCTGTTCCCACGGCGGCACTGCCGCCACCGCCGCCGGTGGGAGCGGCGCCCCTGCCGCCTGGCCCTGTTCCCAGCGCCGCGCCGGGACCACCTGCCGCCCCGGCCGCTGCGGCAATGGCCGAGCCCGCGTCGCCCCGCGCGCCCGCCGCGCAATCGCCCTGCGGCCAGACACAGGCCGCCATCGCCTGGAGCGAGGACCTGGGCCAGGTGTTCTTCGCCAACGGCTCGTCCGTGCTGTCGCCCGAAGCGCGCCGGAAGCTGCTCGCGATCGCGCTGCGAGCGCAGCAAAGCCGCGCTTTCGTGCATGTCGTTGGGCATGCCAGCGAGCGCACCGGCGAGATCGATCCGGTCCGGCACCAGCTCATCAATTTCGAGATGTCCTGGCTCCGTGCCGCCGCGGCCGGCGACACGATCCAGAAGGCCGGCATCCCGTGGGAGCGGCTGATCGTCGAGGCGCGCAGCGACCAGGAGCCGTTGTGCGCGGAGATCATGCCGTCGGGCGAAGCGGCAAATCGCCGCGTTGCCATATACCTGGAGTGAAACCACCTATGTCGCCAAACATACAGGCAACCCGTAAGCGGGGCGGGAATCCATGGCGGCATTGACCGAAAAGCGACGCCCAACGGAAGTTCGGGTCTGGGATCCTTTCGTGCGGATCGCGCACTGGCTGCTCGCCGCGGCCTTCCTCGTCTCGTACCTGACCGAGGGCAAGCCGCAATGGCTGCATGTTTGGTCGGGCTACCTGGTCGCAGCGATCGTCGTATTGCGCATCGTGTGGGGCCTGGTCGGTCCGCGCCACGCACGCTTCGCCGATTTCGTGCCGTCGCCGCGCGCCGCCCTGCGCTACCTGGCCGACCTGGTTCGGCTGCGCGCGCCGCGCCATCTCGGCCACAGCCCGGCCGGCGGAGCCATGATCGTGGCGCTGATCCTGTCGCTGTCGATCACGGCCGGCACCGGCATCGCCCTGCTGGCGATCCGCGAGAACCAGGGTCCGCTGGCGCCATGGCTGGGCGGCCAGGTGGTCGCCGCCGCGCCCACGCCATCAAAGCCGGGCGAGCGGGTGCCGAAGCCCGGACGCATGGTCAAGGAGGTGCACGAGCTGTTCTCCAACCTGACCCTGCTGCTGGTCGGGTTCCACGTTCTGGGCGTGGCGGTCGCGAGCTTCGCCCATCGCGAAAACCTGGTGCGCGCGATGATCACCGGCCGCAAGCGCGCGCCCGACCCGTCGGCGCGCCAAGCAGCCGCGGAATAGGGCGGTCGGCGCGCGGCGGTCAGGGCTTGACGAATTTCAGGACGAACTCGTCCTTCGGCTGCGGCGGGTCGGGCGTATTCTTGTCCTTTGGATCATAGAGGTTGCGCAGGAAGCTGCCCTCGGCCAGCAGCTTGAATCCCGCCGCCTCGACCTCGCGGCGCAGGAACGCCTCCTCGATCCGGTGCAGCGTGCCGGACTCGGAGATGCCGGTGCCGGGCCTTCCGGCATGGTCGGCGATCACGTAGATGCCGCCGGGCTTCAGCGCGCGGAAGACGGCGCGGTTCATCGGCGCCCGGTCGACGCCGAGATGGCCGAGGTCGTGGTAGTTGAACATCAGCGTCACGACGTCGAGCCGATCCGTCGCCAGTTCGGGCGGGATCGGATCCTCGAACGGCCGCGAGACCGCGATGATCGGCGCCGCCGCCACCCCCGCTGCGCGCAGCTTCGCGTCGCGATCGGCCAGCGCCACCGGCGACGGGCGTGGCGGTCCAGCGGGAGCCGCTGCCGGGGCCGGTGCTGCGATCGTCGGGTTGCTGTTGCCCTCCGGCGCGGCGGGCGGCGTGGGCGCCCGGTTGGGGTCGCGCGGCTGGCTCTGGCCGTAGACGGTCCCGTTGGGACCGATCGCGCGCGCCAGCAGCTCGGTGGTCTAGCCGCCGGCCGCGCTGAGATCGAGCGCGACCAGCCCGGGACGAAGCCCGATGAAGCCCAGCATCTGCTCCGGCTTGCGGCGCAGGTCGTTGGTGCGGTCCGCCGCGCTTCGGTCGGGGCTCGCGATGATCGCGGCGATACGCTGGGGCGACAGCGTCGCCGGCGCTTGCGCGGATAGAGAGGAACTCAACGACAGGCAGGCGCCGACGGCAATGCCGGCTATCAGGGCGTTTCGCGACATTTTCATCGGCTTGTTCTCATCCCGGTCCGAGCGGTGAATTCCTGGCGAGACTAGCCGGTCGCCGCGTCGAGGCCAATCAGGCGTCGCAAGTCTGCGTGAACGGCTCGATCGACCCGGTTGCCCGGCGGCGCTTCGTGTTATGACGGCAGCCTGGAGAAATTCGGAGGTAGAAATGGCCACCAACGTCAAGCAGATGATGGAAGCCGCCAACGCGGCGGTGCCGAAGATCACGCCGGCCCAGGCCAGGGAGATGATCGCTAAGGGCGACGCCCTGGTTGTCGACGTGCGCGACGCGCCGGAAGTCGCGGCGAGCGGCAAGGTCAAGGGCGCGGTCCATGTGTCGCGCGGCATGCTGGAATTCCGCGCCGATCCCGACCTGCCGTCGCACGACAAGAACTTCGACAAGGCGAAGACGGTGATCCTCTATTGCGCCTCGGGCGGACGCTCGGCCTTGAGTGGCAAGACGCTGAAGGAGATGGGCTACGAGAAGGTCTACAACCTCGGCGCCTTCAAGGACTGGGCCGAGAGCGGCGGCGCGGTCGAGAAGTAGGGCTAGGACTTCTCCGCCCGCCCGTACTTGTCGTCGAAGCGCACGATATCGTCCTCGCCCAGGTAGGGGCCGGACTGCACCTCGATCAGGTGCAGCGGCAGCATGCCGGGGTTTTCCAGCCGGTGCTTGGTGCCGAGCGGGATGTAGGTCGACTGGTTCTCGTGCAGCAGGACCACCTCGTCGCCGCGCGTGACGCGCGCCGTGCCCTGCACCACGATCCAGTGCTCGGCGCGGTGGTGGTGCATCTGCAGCGACAGGCTGGCGCCCGGCTTCACGACGATGCGCTTGACCTGGAAGCGCTCGCCGATGTCGATGGTCTCGTAGGTGCCCCAGGGGCGGTGGAACTCGCGGTGATTGCGGTGCTCGTCGCGCCCGGCCTCCTTGATCTTGGCGACCAGGTCCTTGACCCCTTCCGCGCGCGCGCGGTCGGTCACCAGCACCGCGTCCTTGGTCGCGACCACGACGACGTTCTTCAGGCCCAGCACGCCCACCAGCGGCCCGTCGGAAGCGATATAAGAGCCGCCGACATCGTGGATCACCGCCTTGCCGCTCAGCGCATTGCCGGCGGCGTCGTGCGGCGCGGCCTCGTACATCGCGTTCCACGAGCCGAGGTCGCTCCAGCCCAGGTCGGCCGGCACGACCGCGGCGTCGGCCGTTTTCTCCATCACCGCGTAGTCGATCGACAATTCGCGCGCCTTGGCGAAGCTGGCCTTGTCGAGCCGCGTGAACTCGAGGTCGCGCGAACGGCTGGCGACCGATTCCCGCACCGCCGCCAGCATCGCCGGCTGGAACTGCGCCAGTTCCTCGAGGTAGCGCTTGGCGGTGAAGGCGAACATGCCGCTGTTCCACGACCAGCCGCCCTCGTCCAGCATCGCCCTGGCGGTCTGCTCCGGCGGCTTCTCGACGAAACGCTCGATGGCGTAGACGCCGGGCGTTCCCTCCAGCGGCGTGCCCATGCGGATATAACCGAACCCGCTGCGCGGCCCGTCCGGCGCGATGCCGAAGGTGACCAGCTTGCCGCGCAGCGCGGCCGAGGCGGCCTTGTCGATGGCGGCGTGGAAGGCGACCAGGTCGGTGATCTGGTGGTCGGACGGCAGGACCAGCAGGACGGCATCGGGATCGGTCTCGGCGACCAGGAGGGCAGCGGCCGCGATCGCCGGCGCGGTCGAGCGTCCCACCGGCTCCAGCACGATGTTCGACGGGGCGATGCCGATCTGGCGCATCTGCTCGGCCACCAGGAAGCGGTGCTCCTCGCTGGCGACCAGGGTGGGGCCGGCGAAGCGGGCCGGCGCGCCGACGCGCAGGACCGTCTCCTGCAGGATGGTGCGGTCGGACGTGAGGCTGAGAAACTGCTTCGGGCGAAGCTCGCGCGACACCGGCCACAGCCGCGTGCCCGCGCCGCCCGAAAGGATCACCGGATGGATCAGCCTTGCCATGGGTTCTCCTCGCGCGCCAGGCGGGCCAGGTACTGGCCATAGGCGCCCGCGCCGAAGGATTCCGCCAACTTGGTTAACGCCGTCTTATCGATCCACCCCTGCCGCCACGCGATCTCCTCCACGCAGGCGATCTTAAGCTGCTGGTTTTCCTCGATTGTCTGGATGAACTGGGCGGCCTGGAGCAGGGCCGTGGGGGTGCCGGCGTCCAACCAGGCGATACCCCGGCCGAAGGGCATCACCGCAAGCTCGCCGCGGTCGAGGTAGAGGCGGTTGAGATCGGTGATCTCGAGCTCGCCGCGCGCCGACGGTGTGAGCTGGCGCGCCAGGCCCGGGGCCGCCGCGTCGTAGAAATAGAGGCCGGTGACGGCGAAATGCGATTTCGGCTGTTTCGGCTTCTCTTCGATCGACAGCGCGCGCCCGTCCTTGTCGAAGCTGACCACCCCGAAGCGCTCGGGATCCTTGACGCGGGTGGCGAACACGCTGGCGCCCTTGGGCCGCTGGTCCGCGCGCAGCAGCATCTCGACCAGCCCGTGGCCGAAGAAGAGATTGTCGCCCAGCACCAGGGCGGACGGCGCGCCGGCCAGGAACGGGTCGGCGATCACCAGCGCCTCGGCGATGCCGCGCGGCGCCGCCTGCTCGGCGAAGGCGAACCTCATGCCCAGGCGCGAACCGTCGCCGAGAAGCTGGCGGAACAGCGGCAGATCGCGCGGCGTGGAGATCACCAGCACCTCGCGGATGCCGGCGAGCATCAGCACCGAGAGCGGATAGAACACCATCGGCTTGTCGTAGACCGGCAGCAATTGCTTGCTGATCACGCTGGTCATGGGATGCAGGCGCGTACCGGAACCGCCCGCCA
The DNA here is from genome assembly GCA_020846275.1 of Alphaproteobacteria bacterium. GTDB lineage: Bacteria > Pseudomonadota > Alphaproteobacteria > JAEULC01 > JAEULC01 > JAEULC01. The sequence continues at coordinate 31,431 of JADLEG010000094.1, forward strand.
GCACGATGCCCTTGCGCGGAGTGCTGGGCGTCGTCACGACCGCGCCGCTTCCCGGGCGACGCCCAGGCGCTGGCCGGCGAAGCCCCGCGAGCGGATCGCCTGCCACCAGGGGCGATGCTCGATGTACCAGGCGACGGTGCGCGCGATACCCTGGTCGAAGTCGACCGCGGGCTGCCAGCCCAGCTCGCGCCCGATCAGCGCGATGTCCATGGCATAGCGCAGGTCGTGCCCCGGCCGGTCGGCGACGAACTCGATCGCCTCGTCATGCTTTCGCGCGTCGCGCCGCGGAGCCAGGCGATCGAGCGCCGCGCAGACCGCGCGCGCCACGTCGAGATTGGTCCGCTCGGCCCGCCCGCCGATGCAGTAGGTGCGGCCGGGCTCGCCCGCCTCGGCCACCCGTTCCAGCGCCGCCGCATGGTCCTCGACATAGAGCCAGTCGCGCACGTTGGCCCCCCGGCCGTAGATCGGCAGCTTGCGCCCCTCCAGCGCGCCGAGGATCAGCGTGGGGATCAGCTTCTCGGGAAACTGGTAGGGACCGTAGTTATTGGTGCAGTTCGTCACGACCACCGGCAGGCCGTGGGTGTGGAAATAGGCGCGCGCGACATGGTCCGACCCGGCCTTCGACGCGGCATAGGGCGAGCGGGGGTCGTAGCGCGTCGTCTCGTCGAAGCAGCCGGTGGCGCCCAGCGAGCCGAATACTTCGTCCGTGGAGACATGCACGAACCGGAACGCCTGGCGACCGGCGGCATCGAGGCCGCGCCAGTAGCCCAGCGCCCCTTCCAGCAGTTTCTGCGTGCCCAGCACGTTGGTCGTCATGAAGGCCGACGCGTCGTCGATCGACCGGTCGACATGGCTTTCCGCCGCCAGGTGCAGGATCGCGCGGGGACGGTGTTCCGCCAGCAGGCGGCCGACCAGCGCGCCGTCGCCGATGTCGCCTCGCACGAAGACATGCCGGGGCTCGTTGGCGAACTCGGCCAGCGAATCGCGGTTGCCGGCATAGGTCAGCAGGTCGAGGTTGACGACGCGGTCGCCCGCCCCCAGGCGTCGGCGGACCAGGTTGGCCCCGATGAACCCGGCGCCGCCGGTAACCAGTATCGGTCCGTTCATGCCGTCCGGCCGTCCTTCCTGGGCAGCCCCGCCGTCGATCTTAACCGCCGCATTGGCGTCTCGATAGGGCTTTCGCCGCCACG